>JALGUJ010000148.1 GCA_029820945.1 Candidatus Zipacnadia bacterium | reverse complement strand
TCTCCACCGACGTCTCCCTGCTCACGCTCGGCACGATCCCGCTGTCCTACGGCTGGCTGGGCGGCTCGCCCTCGCACCCCGGCGCCAGCGGCACCGCCCCGTGCAGCATCTGCGGCCGCGTGTGCTCGCAGAATTACCACATCTTCGACGGCTACCGCAGCGTCAAGATGGCGGTCATCGCGGCGCCGGCCAACAATATCATGATCCACGAGGGCTTCTCGGTACTCTGCCCCGACTACGACAACGGCAATCACACCTTCTGCGACCGCACCGCCATGGAGCAGTATCAGAACCACAACGGCACCAACAACTACGCGTTCGTGGACGGCCATGTGAAGGCGCTGCAGCAGGTCGATCCCGGCCAGATTACCCCCAGCTCCGACGACGACCGGTAGCGCGCGCCGACGGCAGTCCGCATCGGGCCCGCAGCCTTGGCCGCGGGCCCGTTCGTTGTCGCGACCGTCCACCAGCACGCGGCTACCGGCAGATGACGCGCCGGCCGTCGTGGAGGGCGATGATGGAGGCGTCGGCGCCCAGGCGCTCCTGAGCCATCGCCAGCGCCCTCTGCAGGTCCGGCGCGGCGTCGGCGAAGGTGCGCTCGATGTCGCGCGCCAGCCGCGAGACCACGATCAGTTGCGCCTGCTTCTCGTGCACCACCGACGAGAACAGGAAGCCGGTGGAGCACGGCGCCCAGTGCCACTCGGCCTCGCCCTCGGCGAGCCGCCGCCGCATCTCGGCGATGATCGCCTGCGGGTCTTCGCTCTCGAGCAGCCGCCGGAAGGGCTCCTCGCCGCCCCAGCCGTCCTCGCACTCGCCCAGCAGGATCACCGCACCGCCCTCGCGCACGCACTCCAGCGCCGGCACCAGCGTCTTCTTCGCCTGCACCATGTCGATGTCGTACGGCCACCCCCCTGAGGTGCAGATGACGATGTCGGCCTTCTCGCGCACGGCGTGCTCGTAGATCTCCTGCGAGCGCATCGCGCCCTGCCGGTGGGCGGCGATCATGTCCCCGCACACGATCGCGGCGTAGCTGTCATCGGGGTTGACCACGGCGTCGCAGATGAAGTCTACGCCCACAGCCAGTGCGGCCTCGGTCATGTCCTCGTGCACCGGGTTGCCGTCGAGCACGCCCAGCTTGCGTCCTTCGGTCAGGATCAGGAAGTGGTTGTGGGTGATCGACTCATAGGAGGAGACGCCGGGCAGGATCATCTTGCGCCCGCCGGAGAAGCCGGCGATGTACGAGGGCTCGATGAAGCCGCACACCACGCGCTTGCTGAACTCGCGCACCAGCGGCGAGACCTCGATGGGCGTGCCGCGCGAGGTCTGTCCGAGCTGCCACTGGGGGCCGCGCGAGTCGGGCTGGAGCACGTCGCTCGTGCCGATGAACTCGTCCAGCTCGGCGGCGGTCATGGGCCGGTGGTTGCCCAGGCCGATGACGATCTGCGTGCTGGCTCCGAGGGACTCGATGCGCTCGATGAGCGGCCAGAGCATGGGCGAGGGATTGGGGCGGGTGAAGTCCACGGTCATCACGGCCACGTGGTCGCCCGGGGCGATGACCTGCTCGAGCGGCGGGCCGGCGGGGCCGGCGAGGGCGGCGTCGAGCGCGGCGGGGATGTCCTCGATGCCCTCGACGCTGGGCAGGCGGATCTCCTCGATCACGCGCTCGCCCGCGACCTCGGCGACCTGCTCACCGTGTCCGTACGCGAAGCGCAGCTCCATGGTCGTCGCCTCCGTGACGTGCGTCGGCGGGCGGTCTGACGGCGCCGGCGGGCGACCCGTCCGCACGATGGTGGTGGGGCTACCCGCTACCCGACCCTCTCGGCCAGCGCCTCAACGCTGATCAGCGGCATGCCGTGGTGGCGCGCGAACTCGCGTACCTCGTCGCCGCTGGCCATCTGCCCGACCTCGTTCATCAGCTCGGCGATGGCGACCACGGGCCGGATGCCCGCGAGGTGCGCCAACGCGACGGCGCCCTCAGTGTGCCCGCGCCGCCGGGTCAGGCCGCCGGGCATGGCGGCCAGGGGGAAGACGTGCCCGGGCCGCGAGAAGTCCTCGGGGCGCGAGTCCGGGTCGGCGAGCATGCGCAGCGTGATGGCGCGGTCGAAGGCCGAGGCGCCGGTGGTGGTGCCGCGCACCGCATCTACCGGTTCGGCGAAGCGCGGCGCGTTGGCCACGCTGTAGCGCGCCGGCAGCAGCGGGATGTCAAGGCGCTGCAGAATATCCTCAGCCACCGCGACGGTGATCAGCCCGCGCACGTGCGTGGCCAGGAAGTTGACCCGCTCGCCGGTGGCGTGCTCGGCGGCGAGCAGGATGTCCGCCTCATTCTCGCGCGCGGGGTGGTCCTCGAGCGCGACAAAGCCCCCGGATGCGAGGGCCTGCACGGCCTCTTCAATGCCGGACATTGCTTGGTCTCGATGCTCCAGTCGGGGGCCTACAGCTCCCGCAGATCGGCCTCCATGGTCTCCAGGTCGACGACGGCGTAGCGGCCGCCGCGCAGCGCGCCCGGGTTCACCACATGGCAGTCCCCGATCCGCTCCTGCCCGGCGGCGTCATGGGCGTGTCCGCACACCGCCAGCACCGGCCGGAAGGTGTGGATGGCCTCGTTGACGACGTCGCAGCCCTTGTGCGCGCTGCCATCGCGGTCCACGACCTCACCGATGGGCGGGGTGTGCAGCACCATGATGCGCGGCCCCTGGACATACTCGAACAGGCGGAAGGAGTGCATGACCTCCCACTGCGGATAACGCAGCATGAACAGCTCCTCGCGGTCCACGCGCGTGATCTCACCGCCCAGCCCGCTGATGACGAAGTCGCCGCAGCGCGCCAGCGAGCGGTGCACGACCTCGAGCGGTGAGTCGGCGCCCTCCTCGGCGAGACTGCAGGTGAGGTAGCGGCCCTCGGGGGCGTCCATGTTGCCCGGCACGCCCAGAATCGGGAAGGGTGACGGTCGCAGCGTCTGGTGAAACTCGGCGTAGAGCGCGTAGTCCTCGGCCCGCTCGGCCGCCACGGCCTCTCTGTTCATGTAGGGCGTCCGTCCCTCGCTGCGTGCGGTCATGAACTCAGTGGCGCGGGCCTTGCCGCGCACGATGTCGCCGCAGAACAGGCCGAAGTCGCAGCCGCAATCGGGCGCGACCCGCATCAGGTCACGCAACGGCTCGAACTCGCCATGCACGTCGCTGAACACCAGCGCCTTCATCGCTGTCACTCCCCGGGCAGGTCGGCCACAGCCCGCCGCCCGCTATGGCGCGGCACGGCAAGCTGCAGCCCGATCAGCGTCACCGCCATCCCGACCACCTGAACCATCGTCGGCGCCTCATGCAGCAGCAGATAGGCGGCCACGGTCGCCACGATCGGCACGCAGTACTGGAACAGCACCGTCCGTGAGGAGCCGATGGTCGCCACCCCGCGGTACCATACCACGAAAGCATAGACTCCGGCCAGCAGCGAGAAGTGCAGCAGGCACACCCAGGTGATCGCGGGCAGGCCCGGCCACTCGACCGCCATGGCCGCGCGCGCGCCGACCGGGATGAGCACCACCGCGCCGATGGTGTGGACCCACGCGGTGACCTTCAGCGGCGAGTAGTGGCGCAGCAGCGGCCTGCTGAACACCGCGTAGCACGCCCACAGGATGCCCGCAAGCACCATCAGTGCCAGCCCCAGCGCGTGGTACTCGACCTGCTGGGCACCCTTGAGCCCGCCCATGATGACCGCCGCGATACCGAGGAAGCCGACGAGCGTGCCCGCCGCCTGGCGCGCCGACAGGCGCTCCCAGCCCAGCACATGGTTGATGATGGCCGCCCAGATGGGCGCGGTGGAGATCAGCAGCGCCGACTCGGCGGCGAGGGTGTAGAACACCCCGGCCGCGAAGCAGCCCTGGTAGACCACCACGGTCACGAAGGCGAAGCCGATCAGGTAGCGCCAGTGCTCGCGGCGGATGGTGATGTCGCGTTCGAGCGCCCACAGCGTCAGCAGCAGCGCGGCGACCATCAGCACGTAGCGCACCGAAAGCAGGCCGTAGACCCCGGCCAGCGGCCCGGCGACGGTGAAGCTCTGCTTGAGCACCTTCAGCGAAATGAAGTTAAAGCCCCAGTTCAGCGGCACCGTGGCCAGCAGCACATAGGTCCACGGTGACACCGCCGGCTGCGTCGGACGGGCCTCTGTCTGCTCCATGCCCGCTGAAGACACCGACATCCGTCTCGCACCTTCGAGCCGCATCACCTGCCAAATCGCCTCGGAAGCGCAATTATACGTGCGCGCGGGGAGGACGTCAATCGCGTCTCTTCGAGTGTTGCGGCACCCGCGATTCCCGAAGCCCGTCGCTCGTACCACCGTCGTGACGGCAGGCCCGGAGGCCGGCCGTGGCGAACCGACGTGGGGCCGTGCGCCGTCACGCCGCCGTCGGAGCCGAGGCCGGTGTGCCCCGCGATCGTCGCCCTCATCCTCGCCGCAGTGGCCGCGCAGTGCGCGCGCGCAGCGCAATCTGCTCGCCAATCCCTCGTTCGAGGAGGTTGCCGCGGACGACCCCGCCATGCCCGCCGGCCGGCAGGCGCATGGTGGCGACACCGAACGGCTTGCCCGCCATCTCACCGACGACGCGCTCGAGGATGAGCGCCGCACGTTCACCCGCGGGCCCGGTGATCATCGCCGCCGGCGAGGACGGTGAGGTGGTCGGCCTGCTGCCGTAGGCTGAGAGCGCGTGCCGGAAACGGATGGTCGGCCATCCCCGTGCACAGGATGGTCTGCCCCGCCGCATCTCCCACCGGCGCTGCACCCGCCGGGTTGCTCGAGCCTGCGTGTCCCTTCCACGTCGCTATCCTGCCGCACGCTGTTCCTCTGTAGCAGACATGGCGCGCGTAACCCACGCGCATGTCAGTTTCTGTCAAAGGTGACGTTTGCGCCAGGGATGAGATGTCCCCCCGGAGCTGGTACCCGAGATCGCTGCAGCGTGGCCGACCACTGCTGCTAAGCATGTCGCCGGTCCCGGAAAAGCGGGTCCGTTCCGGGGCGGCGCTGGGTCTACGGGCACATGCATCCCGAGACCGTTCGGGGCATGCTTGTGGCAGACGTGAGCGTGCCAGATCGCGAACCGGAGGTGCATGATGCTGCGCGAGATCGTTGTGGGAGCGGTCGTGCTGGTGCTGATCGCGGGCTGCCAGCCCGAGGCCGGGGGCCTGGTGGGGAAGTGGCAGGCGCACGGGGGCGCAAACAGCATCGAGTTCAGCGACGACGGACAAATCACCCAGCACAGGCCCGGGCACATGGTCATGACGTGGTACCGGATCGAGGGGGACCGGATGACTGTCGGCCACGTGGTGAGCGGGATGCCCGACGAGACTGTGAAGTTCCAGGTGTCAGGCGACACGCTGACCATCGGCACCTGCCTCGCCCTGGGCACGATGGGTGCGACGACGTTCACACGCATGGAGGATTAGTGCTCACTCGCGCAAGCTCGGGTGCGAAGGCTCCGACAGGCGAGGGCGACTGTCGTACGGGTCTGGTCTGTCCTCGATGTGGCGGTGGCCTGCGGGCCGAGATGGTCGGCAGGACGCAGGTGGACGGCTGTGATGCCTGCGGCGGGCTGTGGTTCGACGCCGATGAGGTGTTCCGCGTGGCGCGGGATGGCCAGGAGGCAGTCGCCGGCGCCGAGGCGGTGTTCGAGCCGCCCCCGGCGGGCGCGAGCATGGAGCCGGCGGAGATGGTTTGCCCGCGCTGCGACAGCCCGCTGTTCGACACCGCGGCCGATCCGTCGGACCTGCAGCTTGAGGTCAACCCGCACGTGGACCACTGCTGCGAATGCGGTGGCATCTGGCTGGAGCTGGCGGCGCTGTCGGTGCTCATGGACGTGCCGCTGGAATGGCTGCGGGAGTGGCAGGCGCGGCTCGATGCCGCCGTTGCCGGGAACGCTATGAACGCAGCGGGCGAGGCCCTGTGCCCGGTCTGCCAGGTCGCCCTGGATGAACGCAGCTACGCGCACGACGAGAGCATATACATCGACCGCTGCACGGAGTGCGGGGGCACGTGGCTCGATCACGGCGAACTGACCGCGGTCAAGCAGGTCTCCATCCGGCAGGACGTGTGGGGCAACCGACCCTGAGGCACGCAGAGAGCGAGATCGTGACGATGCAGGCGAGGTGACATCGATGAAGCGCGTGACGCCGGTACTGACTGCCCTGGCCGGCATGTTGACGCTCATCGGATGTGGCGGCGGCTAACTCTTCGAGGCGGTGAAGGCGAACGACACGGAGGTCGTGCGTGCGCTGCTGGCGGAGGGTGCGTCGGTCCACGTCAAGGGCCCGGACGGCTACCGCCCGCCGCACATGGCCCGTGAGCAGGGGGATGTCGAGATCGCCCGGCTGCTCCCGGGGCACGCTGCCGACATCGAGGCGCGCGAGGACCGAGGCCGCGTGCCCGTGCACATGGCCGCAGAGAACGGCCACGTTCAGGTCGCACACCTCCTGCTGGGGCGCTGGAGGAAGCACTACAACGGAGGAGCCGATGGCTTCTCAGATTAGACCGCACAGTTTGCCGGGCTACCGCCCCCCGCCGCGGAGGCGCGCCGGCCCTGGGCTCCGGGCTTCGCTCCGCTCAGCACTGCCGGGCACCACTGCCGTTCGCGTCGTGCCCCTGTCGGCTCAACGCGTCCCCCGAACTCCGCTCCCGGCGAACTTCCTCGCGCACGGAGATCCGCAAGTGCTCTGCCCGCCACAGCGACTGCACTACCCCCCGGAGTGCAGCCTGACCGCCTCCTCCAGCTTCGCCATCAGCTTGTCATAGGGCTGGTTGAACTTCTCGATGCCCTCGTCCACGAGCCGGGCGGTGACCTGGTCGATGTCGATGCCGACCTCGGGCAGCAGCTCCAGCACCTCGCGGGCGTGGTCGAGGCCGTCCTCGATGCGCAGCTTCGGGTCGCCGTGGTCGCGGTAGGCGTCGAGCGTCTCCACGGGCAGGGTGTTCACGGTCTCGGGGCCCATCAGCGGCTCGACGTACTTGACGTCGCTGTACTCGGGGGTCTTGGTGCTGGTGCTCGCCCACAGCAGCCGCTGCACGCGCGCCCCATGGTCGGCGAGGATGCGCCAGCGCGTGGCGCCGAAGGTCTCCAGGTACATCTGATAGGCCACCTTCGCCGAGGCGACGGCGACCTCCCCGCGCAGCTTCGCGGCGATCTCCGCCTCGCGCCCCTCGCCCTGCATCTTCACCTCGAGCATCGAGTCCACGAGCACGTCGATGCGGCTCAGGAAGAAGCTGGCGACCGACGCGATGCGGCACACCTCCTCACCGCGCGCGACCCGCTGCTCGATGCCGGCGATGTAGGCCTCCGCCACCTCGGCGTAGCGCGGCAGGCCGAAGAGCAGCGTGATGTTGACGTTGATGCCCTCGCTGATGAGCTGCTCGATGGCGGGCAGGCCCTCGACCGTGGCCGGGACCTTAATGAGCAGGTTGGGCCGGTCGACTGCGGCCCACAGTCGGCGGGCCTCAGCCACCGTGCCGGTGGTGTCGCGTGCCAGGTGCGGGTTGACCTCGAGGCTCACGAAACCGTGCTGGCCATCGGTGCGGTCATAGAGGGGCCGGAGCAGGTCGGTGGCATTCTGCACGTCCTCGACGGTCAGGGTCTCGTAGACCTCCTCCGCCGACTTGCCGGCCCGCGCCATCTCAGCGATCGCCTCGTCGTAGTCCTCGGTCTGGCCGATGGCCTTCTCAAAGATCGACGGGTTCGAGGTGACCCCGCGCACGCCGTCCTCTTCGATCATCCGCTGCAGGTCCCCGGACACGATCAGCCCGCGCCCGAGGAAGTCCAGCCAGATGCTCTGCCCGAAGTCCTGCGCCTTAACCAGCGGATTGTCAGTCATCGCGTTCGCTCCCCGTCTCCAGTGTTCTGATCTTCGCCAGACGTCGCTCCCAGCGCGGCAGCGCCTTCTACTGCGCCGACAGGAAGGTGCGCACCAGGTCGAGGGCGAGCTGGTTACCCACCCCCCAGCCACCCAGCCAGATCACGTTGATGTTGTCGTCCTCGACTCCCTGGTGGGCCGAGTACATGTCGCTGACCAGCGCCGCCCGCACGCCGGCGACCTTGTTGGCCGCCACGCACGCCCCCACCCCGCGGCCGCAGAGCACGATGCCGCGATCGATCTCGCCCGCCGCGAGATGAGCCACTGCTTGAGCGCGAAGCCGCCGTGGTCCGACGCAAGGCCGATGCGCATGGGGCCTCTCCTGCCCTCGGTTGACCACCCGCCAATATGCGCTCAGATGACCGCGCGCACCTTCTCCGCGATGGCGTCGGCGGAGATCTCCTCGTAGTCCAGCAGGTCCGCGGGCAGGCCGCTCATCGGGCGCTTGCGCACCGCCAGGATGTGCACGGCGACCGGATCGGCAGCCAGCGCCGCCGCGACCGCCTCGCCCAGGCCGCCCGCCGGGTAGTGGTCCTCGACGGTGATGATCGGCCCGGCCTGCTCTCCGGCCTGCCGCAATGTGTCAACGTCCAGCGGCTGGATGCTGAAGGCGTCGATGACCCGAATCGCCACGCCCTCAGCCGCGAGGGCATCGTGCGCCCTGAGCGCCTCATGTACGGTCACGCCCGCGCCCACGACGGTCGCGACGTCATCGTCGCTCTGCCGCAGCACCGCGCAGCCGCCGATGGCGATGTCATCGTCCGGGTCGTAGATGATCGGCGTCTTCATCCGGGTGGTGCGGATGTAGACCATGCCCTCGTGCCGCGCGGCGGCCTCGACCAGCTTCTCGGTGGAGATCGCGTCGCAGGGATAGAGCACCGCGCAGTCGGGGATGGCGCGGAACATCGCCATGTCCTCCAGGCCCATCTGCGACGGCCCGTCCTGGCCGATGGAGACGCCCGCGTGCGAGCCCACGACCTTCAGGTTCGCGTCGGAGTACTGGCTCATGCGGAACTGGTCGTGCGCGCGGCTCAGGAAGGCCGAGAAGCTCGACGCGAAGGGGATGCGCCCGCGCCGCGCCAGCCCCAGCGCGACCCCGGCCATATTCTGCTCGGCGATGTACATCTCGAAGAAGTGATACGGGTGCTCCTCCTTGAAGCGCTCGGCACGCGTGGAGTTGCCGACCTCGCCGTCCACGCTCACGATCATCGGGAAGGCGTCGAAGATGCGGTTGAGCGCGTTGCCGTAGGCGGTGCGCGTGGCCACGGCGTCCTCGGTGTACGCGATCTCGCCCACCGGCCTTACCGACGGCGGGGCGGGGCGCAGGTCCTCGGGCATGAGCACCCGGCCACGCACCGAGGTGTTCACCTCGCCGAGGTCGGCCAGCGCCTCGGGAAGCTGCTCCTCGCTGACCCCCACGCCGTGCCAGCCGTTCTCGTCCTCGAGGAAGGTGACGCCCTTGCCCTTGATGGTCCTGGCGATGATCATGGTCGGCCGCTCGGTATCCTGCGCCGCCTGTACATAGGCGTCGATGATCTCCGGGAAGGAGTGGCCATCGATGACGATGGTGTCCCAGCCGAAGGCGGCGATGCGTTCCTCGTAGGCGCCCAGGTCGTGGCCGTACATGGTCTCGCCGCGCTGGCCGAGGCGGTTCACGTCGATGATGCCGACCAGGTGGTCGAGGCGGTAGTGGGCGGCGAGCTGGATGGCCTCCCACTGTGAGCCCTCGGCCATCTCGCTGTCGCCGAGCAGCACGTAGGTGCGGAAGGGCAGCTCGTCGAGGTACTTGCCGGCGATCGCCATGCCGACGCCGATCGCCAGGCCCTGTCCGAGCGAGCCGGTGGCGGCGTCGCAGTAGCGGAAGCGCGGCGTCGGGTGCCCCTCGAGTTCGCTGCCGAACTCGCGATAGGTCATCAACTCATCCTCGGTCAGGCGATCCGCCAGCAGCCACAGCGAGTAGAACAGGGGCGTGGCGTGGCCCTTGGAGAAGATGAGGCGATCGTTGTTCGGGTGGTCGGGGTCGTCCAGATCGTAGCGGAAGATGCCACCGAACAGCAGCCCCACCATGAGATCGGTGGCCGACATGGCCGACGTCGGGTGGCCCGAGCGGGCCTTCGTGGTCATCTTCAGCGCGTAGTAGCGCGCCAGCCGCGCCATCGCCTCGAGCTGCTCCCGGTCGGCGCCGTGACTGCTGTCCTCCATCGAGCTGGTCATGGGCCTCTCTCCTTCGCGACCGCAGTGGCGCAGCGCACGCACACGCAGCTTCGCCATCAGTCTACCAGACGCCCCGGTTCCAGTGGAATGGGGACGGACCCCAGATTGCGCCCCGCGAAGCACTGAACCGGCGGCGCCTGTGTGTGCCTTCGGGCGAGCCGGCATGATTCCTGCAGAGCGGGGAGGGAATGACAGGCGACCGGATGAAGCACACAGTCAGTGCCTGGCCCCGATCCAGGAGATTGTGAACCGACTGCCGGTGCGATGCTGCGTCAGATTGCGAAGGCGACGGCGCTGATCCTGCTCGCCGCGGTCCTGTTCGCGGCGGGCTGGTTCGTGGGCGCCGGCGGTTGGCCCCGGGAGGGCGCGCCCTGGTTGGGACTGCAGCGGTTCGGCTGGCTGACCGGCTGGCTCGACCGCAGCGAAGACCGGGCGGACACGGCGTCATTCGCGCCGGCTCGCGTTGCGTCGCCCGGTGAGGCCAGTCTGCTGTTCGTCGGCGACCTGCTGCCTCTGCAGGATCGAGACTACCTGACACACGCGACGGCACTGATTGCCTCGGCGGACCTGGCGGTCGGCAACCTCGAGTGCCCGCTCTCCACGCACGGCCGCCGGGCTGCACTGAAGCTCGACGAGCGTGGGCGCGTGCTGCGCAATGAGTACCTGTTCCGCGCGCCGCCGTCGCAGGCACAGCGCCTGGCCGACGCCGGCTTCGACGCGCTGACGCTGGCGAACAACCACACCATGGACTTCGGCGGCGAGGCGCTCCTGGAGACGCTCGCGCAGCTCGACGCCGCCGGCATCGCGCACACCGGCGCCGGACCGGACCGGGCGGCGGCGCGCGAGCCCATCGTCCGCGAGGTCGCCGGTCAGACGGTCGCGCTGCTGGCCTACGTAAGCGCGGGGACGCTTCCCGGCACCGACGGCTTCGCGGCCACCGACGAGTTGGCCGGGACGGTCTTCGTCGGCGGCAGCCCCGAAGGAGAGCCCACAGCGACCACGCGGGAGATGCTGCGCAACGACCTGCGCGCCGCCGGCAAGCGCGCGGACTTTGTGGTCGTCGCCTTCCACTGGGGCACCGAGGGCACCGACGCGCCGGATCCGCTACCGCGCCGGCTCGCCCGTCTGTGCATCGATGCCGGGGCGGACCTGGTCGTGGGGCACCATCCGCACAAGCTGCAGGGCATCGAGATCTACCAGGGGCGGCCCATCGCCTACAGCCTGGGGAACTTCGCCTTCCCCACCCCCTGGGAATCCAACCACTTCAGCGCGGCGCTGGAAGTCCGCATCGAGGGGGGGCAGTGGCGGGAGCTGATCGTGCACCCGGTGCGGCTGCGCTTCCGGGCGGGCGATCCGGCGCCGGCCCAGGGCGCCGATCTGGACGAGATCGTCCGCCGCGTCACGACGCTCTCCGAGCAGCTCGGCACCGCGTGCGTGTACGAAGAATCCGGCACCGACGCGCGC
>JALGUJ010000147.1 GCA_029820945.1 Candidatus Zipacnadia bacterium | reverse complement strand
TGCCCGGATCTGTAGCCAGTGGCGCTCAGCGCGGCGATGAGGGGCTCGACGGCCGGCTCCCCGATCGCCCCCAGCGCCTGCGCGGCCGCCTCGCGCACGTCGCTATCTCGGTCCCGCAGCGCGGCGATGAGGGGCTCGACGGCACGGGTGTCGCCAAGCTCACCGAGACGTACGCAGGCCTGTTCCCGCGTGTATGGAGCATCGTCGGACAGCTCCTGGATCAGCCGCTTCACTCCATCTGGCACTCCATGCACCCCCGGTCATCGCCTGACTGTCGCGCTCACCGCCGGAGCTGGACGACCGCCCGGTTCTGCGCCAGTATCTCGCCCGTGCGCAGGTCGCGCACGTCGATACGCAGCCAGCGCGCCTCGTCAACCCGGTAGGTGATCTCCACGCGCCGCTCGGCCCGGGTGGAGGGCGGGTCCAGCGCGCAGATCGTCGGGTCGTCGATGTTCAGCGGCCGCAGCCGCATCTCCCGCTGCTCCTCGGGCAGCCCCGTCTCCGGGTTGATCACCAGCGACAGCGACCCGTCGCGCGCCACCTCGTAGATGCTCACGTGGAACCGCCGCTGCTCCCCACCCATCGCCCCGGTCTGGTAGCAGCGCACGACCGGCTCGGTGGGGCAGACCTCGCCCTGGGCGAAGAGCACCTGCACGCAGCGGTTGTCGTCACCGGGCACCTCGATGTACCCACCCGCGTCCCAAGTCGTGGGCCGGGCCACCAGCACCCCGTAGTCGTGCTGGAGCACGTCGGCGACGCGGGCCCCGGCGCCGAAGGCCGCCGCGCCCCTCGCCACCGCCGCGAAGGGGTTGCCCGCCAGCACCCGGTCGGCGCCGAAGCGGTCCTCGATGAAGGTGCGCACGCTCGGGATCAGCGTCGAGCCGCCCACCAGCAGCACCGCCTCGATCTCCTCCTCGCGCACGCCCTTGCCCGCCGCCTGCTGCAGCGCCCGGTCGAGGATCGACTCCAGGTTCCGGAACAGCCGGCGCTCAACCAGCAGCTCCTCGAACTCCGCGCGCGACAGCTCGATCCGCATGGTCCGGCCGGAGCGGTCGTCGAAGACCGAGGCGTCCGCGGACGCCTCGCCGGAGAGCCGCACCTTCAGGTTCTCCGCGGCGTCCTTGAGCATCCCCCGGATGTGCTCGAACTGCTCCAGCGTGGCGTCCTGGCGGCGGCACATCTCGTCCATCAGCCAGTAGTCGATCAGGTCGCCGCCCAGGTCCTCACCGCACTTGGCGACCGCGCGCGACCGCCCCTGCCGCAGGGCCTCGGCGCCGAGCCGCACCACGGCCACGTCGCAGGTCCCGCCGCCGAAGTCCACCACCAGCACGTGCTGCTCGCGCTCGGCGCGCACCGCCAGACCCAGCGCCGATGCCAGCGGCTCATCGATGAACTCCACGTCCTCGTAGCCGAGGTCGATGGCAATCTCCCGCAACTCCGCCCGGTAGTTCTCGAAGTAGTCCACCGGCGCCGGGATCACCAGCCGCGGGAAGTGCACGCTCCGGCGCGAGAACAGGAAGCGGCGGGTCACGATCTCCGGGAAGTCGTCGGGCATGACCCTGCGGTACGCCTCCAGCACCGCGCGCACGAAGACCCGGGCGGCCTCGCGCGCCTGCACCCCCCGCCCGCCGACCCTGTGCACCACCAGCGTGCCCTCCTCGGCCAGCCGCGGCTTGAAGCGCCGGATGACCCGGCGCCGCGTGCTGTCCTGGTCCAGGGCCTGCTGACCGATGAGAGCGCCATCCAGCGACGCGTCCAGGCCCAGCAGCGCCGACGGGATCAGCGGCGTGCGCCCGGGCTCCTGCAGGCGGCAGCAGTCGCCGATGTTGACCATCACCGCGTCGTCACCCGCCCACCGGGCCACGGCGGTGTTGGTCGTGCCCAGGTCGAAGGCGACCACCGCGCGGTCGCCCCGATCATCCGAGCCGTCCGTCATCGTGCCCCTCCGTCTCTGCTCGATTCGCCCGCCTCATCGATCGGACGGACCATGGCGTGGCGGATGACATCGCCGCCGTAGCGGTAGCCGGGAAAAGCCACCACCACCTCGTCGCCGGGCCGCAGGTCCTCATCTCCCGCGGGGGCGTGAAGCGCCGGATCGAACCGCGTTGTCTCCCCCACTGTACCTATACGCTCAAAGCCCAGGTTCTGCAACCCGTCCACGAAGCCCCACGCGATATCCATGACGTCGCGCGCCTGCAGGTCGGCGCCCTCGTCCAGGCGCCTGCGCATGGTCGGAAGCTGCACCGCCGCCATCTGCACGGCCCGGAACAGCCTGCGCGCCAGTTGCGCCTCGGTCTCCGCTGCGCCGAGCGCGCCGCGCTCCCGCCGGGGCTGCAGCGCCGGGCTCACCCCCGAGCGCCGCCCGGCCCACCACGCCAGGCCCAGGAGCGCCGCGAGAGCCAGCGTCGCCGCGACGAGCCAGGGCGTCCGGCTCGGCGCCCTCCGCACGAGCAGGGCCGAGGGCTCGGAGTAGCCGACCCGGCCCCCCAGCCATCCCTTCACGGTGACCGAATAGCCGCCCGGGCGCAGGGGCGGGTAGCAGACACCGGTCCACAGCCCGTCGCCTGCCCGCTCGTCCGGCGCCGCGCCGTCGTCACGCAGGTGAACGAGGTGCAGGATCTGGTCCTGTTGGCTGACCGCCGCGGTTGCGAAGGCCTTCTCGCCTCCGCGCACCGCCGGCAGGCGCGCCTCAATCCGCCAGGGATCGCCGGAGATGGCCCCGCCGTCCTCTGCGAGCGAGACGATGGCGACCTCGAGCGGCTCGGCATGGACGGCCACCTTGAGCGCCAGTGTGAGCATGACCGCCGCCGCAAGCGCATGGACAGCGCCCGCGCGCTGGCCGCATCTCATCGCGATGGATGCCGCCATCTGGCGTCACCTCGTCTCCCCGTGCATGGCGTAGCATTCAAGCACAATACCTCGCCGTATGGCACGCAGTTGCGGCACGGTTTCCCCAGTTCCGCGAGCGCCCCTGCCCATGGCTTCCGCTGCATTGCAGGACAGCCGCAGGCGTGTCGCGCCCTGTACTCTAGAGGAACCGGCCCGCGGCTCTCTTAGCCAGCTTACTCGCGGAGATTGCTCTCGGCGATATCGAGGGACGATCGGGGCCCCCTCCTGGGGGTAGTCTGCAGCGGAGGATTGCGTGACAGGCCGACACGTGCTGAGGACGCCTTGATCGCGCTATCTCAGGCGATGGGAACCAGTGGCGCGCCGGCCCGTGCCGTACGGAGAGGACGGCACGGAGGCCGAGGTGCCGGCGCGCCTCACTCGTCTCGCGGAGCTACTCCCAGACTCGCCGGCGTCCCTCCGTCTCTCCGGTCCAATCGACGAGAATCCCGAGGTGATCCTCCGGCTCGTTCAGGAGCGCCTCATAGGCCCATTGCATGCTCTCAACTGTGGGCTCGATGATGTCACTGATGATCTCATCTACCATGAAGATGCCCGTGTCCATCATGCGATGGAGCAGCTTCATCCACCAGCCGTCGCGAGGCAGACCGATGATGCGACGTCTCCTGAAATCACCGAAGAAGACGGACGCCGCTTCATTGTAGAGTGAGACGAGATAGACGTCGCCACTCCTGGAGAGACCGACGGCGCCCGCGAGCGCCTTCGGATTCCCGCTGGCCTCGACCACGATGTCGAACTTATCGGGGTACTTCTCGTTCAGTATATCGACCATGTCCTCGCCGCCGATGCAGGTGTCTGTCGCACCAAGCCGCGTCGCGATCTCCAGGCGTCTGGGCATCAGGTCCACGGCTACGATCTGCCTGGCTCCGGCCAGGGCAAACGCGCGCGTGCAGCCTGACCCGAGAATGCCCTGGCCCACCACCAGCGCGGTCTTGTCCGGGCTGCACTGACTCGCCATCGCTGCGGCAAGACCCAGGTGGCCGAAGATGGCGAAGGCGAGGTGCATCGGGTGCTGCGCCGCGTGAGTTACGTGATGGAGGCTCTCCGCGGCGATCACCGTGTATTCGGCATCGCTCCCGTTGTAGTGACGGTACGGGAGGCACTCCCTGTTGAAGCACCGCACGTGCACAACGTCGCCCTCCGCGAATCCCCGATCACGCACGTCGCGGCCGACCTGCACCACGCGCCCCACGTTCAGATAGCCGGGAACGTAGGGATACTCCGCCATGTTGGGCTGGCTGCCCAGATACCGCTGCAGGTACGTCCCGGGGCTGATTGCGGTGTACATGGTCTGGCAGAGGATCTCATCATCCCCGACATCAGGAAGATCGACGTCCACCAACTCTATCTTCCTGGGCGCGGTCAGCAGGAATGCTTTCATCGTCATCACTTCGCTCTCCGTAATAGGTGTGCACGCACAGCCGGGCGGAAGACGCTCTCACCAGGCAGCATCACATCTGTCGAGCAGCGAGTAGTAGAAGTCGTAGCTCTCCACGGGGATGTCTCCGTCCACGGAGTGCGTGCCGATCACGACCCCGCCGTCTTTCGCCACCTCCACTATGGCAAGCGCTTGCCTCTCTATCTCCTTGCGAGAGCCTATTGGCAGAACAACAATGTTGCACATGCCACCGATCAGGATCAGGCGGTCGCCGTACTCCGCCTTGATCTCGGGCAGCACCATTCCCGTCTTGGGTGCGATGCCCTGGATGCCTGTGAAGCCTGCCTCCAGCAGCAGGTCGATGAGCGAGAGGCAGTTGCCGTCGCAGTGCAGTATGACGTTGCGCAGTCCCCTCGACGTCCAGCAGTCGATCATCCGTCGGTAGGCAGGCAAGAACACCTCTTCGAAGACCTGCGGCGAGATCAGGCTCGACCGTGTCTCGGCCAGCTCGTCATAGACCCACAGCGCGGTGTCCCACGTGTCGGTCCTCTCCAGTGTGCAGAGTCCGACAAGTGTCACGAAGTCGGCGACCTTCCAGGCAAGGTCTCTACAGAAGGCGGGGTCCTCCGCCAGGTCCATGAGGAACTGAACGGTGCCGCGCAGGCGGCAGCATGACATGAAGAGGCCCAGCACACCGGATACAGGTGCGAAAAGCCGTTCACAGCGGGGCCTCGCTTCCCGAATCCGAGCGTACCGTTCCTCGAGCTGCGGTCCGTCGAAGGCGATCTCATCGAGGTCGGTCTTTTCCTCGAGCGCGACCTCGACCTCCTGAGAGAAGAATGCGCCTTCTCGCCGCTTGAGCAGTCTCCCCCATGCGTCCCTCTCGTAATACGTATCCCCGCTCCTCTTCTCTACTCCCTTCATGCGGAAGAACGGGCCCTCGTCAGCCCGGAGGACTGTTCCTATGTCGATCCTGGGGTAGTGGTCGTAGATATCGATGGAGCCCGGCAGGTCCTTCTTCGCCCGCCAGTTGGCGATGAAGTCGTGGCGGAATATCTCATAGCGAGGCAGGCGATCGGGCCTCTCGAAGGCAAAGGCGGTCATCACTCTCTCTCGGGGATTCACCAATTTCCTCCGGTACTGGTCTCGTGGCAAGCTGTCTCGGGCTTCCCGGCGGTCCCTCTACATCTGAACGCAGCCTCACTGGAACTGCTTCTGGGAGCGCTCCACGGCCTCTGCCACGACGGCGACCTCATAGGCCATTCGCTCCGCGTCATCAGGTGGCAGCTTCGCGGTCGCGGCCTGCCAGGCCTCAACTCGCCCCTGAACCTGCTCGATCAGCGCCATCGCCTGCTCCTGCTGCCCGGCCTCGATGGCGGCCCGCAGCTCGGCGCACAGCGCCGCGAAGCCGAAGTCGGGCGTCTCCGCCAGCGGCTCAAAGATGGGACAGAATGTCACCGTGTCCATCGCGAAGCGGCCCTGGAATGAGTTGAAGTCCAGTTGCATGTAGGTGCGGTACGCGTCCTTCACCGGCTGCACCTCGGCCTCGAATGTCCGCCACCCGTCCACCCAAGGTCCCTCCAGCGCCACCTCGCCCAGCTCCGTCTCACCGATGGGAGCGCCACCAAACCAGCTAGGCCGGTAGACCATCTTAGCCTTCACCTGGCCGGTGCCCTGCGCGCGGTAGTAGAAGGCTATGCGGTGGCGCAGCTCCCACTTGGTGGAGAACGGCTCGGTCTTGATGGTGCCATCGCTGGCCGCACCCGCCTCGATGAGCAGCGCGGATTCGCCGCTCTGCGCGTCCGGTGAGAGGCCGACATCGGCCGCCTCAAAGCCCTCGCGGAACCAGCGGCCCTGGTCTTCCTCGAAGCCAAGTCGCGCGGTCAGGCTGTCGTCGTGCTGCGCCTTGACCCAGTCCCACTCGCGACCGGCACGCTCCAGGGCGTCGGCGACGCCCTCCATGAGATGGCGCTGCCATGCCTCCCGGCGGCACACGCGAACGACCTCAGTCCGGCCCGCTTCCGTGGGCAGCGGGACGATCAGACGCCCGTCCTCCCACCGGGCCTCGATCGTCTCGTCGCGCCGCATATCGACGACGATGACATCCTGGTCGGAGATGCCGGCTTCCCGCGCGTGAACGCGCAGGACACCGCCGGGAGCGTCCTGCTCCAGGAGCCGCACGGTGAAGCTGAGGTTCCCGGCGTCAAGTCGGCCGAAACGCTCCACGATCGCGCCCTCGGGGCTGTACACGGCCCCCGGCACCGGCTGCCAGCCGGCCTCGGAGAGCGCCACGATCAGTGGCATGAACTCGCGGCACAGGTCGCGCTCGGAGGCGCTGCCGAACCCCGGTGCCACGGCATAGGACAGGCAGTTGTCGTACACCTCGCGCGTTCCCGGGTGCACCAGATAGGACGCCGGCTTGGGCCCGGCCAGGAGTCTGACCTGCTCGACCGCGGCGCCCCTGTACGTCTCGACGCCGATGAAGTCGAAGTACTGAGCGAGGACGGCGCCGGCCACGCCGTTGAAGTTGCCGATCAGCAGGCCGCCGCGCCGATGCACCTCGGGCGTGAACCTGGCGAAGAACTCGCAGAGCTGCATCGCCTTCGACTGCACAGGTTGCGGGGGATCGGCATTGACGATAAGGGGAATGCGCGCTATCTCCCAGTGGTCGCGCCGAAAGTCCAGGGCGTTAAGGGATGAGCCGCTCATGTTGTCGAAGTAGACGCCGCCCTGCGGCACGCCCGCCGCCCGCGCCCAATCATCGGAGAGCGTGTACTGCTTGTGGATGACGCTCGCCCAGTTGGGCGACGGCACCTCGTACGAGCAGTTCTGCTGGCAGCGCATGAAGTACTTGCCCTCGCGCCGCACGGCGGGCCAGCGCCACACCAGCCGGCCGTCCCGATCATGGATCCCTGAGTTCCGCGTGGCCTCGACGAGCGTTGGCAGCGGCGTCCCCCAGTAGCTGTTGGGGAACGTGTAGGTGTACTCCGGCAGTCGCTCCTCCGCGGCCAGCACCTCCATGCGCTTCTCGTAGGCGTCCGGGGCCGAGTGGTCGCCCTCGAACTCCTGCGACCAGGTGCCCGGCCGCACGTAGGGACAGCTCGGGATGCCCAGTAGAGTGTTCGCCAAGGAGCCGTACATATCGGCGGGCGGGCTGCCCATCACCGTCTCATCCACCGCGATGGCGAAGTCGGCCAGGTTCGGAGTGTACTGCTGCGCCATCCTCAGCACGGCCCAGTTGCCGTGGCGCTTCACCGTATTCGTGAACTGCTCCGGGAAGAACCCGTAGTACCTCTCCACGGCCCGCCGGAACGCCCAGGACGGCTGCGTGGAGTAGATGATGAGCCGGTGGCTGGCGCTGGACGGGAAGTGCTTCGTGACCGGGCTCAGGCCGACCTCGAACTCGCAGCCCAGGACCACATCGCCGATGAAGGGCCTGTGCGCGAACAGGCGGAAGAGCCGTGGCTCCTCCATCAGCGGCACGCCGAGACAGACGCTCGCGTCATCTGTGCTAACGGCCGCGAACGGGTACACCGACGCCTGCCGCTGCCCGCCGCCGGTGAGGGTCGCTGAGACCAGTTCATAGCGCCGGTCCGGCTCCACCTCGCGCTTGTCATAGCCGCCGTCGTGCCAGCTCCAGGCCTGCTCTGACGACAGCGGCAGCCGGAACTCCAGCATCAGCGCGCGGTCCTGACCGGAAACGTCCTCCAGGTGCGTCCGACAGTCGAGATACGGCGCGCTTCCGTCGATCTCCATCCGGTACTTGAGCTTGAGTCTCTCCGAGGTACCGGCGAAGACGAGCTTGCCGTCCTCCCGGGCCACGCTGCCCACCAGCGGGATGGGCACATTGTCCCCGGCGTAGTCGGTGACGAACCAGCCCGACATGGGGAGTACGCCGGCACCCGCTAGGTCCGCCCGAGGGGTGCTGAGGGCCACGACGCCGCCGTCTCCATCGAGCCCCAGCGTCAAACCCTCGCCCGCGGTGACAGTGGCCGCCGCGTCGCCGCTCGTGCCCACCCCGGCATCTGTACCGGCGGGCGCGGCCTCATACTGGAGCTCCCCGAGCTCGATCGTGGTCCCGAGCAGCGTCGCCGGGTCGCCTCTGCGGTCCGCGACCGCCAATATCACAATGCCCGACTGCACTGACGCCGGCACCGAGACGGAAGCCTGGAAGGCCGCCGCATCCGGCCCAAGCTCAATCGGCGCGCTGGACGCGCGCGTAACCAGCGAGGTGCTGTGCAGCTCTGCCCCTTCGGGCCAGCCGACGAAGATCAGGCGCGCTGTCACCGGCGCGCTCGCCGATGCCTCGCCGGTGACCTCGAATGCGCCCGTCTCCTGCCACACCGACGGGTCAACGCGCTCGTACAGGCCGCACCCCGCCATGTCCAGTTCGGCAACGTCGGCCTCGGTCAGGGTCACCTGGCGCGACGCGTCGCCCACGAACGGTGTGTAGTCGGGCTGCCTGAAGGGCGTCGCGACCTGCCCGGTGCGGCCCGGCACGTAGAGCCCGGCATCGGGCAGGTCCACGGGCATCGCGGGCCTGCGCGCTGAGACCAGGGTGGCGATCTCGTCGGCGCTCAGCGCACGCTCATAGAGCCGCACCTCCCAGATGTAGCCGGGCATCTGACGTCTGGGCGCACCGAAGCCCTGCCCGAGGATCAGGCTCGCGGAACCGCCGATCAGTGGCTTCGACACACTGCGCCTCCCCATGACCTCCCCGTCCCGGTAGAGGGTGATGCCTTCCCCATCCAGGACGCCGGCGATATGCAGCCACCGTTGTGACGCCCCGGGGACGGCGGGCTGGATGAGCTCCCAGCCCTTCTGGGGCTCTTCGGCGCAATGCACCTCCCACAGGCTCGGGCTGAGAACGAAGCGGCTCGGGCAGTAGACGGTATCCCCACCGGTGCTGCCATCCCACCACACCCACGCTGCCACGGTCAGTTGCGTCGGCTCACCTCTCAGGAAGGGAACGTCGTCGGTTCGGGCGTACCCCACCTGCCCGGCGTCCCCCCGCCCGTACGGGATGCGGACGCCGCGTGCGGGATCGAACTGCTCCGCAGACACACCTACCAACTTGGCCGGATTGCCCTCACCGGTGAGCTCCGGCACCGTGCCATCCACGAGGCCGTCAAAGCGCCACCAGCCCACCAGGCCCTCCGTGACGTCGGCGTCTTGCGCGCTCGCCGGCGATGGTGCCAGATACGCAAGGCTCATCGCGACCATGACAGTGACAATCATTAGGACTTTGCGCTCAGACTGCTTGGGCATTTCCTTTGCCTCCGTGCGCGAGATAGCTTATCTGACCGGTCGGCTCACAGGGCAATCTGCCTCCACTCGTTGATGGAGGGATCGCCACAGTAATTCACCACACGGTTGGTCACGTCGTATATCCAGGAGAACTGCGTGCCCTCGTATTGCTCTCCAGCGTGGCGGCACGGCGCCGACGCCGGGTGGCCGTCAACCACCTGTCCGTCCGCCATGATCCGCTTCATCTGCTCGAGAGGGTCACCGGGCGTGTTGCTTGCCTCCTCCAGCAACTCGTTGAACCGGAGCCAGCGGTTGTGCTCCGCGTTGGCCTTCTCGTCAGTGTCATGCCTGCCCAGGTGCTCGCTCCGAACGTGCACGCGGAAGCCGGTGGCCGCCGCCCAGTTCCCGGTCGGATAGCAGATACCTACCGAGCCCCCTCCCTGCTCCGTGCTCAGCATCCCGCCACCCGGGTCCGCCCAGACGTTGTTCGTGCCCTTGCCGATCATCGGATACTGCGCCACGGCTCCGGCGACCTCGGCGACGTTAGAGCAGCGGTAAAACGGCAGCCAGCGGATCAGCAGGAGCGCGTGGCCGTAGCCCACGCCCATCGGGTCGTTCGGCGGCGCCGACGCACCGCCGTTCGCCACGCCATGGTAGTTGATCCCGTGCATGTGGGAGAGCGGGCTGGGCCAGCAGAAGCGCGCGTAGCCGTGGCTCCCGTCCGCCTCATGGCCGATCTCCATGAAGTTGACCTCGGCGCACTCCGTGCCCGTATCCAGATTCTGCCCGAGCAGAACCAGCCCGTCCTTCTTGAGGAGCGCGCCCGAGCATTCGAGGTCCGGCTTCGACTTGCCGGCCGAGACGGCCGCCGCCCGCTCGATGAGCACGTCGGCCGCGACGCCGGCGGCGTCGCAGAAAGCCTCCACCACGTGCATGGGCGGGTCGAGCCGGTAGAAGTTGTCGAGCAGGCTCTTCTTGAGAACCTGTCCGCGCGGCGAGGAAAAGATGTCCGCAACGCCCGCGGTCATCTCGAAGTAGGCCGGCACGGCTTCCCGGCAGGCGTCGCCGAACTGCCGGGCGCGTTCCACGGCATTGCCCCTGGTGTAGACGATCTGCATGTCCTCGGTTCGCATGGCTCTCTCCTTAGCTCTGCGGTACCCTACCGGCGTTTGAGGCCCACCGCGCACGCGTGACCACTCCCCGGGGCGCACACAGGCGCGTGCCGGCTCACTTGTGTCACGGCCCCACGACCTCCTGCCTCGGGTGGACGGAACCGGGCTCTCCACGGGGAGTTGCTCTGGCCTGCGCGTGGATGCCTTCTTGCCGAGGAAACCGGACCGCGGCGCCGCGACACCTATATTCCGGCCCGGCTCCCGGAATCCTCCCAGCGCGCTGAACTCGCGGGCGCGTGTGCGGCCACGTGACGAGAGGCCACGGGATAACGAGTGCGGAAGGACGAGACGCACGCGCCAGTAGACGCAGGCGATCCACGCTCAACATAGGCGTCTCACGATGTGATGGCGTGCTCGGATGGCGTTCTGGGTGCGACCTGGCCCCGCGTTTGGCGGTTGCCTATCGTAATCGCGGTCATCGTCGTCCCCAACCACAATAGCCGATTCGCCTTTGACGCCGTAGCAGACCCGGCATCGCTGGTCAGCATCGGCGACGGGCATGACATGACGTGCAGGAGCGTTCAGCCTGGTGTTAGCGACAATCGCGGCAGCCCTGCTCGTGCTGCCGCTTTGCGTCTACGGGCAGGATAGGGACACGCCGGAGGACTACGCGCTGGCGGCGGCAGGAGCCACGGCCGAAGCATCGAGGGAGATCGTGGGCTTCAAGCGGGACCACATCGCCAGCATGGCCATCGACGGGGAGGGCCGCGGAGACTACTGGGCCAGCGACTTCATCTTCGGGCCGCCGTTTGTGCGGCGGGCGCCCCCGCCCGCCGCGGCGGCGAAGCCGCCGATGCCGTCTTCGCCCCGCTACCTGCCACCCGCGCGAAATGGCCGCGCCCCGCGCCACACCCCAGAGCTGCAACGAGATGCGGCCCTCCGGGCCGCCGGCGGGCGGGGGCGCCCGTCGCACATGACGGCAACGCCATACGGCCCTTCCCCCCGCCGTTTGTGCGGCGGGCGCCCCCGCCCACCGCGGCGGCGAAGCCGCCGATGCCGTCTTCGCGCCGCTACCTGCCACCCGCGCGAAATGGCCGCGCCACACCCCAGAGCTGCAACGAGATGCGGCCCTCCGGACCGCCGACGGGCGAGGGCGCCCGTCGCACATGACGGCAACGACATACGGCCCTTCCGCCAGCCGTTTGTGCGGCGGGCCCCCCGCCCGCCGCGGCGGCGAAGCCGTCGATGCCGTCTTCGCG
>JALGUJ010000146.1 GCA_029820945.1 Candidatus Zipacnadia bacterium | reverse complement strand
AACAGCTCGATGGTGCCCTGCGCGGGGTCGTAGTTGCCGGGCGTCCCGAACAGCAGGCCGCGCTCGGACCTCGTGAACACCAGCGCCTGGCCGAAGACCCCCTCGACGAACTGCTGCTCGCCCGGCGGGCTGGTGGGCTCGGCGTTCCCGCGGGCGAAGGCGGCGGTGGTGGCGCCGTCGAAGTGGTGCAGGAAGAGCGTGTGCTCATCTGCCTCGTAGGGGGCGTCCGGAGCACCGTCAGCGCGGACCGCTCGCGGCAGGATTGCCGTGCCCACCACTGCCAGGACGGCATCTATGAAAATGCTGCACGAATCCCACCGGCGTCGAGCTGGCAGACTGACCTACGCGCCGGGGGCCGCCTCCCGTTGCTCGCCCCACGCGGCTGCCCGCTACTCCACCGGTACCAGCAGCGGCGTGCCCGCGGTGTTGCGCAGGATCGTGTCCTCGATCAGCAGGTTCTCAGCCGTGATGACCGAGATGCCCTGGCGGTAGTTGGCGTCGCAGACGACGTCCTTGATGACGATGTCCCGGTTGGTCGCCCTGTCCGCACCCGAACCCAGGTAGATACCATCGCCGCCGCTTTCGGCCGGCGTCGGCCCGAGGACCTGGATGTTGGTGCCGCCGCCGATGCACAGGCAGTGTCGCCACGAAGCCTTCTGGCAAAGCTCGGGATCGTCGTAGTCGGCCTTCCACATGCGGAAGGTCGTCCCGTAGCCGCGGAGGATCAGGTTCTCGACGTTCGAGGCCCTGAAAAGACTGGCGTTCGGAGAGTGGAACTCCCCGCGCTTGGCGAGCACCTCGACGCCTTCCTCGAACACGATCTCCTGGTTGCTCACCAGCGTGATCGGCGTGACGATCCACGGCTGGCCCATGTCCTCCACGATCAGCGTGGGGACGCCCGAGTCGATGGCCGCCTGCAGGCACGGCGTCGCCTCCTCGGCGTCGAAGCCCCACCACGACGCCTGGGCCTCCTGGACCTCCCCGGCCTCGACCTTGTCGATCATCTCCTGATTCACCTGGCACGACGCCGGGCTGGCGATCAGCGCCAGCAGAAGGAACGCGATTGGGTGGCGCTGCATCTCCTCACCCTCCTCAGTGCTGATTCCCACTCGACGGCCTGTGGTCCGCCCTTGCGTATCGTCCTCGGCCCCCGTTGTCGTCCCTCGCTGTCCTCCGCCGTCGCCGTCACTGACAACCAGCAACTGATCGCTGAGAACTGATACGCTACTCCGCCACCAGCACGATCGCCGCCTCCCACGGCTGGATCATCACGGGCATACGTCCACCATCCCATTCGACGGCCCGGCGGGTCAGCACATTCGTCCCCGCCACCGGTCCGGCCTGCACCCCCAGGGCATCGGGGTCCGCCTGCAGCTCCGTTTCCACCACCTCGGCGCTCGCGTTCGCCGCCACGATCAGCGCGCCGCCGGGCCCGACGTGCGTCGAAACCAGCACCGACGGGTCAGCGCAGGTGACGGGCACCTCCTCCTCCCAGTACGGGAACCACTCCGCAGCGTTGATGTCGATGGCTTCCCACGCCGCCCACACGTTCGACATCATCCCCAGCAGGTCGCCGCGCACGGTGGGCCTGACCGGCACATCGTGCAGCAGCGCCAGGGCCAGCGCCTCCTCGTGCGTGAAGGGCCTGTTGTAGTAGCACAGGAACTCGGCCGGCACTCCCCAGTTGTGGCCCATGAACTCCGCCCTGAAGGCGTCCAGCGGCAGCCGGAAGCCGTGCTCGTGCACGTCGAGCTGCTCCCCGTCCCAGTAGCTGTCCACGAAGGCGAGCGTCGGCATCGAGACCGTCGCCGACATGTGGGCGGAGATGAGACCGTCGGGCTTGCGCGACTTGATGATGTGGCGCATCCGCCGCATCAGGTCGCGCACCTCGAAGATGGGGTACGTGCGATGTCGCTCGCCGTCGGCGCCCACGTAGCCGCAGCCATGCAGCTCGTTCGCGCACCCGAACGGCTCCGTGGTTCCATCGAGGTAGACCCCGTCGATGTCGTACTCATCGATCATGCGCGCGATGCCGGTCAGGATGTACTCCTTCCACGCGCTCCGGTAGCAGCAGATGTAGGCCGTCTGCGGGATGTCCTTGCGCTGATAGCCGCCCCGCCGCGGGTGGACGAGGACCTCGTCGTGATACGCGTCCCACTCCGGCGCGGCGTCGGACAGCTCGTAGCCGAAGTAGAGCAGCACCTTGATGTCGCGCTCGTGGCAGGCGGCGACGAGGTCGCGCAGCTCGTCCTGGTGCATCTGAGTCGATCCATAGGCCTGGATCTCAGTCCACGATTGATGGTAGACGACCGTGTTCACGCCCATCTGCTTGATGTGGTCGAGCAGCGTGAAGCCCGCTTGCGGCGGGCCGATGCTGATCGAGTTGCCGGCAACCCCCTCGCCGGTCATGAGCCACTCGGCGTTGTGCACGCTGCGCCCCTCGTGCTCCGAGGTCAGGTCGTCCAGCCCATCATACAGCAGCGTGTGCTCATCGGCCTGTAGAGGCGCCGCGGGAGCGACGCCCTCGAACTCGCGCGCGACGTCGCTGATCCGGAGCTCGTCCACCGTGAACTCGCAGGGCGTGCTCGACGGCGGTGAGCCGAGCACGATCGTCGCGCCCTCCAGCGTCCCCGGCAGCAGCGGACCGGTCCACTCATGCGACGCGACCTTCGCTCCGTCCACGAAGACGGCCGCCTCGTCGCCCCAGGTGAAGGCGACGTGGTGCCAGCTCCCCTGCTCCCAGGGCTCGGACCGGCCCGGCGAGGCATAGAGCTGCACGTCCCCGTCCACGCGCGTGTAGAGCCGCATGTTGCGGTCGTCGATGTTCCAGTAGAAGCCGAGGTGGTCGCCGTTGGCCAGCGTCAGCCGGAACAGCTCGCGGTTGAAGCGCCCGCGCGTGCTCCTCTCGACCTCGACGCCCGGGTCGAAGAGCGGCCTGACCCACATCTCGACCGTGCCGCGGTCCGGCGAGATGTGTCCCGCGGCGGGGTACTCGATGCGTGCGGCGAGGCTTGGTGTCTGGTCCTGCATGCCGTACCACGCGCCGTGCGTGATGTGCCAGTGGCGGTGCTCGGGATCCAGGGGCTTGACCGGCGTTGCCTGCAGGCCGAAGGTGGTGCGGAACGACTCGCCCGCGGGCAGCGGCTCCTCGAGCATGTGCAGGCGCAGCAGCACGCGGCCTTCGCGGCGGTCGATGCTGATCACGCGCTCGGGCTCGGCCGGCCGCCAGCCCTCATCCGACTCAGCGAACCACTGCAGCCCGCGCTGCTCATCGCCAAGCCACACGAAGGGCATGAAGTGATGCTCCCAGCCCTCCGCCGGCAGTGCCGTGCTCACCGAGCCGCCCCAGCTCGCGTCCGCGAGGTGCAGGTACTTCGCGTGCTCGGCCCGCAGCGGGATCTCCAGGACGAGCTGTTCGATGGCCCGCCCGTCGGCGGGCGCGACCTCGAGGTCGATGCGCATCATGCCGTCGAACTCGCACAGGAGGTCCGCGGCCAGCCGCGCGCCGTCCGCCTCGGCGGTCAGCCGCCCCGTCGCGTGGGTGTCCTCGCGCTCGGTCCACTGCACTTGCGCGCCGCGCCAGCTCTGCAGTTGCCCGCCCGCCCGCGCCACGAGTCGGACGGGGCTCGTCAGAAGCTGCGCGCCCGCGCTCTCGATCCCGGCCGGCAGCGGCATGTCCTCGAAGGCGTACTCCCGGCCCCAGCAGCGCACCGCGCCGCCGTCGGCCCGAACGGGCGTCCAGGGCTCGGGCAGCTCGTCGCTCACCCCGATGTCGCTGCCCACCCACTCAGGCGTCGGCGGCAGCTCGAAGCTCTCCGCCGCCTCCGCGATCACGTCCCCGCCGCGCACGGCCTCGACGCGTAGCGTGACCTCGCCCGGCTCGAGCGGCGAGAGATCGACGTCGGCCTCGGCGCGGCGCGGGTCTGGCCCTGCGGGAACGATCACCGGCTCGCCACCCCCGGCGGAGATGCGGTAGCCCTCGGGCTCGGCCTCCGCCGCCGACGCGTCGATGGAGACGATGAGCCGCCTGGCCTCCAGCAGTCCCTTGCGCAGCGACAACTCGACCGGTGCATGACGCACGATGGGCACCTCCTGCACGAGCGCCTCGCCCCCGGCCCCGGCGGCCTCCAGGCGCAGCGTGTAACGGCCCGGATGCTCGATCGGCAGGCCGAGCGTGCCGGTGGCGACCGCGGTGGCGCGCTCGACCTCCTCCTCCCCGGCGAGAAGCGTGGCCGCCACCTGCCCGGCCGTCACCTCGGCGCCGACGAGGAGCTGATGCCCCTCGAGGCCCACCGCAACGACGCCCGCGCCCGCCGGCTCGTCAGCGAAGCGCAGCGTTCCGAAGCCCTCGGGCTCGTGGAAGCTCCTGTCCAGGGGCGCCCATGACGCGATCTCCGGCGGCTCGACGCTGTCGCGGCAGAAGTTGACGCGCCAGGCGTCGCCGGGCTGCGGGGTCGGGCCGAGGGCCGCGAAGGGGATGCGCATCTCCACCTGCCAGCGGCCATCAGCGATGCTCGCCGCCGCCTCCCACTCGGGGTCCCAGGATGTGTCTCGGCCTATCTCGTCCAGAACCGCACCGGCGGCGTTGACCGTGAAGTGCCGGTAGTTGCCGCCCGGATCGGGCTCCACGAAGAGCTCCACCGCGTCGTCGCGCCAGACATCGCCGTCGCGCTCGTGGCTCTCGGCGCTGGGCTCCCCCACCATAAGCCAGGCGACGAGGAGCCCCTCCTGGTCCCACGCTACGCTGCAGGACGTGCGGCTCCGGGCCAGCGGTCCGCCCAGGCGCGCGAAGGCGCCGACGCCCGTCGCGCCGGCCCACTCCTCCGCGCCGACCCGCCCGTCGATGGTCACGCCGGATATCGGCCCGGCGGTGACCGTGGGCGGCGGGAGCTCGGCGGCGCTCAGCGCCACCACCATGCTGATCGCGATGCAGGTGACTGCGAGCCGCATCATGATGCTCACTCCTCGCCCCTACATTGCGCCGGCCTGCTACGGCCCGAGCCGGCTCAGAGCGAAGCTGTGCGCCGGCATGTCGAGTGACGGCCTCCCGCCAGCCCACGGCGCGTCCCTCTGCGGCACCGACTACTGCGGCGCGGCAGGGGCGGCGGCTGGCGTGTGGGGGAGGGATGCCACCATGCCGCACTCAAGGGCGCCGATGTCCGGAGCGCGGCCCTCATAGGGCATGCTGACGCCCTGGCCCTCCGTCCACTCATGGCCTTCACTGACGGTGAGAGTGTTCTTCTCGTAGTCCACCTCCACGACCCGCATGCGCTTCGTGTCCCCCTCCAGTTGGACGACGTCACCCTCAGTGATGCCGAAGCCGTCGCAGAAGTAGCGTGCGTCCTCGACGGGGATGGTGAGGCTGGAGCCCGCGGAGGTTGTCCGGGTCAGAAAGACTCCGGCGTCTCTACAGGGCGAGGCGGGGCGCAGGCGCAGGTCGAACTGCGTCGCGTTGAGGAACAGCGGATCGAGCTGGATATTGCCGCTGAACTGTGAGGGCCAGTTCTCCTCCCACCAGGACAGCGGGTTGTCTCCGAGCCGGGTCACTCGCACCCTCGCCCCGTCGGGGCCGATGAGGTCATTCCCCCGCACAAGGTTGTCTCGCAGCAGGCCATCGAAGTGGAGCCACCATGGCTTGTAGCTGTTGAACACGATGTTGTTTTCCAGGCGGTTGTCCGCGCACGTGCCGCCCCATTCCGCCAGTTGGCATTCGTGGTCGCAGGGGTGCTGCTGATCCTGATGGAGGTAGAGGCTGTTGTTCTCGTACAGGGTGTTGTTGAAGAACCGGTTCGCGAAGACGCTACGTCCCCCCGTGGTGTAGATGACCAGCCCGCTACCGTTCGTGTGGAACACGTTGCCGTAGATGGCGATGTTGTTGGAGTCGATCTGCATGCCGGCGCCGGTGTTCCGGTACGAGACGTTGTTGCGCCATACCTCATGGTGGCAGTCCCAGTTCGAGTTCAGCCCGCTGCTGCCGGCGTCGTGCGTACGGTTGTTCTGGTAGATGTTGTGGTGGGCTTTGACGCCGTCGCGGAACCCTCTGGAGGTGATCGGGTTGTGGCCCGTGCGCGAGATATCGTTGCCCTGGATCAGGTTGTGGTGCCCGCTGATGTGAATGCCGTCGCCCTCGTCCCAGTACCAGGAGCCAATGTAGGCGATCGTGCAGTCCAGCACCTGGTTGTCGTGAGCGCCGTCGGCGAGGAGTATGCCGAAGGCTGACGCGTACTCGATGTGCAGGTTGCGGAAGATGCAGTGGTTGCAGCCGCTTGCGTCGATGCCGCGATGCAGCCACTTCATGTGGATGCCGTCGAGCACGATGTAGTCTCTCGTGAAGGAGGCGCCTCTGCCCACTGAACTGCGCATAGTGTGCCGGTTGGGATCGTCGCCCGCGGCGGTCCAGACATACATGCGCCCGGCCTCGGCGTCCCGGAACAGCTTGCCCGGGCCATCGACCCCGGCGAGGCTCTGCCGGTACCAGTACATCCAGTGGTACTGTGACTCCTCGAAGCTATCCTCCCAGACGGGGATGGCGTTCTGCGGGAAGTTGGTCCACCAGACATTGCCGTCGTGCTGGCGCCAGTTCGTCAATACGACGGAGCGGTCGATCACCGGGGTCTCGTTCCTGTACGCCTGGTAGGTGATGTAGTTCCCTGGCATTCCCGAGCGTTCGGGGCTTATGGTCTCGTTGTACTCGCCGCCCCTGATGAGCACGGTATCCCCTGGCTCGAGGGTCGCGTTGGCCTTCGCGATGGTTCTCCAGGGCCTGGCCAGCGATCCGGGACCGCCGTCATCCCCGTTGTTGGCGACGTAGTAGGTGGCGGCCGTGGCGGGGCCGATGGAGACAGCGGCCGGCAGCCAATAGGTCAGTGACAGCACGTGAAGTGCAGCGAGATGTCGGCGAGTGGCGGGCGACATGGCGAACACCTCTTCCGTGGCGCGTTGCCGGTCGATCTGCGTTCACAGGACACGAGACCTGCAGGGCAGTGCGCCTGGTTCGAGCCTGGACTCGAGGCCTTCGGTATCAGAGAGACCGTGTCGAGGTTGAGGTCGCCCAGCCAGTCCTGAGCCGGGATTGCCCACATCGAATCGGCATGGTTCGCCCATGGGCCTTCCAGTCGCCCCTCGACAACGTAGCTTCGCCGTTGGGGGCACAGGCACCTCCGTCCCCGGCTGTAGGCCGACTGCCGCCGCGGCCCACCAGGCGGCATCGTCCAGACTCCCGTCAACCACGGGAGGCTCCGCGGCCATGCCGATGCTGACCAGGGGGCTGTGCGCGGGCTCGTCCTGCGCCCACAAGCTGCCGGCCAGCAGGCCCAACGTAAGTGCCGCGACCTCGACCCGTACCATCGCGATGGCTCCTCCCCGCGAGCCGTGCGGATCCGGTGAGTGGTGTTTCCCACAGACGGGCCGCGGGGTCTCCGTGCATGGGCCTCAGGCAGGGCGGGCGCGCCCGGCCGGTGAAGCTACCGCCATGTCGGGAAGAACCGGCGCGGGACGCGGCTCCGCGGCTGAACGGAGTTGATTGACGTGGCGCACGACGAGATCGTGAATGCCGCCCTTATCGGTTGCGGACGGCTGGGGCGGACGCACACCGAGCAGCTCACGCAGCTCGACACGGCGAGGATGGCCGCCTTCTGCGACGTGAAGGAGGCGGCGGCGCAGGCGCTCTGCGAGGAGTTCGGAGGCGACTATGCCACGACCGACCTGAACTGCGTGCTCGGCGACGAGGAGATCGCGGCGGTCTACATCTGCACCCCTCACGACAGCCACGCCGAGCTGTGCATCCGCGCCGCGGAGGCCGGCAAGCACGTGCTGGTCGAGAAGCCCCTGGCGCTGACGGTCGAGGACTGCCGGGCCGTCGGCGAGGCGGTCAAGTGCACCGGCGTGAAGCTCTTCACCGCCTTCAAGATGCGCTACTACGAGCTGATCCTGCGGGCGCGGGAGCTGGTGCCCGCGCCGATCATGGTCACCATGCAGATGATGGACTTCCCATGGGGCGCGAGCATCTGGGCGAACGACCCGGTCATGGGCGGCGGCAACGTCATCTCCCAGGGCTGCCACTCCTGCGACATCCTGCGCTTCGTCGCGCGCTCGGACCCCATCGAGGTCTTCGCGGTGGGAGGAAACTACTATCAGCCCTCCGGGGTGACCGACAACATCTGTGCCACATTCCGCTTCGAGGGGAACGTGGCGGGGAGCTGGGTGCAGGGCGACGCCGCGCAGCCGCCGCACGCGAGCAAGTTCTTCATGCAGCTCTTCGGCGAGGGCATCGCGGTGACGCTGCACAATCGCTTCTGCACCATGGAGGTCGCGCGGCGCGGCGAGGAGCCGGAGGTCATCGAGGGCTGCGAGACCGGCTTCCTCGAGGAGAACCGCGCCTTCATCGACTGCATCGTGAACGACACGCCCGCGACGATCGATCACATCGACGGGCTGATGGCGACGCTGATGCCGCTGCAGGCCATCGCCTCCGCCCGCGACGGCGAGCCGAAGCCGATCAAGGCGCTGCTGGAGTGAGCTGGCCGGTGCGCCGTCCATGCACGAACGCCGTGTTGGCGCTGTGCTTCTGACCGCGTTCTGAGCCCCCAGCCCGACGGCACGGTGATGTCCCTCGTGTGGCCGGAGCGGTGACGATCAGCCGCGCAGCATGATGAAGACCGCCGCCACCAGCGCCGCCCAGGCCAGCGCGAGGAAGAACTGGGTCAGGAACATGAAGCCGCTGAACCAGCCGCCCTTGTCTTGCCGCTCCTCGGCCAGCCGCCCGCGCAGGCGGGAGTTGATCAGCGTCGAACCCAGGACCATCACCGCGACGAAGACGACACCCCGCAGCGCAGCATCCGGAATCGATCGGACGAGCATCGCGAAGAGCACCGCCGTGGCGGTGGCGCCCAGGCACATCAGGATGGTGCCGACCATCAGGACGCGGTCCATGAGTGGCCCTCCCATATCGCGCGATCGTGGCCCGGCGGCGGCGCACACCTCAGCCAAACTCGCCGACACAGACTCCTGCGACCACTGACGGCCGGGCGAACAGGCGCGGCGACTGCCCAAGTCTCAGCAATCCCCGTGCCTCTCGCACCGCGAGGTCGCTGTCCTCCGACTTCATCAAACAGTCAATTCGCTACATCTCCGCCGCTTCCTGCAGGGCTGTGACGGCGCTGTCGGCCATTCGCTCCCCGGTGCCCGGCTCGAAGCGGCACGCATACACCGTGTAGCCGCCGCGCTCGAAGGCCTCGCGAGTCGGCACGTATGAGATGTCGTCGCCCGCCAGCTCCACCACGAAGGTGTGCGGGTACAGCGGCGAGCGCTTCTTGATGTCGATGGCGAACTCCACGTAGTCCTCGCCGGGCATGAAGGCAAGCCCGGCCTCGCCGAAGCGCAGGGCGCCGATCTCGATGTCGTAGCTCTCGCCCCACTGGGCGCACCGTAGGATGCGCAGCTTCTTGGTGGCCTCCAGGAAGTCGCCGCCCCAGGTCGAGCTGTCGTACACATCGACCTGCCGCGCCGCCGCCAGCTCCTCCTCGGTGTAGCCACGCGTCGCGGCCGTGAGCGTGTGGGAGACCGCGCGCACCGGGCCGCCATCGATCTCCCGCGCCTGCTCCAGGCCCTTCCAGGCCGCCTCCGCCAGCGCCGCGCCGGTGCGGTGGCGCAGGATGCCATTGGGGTTGAGCTCCCGGGCCCGCGACAGGTCGCAGTGGTTCACGTTCCCGCAGGGGGCGTTGGTGAACTGCAGGTGCAGCTTCTCGCGCATCACCTCGCGCAGGCAGTCCTCGAAGGCCGCCGGGTAGTCCGCCGACAGCATCCCACCGCCCGCGGTGCACGCGTGCAGCGAGTAGTTCGCCAGCACGATGCGCGGCCTATCCTCGCGCTCGAAGCTGAAGACGCCCAGCATGGGGTCGATGGGCCCGTCGAGCAGCACGATGTCCGGGCTCTCGTAGCCGAAGTACATGCCGACCGTGCCGTCCGCCTGCCACACGCGGCGGTTGTAGGAGAGCCCGTAGACCGGCCGGCGCGCCGTCGTGACCCTCGCCGGCGCCGCGTCCTCCGCCGCCTCCTCGATGGCCTCGCAGATGCCATTGACGAACAGCTCGCGGTAGTCCTCGTGGTCGGGCCTGGGCGCCGAGTGCGTGTGCGTGGCGCAGATGAAGACCTGGCGTGGCTCCAGGCCCATGCTCGCGGCCAGGCGCTCGCGAACGTCGCTCACCAGGGCTCGCGGCGCGGCGATCAGGTCCAGGGTCACCAGGGCGGCCCGGTCGTCGCCGCCCTCGAAGTACGTGGCGCGGGCGTACAGCGGATCGTTGACCTTCGTAGCGGGCCTGCGGGAGAAGCTCCCGCGCATCTCGATCTCGCCGAACTCGTCCGGATACGGCGTGATGTCGCGGCGCGCTGCGCCGACGCTGAGCTCCGACATGCATCCTCTCTCCATTCATCGCGTGATCTGGTATGTTCGCCCTGCCGGTGGCGCCTCCAGCGTGATGCTCTCCCCGAACACGTCGATCTGCACGGTCTCGGCCTGCCCCGTGAACGAAACCGCGCGCAACACCGCCTGCTGGTCCGTCGCCATCCCCGACCAGACGACCGCGCCCTCGGCCGAGTACGGCTCGCCGGGCGGGTCCGCCAGGTTCAGCGGCTCGCCCACGCGGAGGATCTCCGCGAACCGGCGCATCTCGCCGAACACCCCCAGCACGTCCTGCAGCTCCGTGAGGTACATCAGCCGGTTGCCCTCGCTCTGCTTGTTGGGCTTGAACACGCACAGGCTCCTGGCGCCGCGTAGCATCACGTGCCTGAGGTACTCGCGATAGGACTCCCTCGGCCAGGCCCAGACCTGCACGCCCCGGGCCTCGAAAGGCTCCTCGGGCTGGTAGGTCAGAAGCCGCGCGCTCCACGGAAGCTGGTACTCGTCCCCGACCTGGTGGCGGGCCATGTGGCTGAACTCGCCGAGGTACTTCCACAGCACGTTCCAGCCGACGAACTCCGGGTCGCGGTGGTAGGTCCAGTAGCGGCCGTAGGCCGACGGCTGGGAGCAGTCCAGGCCGCTGCCGTACCAGCCCACGATGCGGTGGCACTCATCGAGTGGCTCGTCGCTGCGCACGTGCGAGCTGCAGAAGTAGTTGCCGACATGCGCCTCCGGGAAGCGCTCCTTCACCGGCTCGACGAAGGCGCGCCGCGTGATGTCTCCGCGGATCAGCTCCAGGCCGCGCAGCAGGCCCGCGGGCGAGTCCAGGTACTCCGCCGGCAGCCGCTCGCTGCAGACCGGGCAGGCGCGGGCCTGCGCCAGAACGTCCTCCAGGCTGGCCGGGTCCGCCTGCCAGACCTTGCGGTACCAGGCCTCCCAATCCATGAGCAGCAGGTCCGGCGCGACCCCGCGCTCGACGAGCGCGTCCAGGTCCGCTTCGGCGCGCGCCCGCGCGCGCGGGATCAGCTCCTCGTAGCGGGCGATGCAGGGGTAGCGCTTCGGGTCCTGCTCGGCGGGTGGCTCGTGCGCCGGCGCGCGCTTTGGGCCGAAATGCACCTGCCCCCAGCTCTGGCACAGCACGGCCGCGGCCCAGCCCTGCTCGTGGCGGAAGCGGATGATCGCGGCGGCCGCGTCCAGGCCCTCCTCGTCGGCGAGGCCGATGTTGGGCGGGACGCACAG
>JALGUJ010000145.1:17346-23584 GCA_029820945.1 Candidatus Zipacnadia bacterium | reverse complement strand
CTCTCCCCCCTGTCCGGCCCGGCCTCGCATCGCTGCCGCCGCGCAAGATCGGCGTAATGCATAGCCCCCTAACGCGGGGCGTCAGCCTGTCAGTGTCAGGATCCTGTTGCGCGCGGCGATCTTGCGCACCTTGCTGTAGTGCCCGACGCAGTCGTCGCTGTGGCCGACCTGGGTCGGCGTGAGCACGATCAGCTCCGCGCGGTCGGGGCGGTTCCACGCGATGAAGGCCAGGTCGAGGGCCTCGACGCCTGCATCGCCCCGGCGATCGGGACTGGGGGCGATGATCGGCCCGGTGTCCACCTGGTAGATCCATTCGATGTCGTTGACGTTCATGGTCTTCACGGGGTACCGCAGCCGCGCCAGCACCTCCCCGTCGCCGCCGAGCAACTCGGTGCGCCCCACCAGCGGCGCATTGGTCAGCGTGGCCCGGACGATCTCGCGCGCGTCCGAGCACTCCGTCGCGGCGACCTCCGCGAGGTTGATGCGCACGTCCTCGAAGCGGTCGCGGTTCAGGCCGATGTCCCGCCAGCAGGCGGTCAGCGGCAGCCCCACGCGCACGATGCAGTACTCCTCCTCCGAGAAGATCGCGCAGAAGTCGTAGTTGGGCCGCCGGAAGAGATCGTCCTCGGCGTAGGTGCTCTCGGCCTTGCAGGAGGCGACCAGCACGTAGCGGTCACCGCCCGGCAGGTCGCAGATCGCCTCGACCTGGATGCGCGCGTTGTTGCCTCGCCCCTCGGTCACGAAGGTGGCGAATGAGCGGCTGAAGTCGCAGATACTCGTCATCGCCATTCTCCCCTTGCCTTCAGCGCTCGAGCTGTTCGAGCATGGTCTGCGCGAAGCGCTCGATGTCGGACCTGGCGTCATCGGTCAGACGGGCGATGGCGAAGTCCGCGAATGAGAGCCGGATCAGGCTCTCGGTGATGTAGACGATGCCGTCGTTGCCACTGTCCAGACCGTGGCTGTTCTTCACCATCCAGATGCCGTCGCAGTCGCTTCCCGCCTTCCCGTATCCCACCAGCAGGATCTCGTGGCCGCCGCCATAGGCGTCGTCCCAGGCCTCTATCTGCTCCTCGGTCATCTCGCCGTCGCCCAGCTTTGCCTCCAGCGCATCGAACGGGTAGTCGTCGCTCACGCAGTACATGGTGCGCTGAGGGTTGGTCAATTGCATGCTGGGCCAGACGATCGACAGCATCACCGGCCGGCCGTCGGAGATCTCGGTGCGCGCCAGATCGAAGCCCTCGTCGGGGTCGCCGATGAACCGACTGCTCTCGACCGTGACGGACAGCATGGGGCCGTGGGGCGAAGCGTGTTCCCGGAAAGGCGCGATGCTCGATGGTGCCAGCTCCGCCGGCTCTCGATGGCCCCACCACTCCCACGCACACTTCTCCCCCAGCACCCAGTCGATCGTGGCGGGATGGCCCGCAGTGTCCGGCCACGAGTCAGGCTCGTAGGGCCAGAACATCTCCGTCGCGAAGCTCTTGTCCATCGCCATCTCGAGATCGAGATAGCCGAAGAAGCCCTCGTCGCTTAGCTCCTTCACGCTGTAGTACTCCGACTTGCGCTTCATCGACTGGTAGCAGAACCACTCCTCCGAGAGGTCCACCTCCGCGAGCTGCTCGGGCACGCCGTGGCGCATCAGCCGCCGCTTGATCAGGGCCTCGAGGAAGGCGGTGGCCGCGAATGCGTGGCACATCCCCCGGCGTCCCTGACTCCTGACCGGTGTCAGGTAATCGAGGACGTGCACGAAGCTCGAGGGCGGCATGTCCGAGTAGTCCTTGTCGATCAGCCCGGCGGGATCGGGCTCTGCCTCGAAGGACATGTTCCCGATCGTGCCGCGCTTCTTCAGCTCATCGATGTAATCGTCTGCCGGGATCATGGTGAACTCGTGGCCGCTCTCATAGACGATCAGCGGCCTGCCCTGTCGCTCGACGAAGGTGTAGGGCTGGATCGGGCGTGGCTGAATGAGCGTCGCCAGAGCCTGCTGCTGTGACGGGGTGGTGATGACGGCTGCCGCCGGGCCCGCCAACGGCTGCTGCGCCTGCGCGGCGCACGGAGCGCACATCGCCATGGCGGCCATCAGGGCCATGATCGCGCCAGTCAGCTTGCGCATGATCATCGGTGTTCCCTCCTCAGTAGTACATCTCGCAGCCGTTCATGGTGTTGAGGAAGCACTTGCCGCTTGCGTCCCGCTGCACCACGATGTCCGCCTCTACCTCACTGCAGTTGACGCCGCTCCGGTCAAGGTCGAAGGGCACCCCGGGCGTGAGCAGCCCTGCGTTGTCGTACGACCGCCGCGATACGAACCAGTCGTCCGGGTCGGCCGGCAGGTGACCGTCCAGCCAGCCCGCCGTCCACGGGTCCTTGTCCGCGTCAAAACAGGTCAGGTCGATGACCCATACGCCCTCAAGCCCCTGTGCGCCCTCGTGTGGCATGAACAGGCCCCGGCAGTAGACATCCCCCGCCGTCTTGAATATCAGCATCGGCGGCTCTTCGTCGTAGCGGTCGTGGAAGTACTCCGCCAGCGAGTAGGGGCCGGAGTTGACTCCCACCCTCTCTCGGCCCACGGCATCGGGGCCGGCGCAGTAGTCCAGCAGGTTCTGGTACGTGATCATGTCGTAGCTCTTGTACCAGGAGAAGCGGGGTACGATGGTCACTAGCGCCTGTGTCTTGCCCGCCTTGCCGCGCGCGCGCAGCCGCACGTTGGCCTCACCCAGCGACAATGGCGCGTCGGGCGAGTCGATCCAGACGGTGATGAACCCGTTCCCGTAGCAGTCGCGCTCGGGGTATTGGTGCAGGAACGGCTGCTGGGTGATCCACTGGTTCGCGGAGCCCTTGAATTCAACGTCGAAGGTCAGCGGCAGGATGCCGACCGCGTCGTTGATCCGGTAGCTGAAGTTGAAGACGTAGCAGCCGCGCCGGTGTGCCTCGATGCTCGTCACCTGCAGCTCCGGGATGCGCGGTGGCCCCTCCTGCGGCGCCTCGTGCTCCACCTGCTGCTCCGCCACCTCGATGACCCCCTCCGCGCCAGCGGTCGGCGGCTCGTAGTTCGCCGCGTTCTCGGTGACCGCGAGATCGGCCGTGGCCGCCTCCTCCTGACTGACGGCCGCGCGCAGCATCATCAGCCTCTGCAGTCGGCGGTCGCGCATGGCCTCAGCCAGCGTCTTCCCGCTCTCGTTCAGCCACGACAGCAGGTGGCGTATCCGCACAACCTGCGCCGGGCCCACGTCGTCGTCAACGGCATCCGCGTCGATCTCCGCGGCGCCGATCGCCGCGACCGGACTCCGGCCGGTGCCGGCCGGCGGCCCGCCGGCGATTCCCCGGGCCGAGAGCTGCCAGTCCACGTCGAACTCCTCCGTGTAGAACGGGCGCTGCCGCCCACCTGAGGCCACCGCAAGGCCCACCATCACCCGCGCGATCATCACCGGCGCCACCTGGTCATCGGCGAGGCGGATGGTGAAGTCGACGATGTCGGCGCCAGGGCCGACGCGCTGGAACATCGGCGTGATCGTGAGAGCGCGGGCCAGACTCAACGGCTTTGGTCGGATCAGCAGCACGACTTCGTCACCGTGGTCCGTCGTGTACGAGTAGGCGACCTCCACCGCCCGTGTCCGTGAGTCCAACTCCCGGACCTGGCCAAGCTCCACGTCGTCGGCGACGCCGACGCTACAGGTCGCCAGAACGAGAGCTGCCGCGAGGCCCATGCGTTGCGTGTCCCGGATCATCTCGCACCTCCACCCAGATAGTGGCGCTCCACCCCCTGTTGCCTGGTTCGCTACCGCGGGTTACGCCCCTCCACTCGTGCGTCTTCCCGTCAACGGCTCGGGGCAGCACGAAATGCCCTGTCGCGCCTTCACGGGAGGATGTGCTGAGGCAGCCCCAGATCCGCCTGCCCACGCCTCCTGAACGACAACGATCCGCCCCAGGGGCGTGAACTCGTCTCGCGGTGAAAGCCCGCTCCCGTTGCCGATGGTCCACCGACCCTCAGATGCCGGTAGCGATCTGCTGCAGGTCACACCAACAGAATCGCGAAATGGGGCCCGAACGCTTAACCCTCGGAGGTGGCACATTGCGACGCACCATGCCAATCTGCCTGGCGTTCCTGCTGGCGCTGGTCGCCCCCGCGGATGCCCGGATCCTGCTGACCAACCCCGGCTTCGAGGACGGCCTCGCCGGCTGGGAGCAGCACTACCGGCATACGGTCGAGTTCAGCATCGACGAGGAGGTCGCGCACACCGGGGCGCGAAGCGCGAGGTGCCACCTCGACGACCGCGCCGACCGCACAGGCCTAACGGCGCGACTGCGGCTCGACCAGGAGCACCAAACCCCGCTGCTGGTGAGCGTGTGGTACCGGACCGAGCAGGTGACGGGCCCGGAGCACCGCTCCTTCGCGCTCGTGGTGAGCATGGAGTACACCACGGACCTGGAGCCTGATCGGCGCGACGACGCATTCATCTTCCCCTTCACCCCCGGGACGCACGCATGGACCGAGCTGTCGCGCATCATCACGCCGCGGGCGCCGATCGCCGACATCGTCGTGCACTGCGAGATGAAGGGCCGCACGGGCACCGCCTGGTTCGACGACCTGTCGCTGAGCGTGCTCGCCGAGGCGCCGCTGGTGGGCTCGCCGGGCGACCTGGTGCCGCTGCGATGGGAGGAGCTTCCCGAGCGGTTCGCCGAGGCGATGCGCGCGCCCGAGCCCGAGGCGATGGTGCTCTACGCCCGGCAGTTGCGCAGTCAGGACTACCACCTGGACCCGCTGCGTCTGCTGGTGAACTACCAGGAGCGCGCGGCGGGCAAGCCGGGGGAGCTTGGCTCGGCGCTGATCGTTGAGCCGGCCGGCTGGGTGTCGAAGCTCGTCAGCGAGACGCTGGAGCCGCCCTACGGGCACGTCTGCCTCAAGCGTCGCTGGGGCGAGCGCAGCGTGCTGTTCGAGGCGCAGGGCCGCGAGGGCATGCAGCTCGAGATCTGGCTGGCCCTGCCCGAGGGCCTGTATCCCGCCGGCGCCGAGTTCGACGGGTGGGAGCCGGACTTCGATGCGGTGCAGGCGGGCGCGCTGAACGGACGCGTGGTCATCCGCACCGTGCCGGAGACCTCCTCCGGCCGCGACGCCGTTGAGTTCGCGCTGCTGGAGGCCACCCAGGAGCTGCCACCGCCCGCGCCCGTGAGGGTGCCCGAGGGCGCCGTCGAGATCGCGACCGGAGACGGCCTCGCGCTGCACCTTGATGGCGACGGCCGCGCGGTCGCCGTCTCACTGGATGGCGAGCCGATGCCCTGCGGAAGGGTGGGCGACGGCGGCCTGCGCGGCGACGGCGGCTTCTACCTGGGCGACCTGATGGTGGGCGCCTTCGAGGCGATCCGGGCGCCCGTCGAGCGCCACGACGACGGCTGGGAGCAGCACGTGGAGCTGTCTGACATGCGCCTGCGCTTCGTGGCGCGCTACCGGCCCGCGGTGGACCATATCCGCGTAAGCGGGGAGGTGCGCGACACCACCGGTGAGGACCGCGCCATCGACCTCGTCTACAAGCTCCCGGCGCGCTGCGAGGGATGGCGCTGGGCCAACGCGCTCTACGACGAGGTGACCGTCGAGCGCGACGGGCAGTACCAGACGGCCTATCCCGTTGCGTCGATCGCAGCGGGACCGTTCGGGCTGTGCATGGGCGTGCCGCCGGACGCGCCGGCCCGCGCGACGCTGGGCTGCCGGCCACGCTCGGCGCAGTTCCACATCCGCTACCGCTGCGGGCTGAGCGCCGAGATGAGCGGGCCGCTGCACTCGTGCCACCCGTTCGCCTTCGTGATCTCGCGCTGCGACGGCGAGTGGGGCTGGCGCGACGCCATCGACCGCTACCAGGCGCTCTTCCCCGAGTACTTCGCCCCGCGCTGCCCGATTCACGGGAAGTGGCTGTTCCAGGCGCGGCCGAACAGGCTGCCCAACCCCGAGCAGTTCGCCTACGACGAGGGCTCCTACAACTTCGAGGTGGACGACGAGTACGGCGTGGGCAGCTACCCCTACATGATCCCGGGCCAGCGCGAGATCAAGCGCCTGGAGGAGCTTCCGCAGAGCTACGAGGAGGCGCTGGCCGCCTACGAGGCCTACGAGATCGAGCCCGAGCGCGTCAACGAGATCAGCACGCGCCGGGGCTGGGGCGCGGACCTGAAGCAGATCATCGACACCTGCGTGGCCACCAGTCCCGACGGCCGACGCCACATCAGCATCCGCAACACACCGTGGGGCGATAAC
>JALGUJ010000145.1:0-17340 GCA_029820945.1 Candidatus Zipacnadia bacterium | reverse complement strand
CGATAACTCGGTCACGTTCTACCTGAACATGGACCCGGACCTGTTCGCGGACGATGACCGGCCGGCGGTCGGTGCCCGGATCCTGGAGCACATCCGGCTGCTCATGGCGGAGGAGCCGTCGCTCGACGGCATCTACCTCGACTCGTACTCAAGCTGGGGGACGGCGGTGGACAACTGCCGCCGCGACCACTTCCGCTACGCCTCGCATCCGCTCACGTACGACGAGGCGACGGGGACGCCGTGCCTGGTGGGCCAGTGGAGCGCGCTGGAGTTCCTCGACGCGCTCTACGGCCTATTGCATCCCACGCACCGCTGGGTGCTTGCCAACATGGGCGCGCGGCTGCACCCGTTCACCTCCATGTGGCTGGACATGGTGGGGGTGGAGGGGGGCACGCGACCGGGGCGGGCGCAGGTCGAGGAGTTCCGGCCGGTCGTGGGGCGCAAGCAGCTCTGCGTCCTGGAGCACGAGCGCTTCCTGGCCGGCGACGATGGCGAGATCTCGCGGGAGGAGTACGACGCCTTCGCCACGCGCTGCGTGGCCCTGGGCGCCATCCCCAGCATCACGTGGTTCGACGGCTACCCTGAGCTCTACGAGCGCAATCGCGACCTCTTCGACCTCTACCACGCGCTCTCCGTGCGGCTGTCGAAGGCGGGCTGGCGGGCGGTCACCGGTGCGCGGACCGATGCGCCCGGGGTGCGCATCGAGCGCTTCGGGCCCGAGCAGGACGGGGCGGTGCTACTGACCGCGCTCAACCGCACGGACGAGCCGCGCGAGGCCACGGTACGCCTGCAGCCTCAGCGCCTGGGCCTCGAGGGCGAGATTGCGGCGCGGCGGCTGATCTGCGGGGGCGAGCTGGGCGGCGATGAGCTCACGCTGCTCCTCGGGCCAGGCGAGCTGGAGGTGCTGGAGCTGCGCGCGGCCCCGCGCTGAGGGGTGACGCCGGCCTCAGCGGAGAGCGGGGCACGCGTCTGTCGGGCTGGAAGCGACGGCTGCATGGGACCGGGCTTCGCCGCCGTTCGCCATCTCGGTGAGCCGCCGCGCGAGCAGCGCGCACTGCTCGCGCACCGCGTCCTGGTCTCCGGACAGGTCAAGGCACAGTAGATGCACGTGCGCCTCCCAGGGCGGACGCGCAATGTGCAGCGGCGCGGGGCGGCCCGAGCACGGGTAGACGAGCACGGCATGTGAGGCGCGATAGCCGACGCAGTAGGCCAGCATCTGGTAGAGGTCGTCGGACGCCGGCTGAGCCGTATCGGCGCCCGCGTCGCCGGCGGTCTTGTACTTCGCGTCAACCACGCAGACGGCCCGCCCGCCCCGCTCTACGACCGCGTCCGGGGTGAGGACCGCGCGGCCGTCGCGGTCGAGTGCGAGGCTCTGTCCGGAGGTGCGCACGCTCAGGGGTGGCCGCAGGCCTCTCTCCAGGGCGCGGCAGACGAAGCGCTCGAACAGGCGGGGCATCTTCACGAGCATCGCGGGCGCCCGCCGGGAGCCCGGACGGTGGCCCGGCCCCGTGCACGCCAGCAGCAGACCGGCCAGCGCCAGGGGCGTGGCGTAATGCGGACTCGCCGGCGGCGGGCGCAGCAGCGCCGGATCACAGCGCTTCGGCGGCTCGTCTCTCACGCCCGCCAGCGCGCGCAGGCAGTGCTCCACGCGCGGCCCCAGCCCCACCACGGGGCCGTGGGCCCGCCGCACGACGTGCAGCGCCGCGAGCAGGGCCCGGTTCTGCGCCGTGTCGATGGTGAACTCATCGTAGGCACAGGCGAACCGGTGGCGGATGCCCGGATTGGCCCGGAGCTGCTCGCTCACATCGAGGCGCCCGCGGATGTGGGAGAGCGTGTCGAGCCGCCGGCGGTAGCCCCGGGCCAGCCCCCGGTCGATCAGCCCACACAGCTCCCGCACGTAGACCGCCATGAGCCCGTCCAGCAGACCCGCGACGCCATCGCACTCGACGAGCGAATCGTGGACGCGCGGGAGGTCCGCGGCGTAGGCGAGCAGGTGCCAGATGTTGCCGATGGGCGCCTTCGGCTCGATGTAGACGCGCCGGCCCGAGGGCAGGGGGATGACGCCGCAGACCTGGCCGGCCTCGACCAGCCAGCAGGAACGGTCGCCCGGCATGCGCCTGAGCGTCAGGTGCCAGGCATGCTCGCGAGCCAGCATCTCCGCGTCCTCCGCACATAGTGTCACGTACTGCTGCTCGTGCTCACGCACGGAGATGTCGTCACCGCTCATGGCCGGTCACCCACGCCGAGCTCAAGCTGCCTGTCATATGGCCCGCCTCCGTGGTCCGGTGCATGCTCTTGAGCGGCGTGTCGCGAGCGCGCTTCGCGCATCAGCTCCTCGAGGTCGAACTGCGCGAGGCGGTCGGGCATGCCGGCGAAGTACTCCTCCAGCAGGGGCATGAGCTGGTAACGCCAGACCTCCCGAAGCAGCTCCTCGGTGAGCCCCGGGCGCATAAAGTAGCTGGGGCCGATCAGCAGGTGCCGGCCCAGCTCCGGCTCGAGCCGCTCGTTGATGGAGGCCAGCAGGTGGGCGACCCAGGCCATCTCCGGCGCGTTGCCGGCCAGCCAGCGCTCGAACATGGGCCGCACCAGCTCGTCGTCATCGGGGAAGAGCGGGAAGAAGACGAAGCGCCGGCGCAGCGCGTGGTCAACCAGCGCGGTGCTGCGATCGGCGGTGTTCATGGTCGCCAGCAGCAGGACGTTGCGGGGCACGGAGAAGTGGCGCCGCCGGCCCTCAGGGTCGGACGCGCTTCGTGCGTGCGCGAGCCCGACCTCGCGCTCGCGGTACTCCAGGGCAAGCATCAGCTCGCCGAAGACCTGCGCGACCTGGGCGCGGTTCATCTCGTCCACGACGAAGACGTAGGTGCGCTGGGAGTCGCGCCGCGCCCGCGCGCAGAAGCTCATGAAGGAGCCGGGCACAAGCGGGTACTCGATGTCCTTGCGGCCGCCGTCGCTCTCCACGACTTGCGGCCGGATGCCCTCGATGAAGTCCTCGTAGGTGTATGCGGGGTGGAACTGCACGACCTCCATCCGGGCGTCGTCGCCGCCGGCCAGGTATGACGCCAGGCGGAGCGCGACCCAGGTCTTGCCCGTGCCGGGAGGTCCGTAGAGGATCATCTGGCCCTTCTCGCGCAGCAGTCGCTCGATCTTCGCGAGGGTCTCGGGCGCCGCCCCGCACTCCTCTGCCAGGGCTTGGAGGCTGGCGACCGGTTCCGCGTCAACGGGCGTGCCCATGCCCGCGCCGACGACCCGGTAGAAGTCGAAGGCGGAGACGGGCAGCACCGTGTGCGTCCAGCGGTCGGCAGGGCCCTGCCGCGGCGTAGCGGCGCGCCGCTTCAGCAGGCGGCGCCTCAACGAATGACCGCCCGGTGTTTGGGGGAAGCGGGAGGGCGCGATGTGGATCTCCATCGTCCCTGCCTCCCTGGCCCCGGCGTGGCCGCCTCTGAGGCACACGACCTCTCCGAAGCCCACGAAGGCGTGCTCGGGGCTGCCGTGGTGGATCAGGCACTTCGCGGCTCCGTGCGAGACGGCGTCGGCCAGCTTCGCAGGATCGCCGCCCGCCTCGCCGCCCACGCGGTAGGTCGCCTCCGGCCCCGAGGCCCGGCCGTCGGAGCCGCCGGCGAGCAGCACGAAGTGGCGCTCGGAGGGCAGATCCATCATCTCGCGCACCGCCGCCGTCTGCTGGGGATTGAGCCGAGCGGGCGAGCCGTCGTCGGGGAGCCGCCACGAGGACATGCGCGGGTCGGCCGAGAGGTCTTCGTCGGTCAGCGGGTGGTCGAGCACGCGCTCATAGAGAACGTCCGCCCAGAGGGTCCCCCGCTTCTGATCAGGCTGGCCCTTGGCCTCGGAGAGCACGCGGGCGTGGGCGAAGATGCCGCCGGGACGGCCGTCGGAGCAGAGGAAGACCTGGTCGCCGGGCTCGGGCGGGTCATCGTCGAAGCGCAGCGCCCATCGATCGCGCAGCGGCAGGGGCCTGCCGAGCCGGGTCAGCATCTCGCGCCGCCTGGCGTCGCACGTGAGGACCCAGGCCCCGCGCAGCGGCCGGATGAGCCGGTCGTAGCGCGGATCGTGGCGGTACATCCGCGCGATTGCCCAGAATACGGGCCGCTCCAGCTCCACCACGGAGAATCGCTGCTGCGCCCCCGACAGCAGCGATCCGTAGTCGTGGTCGCCGGGGATCCAGTCCACGTCGATGCGCCGCCACCAGGAGCGGTCCAGGAGGTCCGGCGCGGAGCGGTCGAACTCGTAGTATGGACGGGTCACGCGCCCCACCGCGCCCACCCGGCCGCGCAGGTGCATGACCACGCAGTCGCCGGGGACGAGCTGCCGCAGCCGCGCGATATTGGGGTCATCCGGTTCCTCGGGCGCGATCGCGGCGAAGCCCTCCTCGAGGCAGCGGACGGCGATCGCCTCCGCCTCGGGCTGCGGCCGCCCGAGCCCGACGGCGATCTTCCACGGCCGCGGGCGCCGCAGCTCCGCCAGCCGGCACAGCATCAGGTCCAGCGCCAGCGGATCGCTCAGCACGCCCATCGACCGCTCCCGAAGCCCGTCGAGCACCTCGGTGTAGCGGGCGTAGTCCCGATGCACGCCCGACCACTGCGTCTCGACTTCCAGCAGCTCCGCGAGCCGTTGCAGGCCGGCGGTCCGTGTGCGGTCCCAGACGCCGCGCGGCCGCGGCGAACAGATGCACAGGATCGCCGTGGCGAGCGGGGCGCCGATGGGAGCGTCGCGGCAAGCTGCCCGTTGCACCGCCTCCTCGCCCCCACCGCCGGGATCAAGGAGCCGGGCGAGGAACTCGCGCAGCTCCTCGGCCCCGGCCAGGCCCGAGAGCGTCGCGGGACAGACGCCGTCCTCCAGGCCAACGAGCCGGTTACCGGTCACGATGATCTCGCCCGAGTCGAGGAGCTGTTCGAGCTGAGCGGCGCTGAGGGGCTGAAGGTGTTCGGCTTCGACCGGCGCGCCGTCGGCGCGGCGGAGTCGGCCAAACGGTGCCACAAGGCGTCCGAACTGCTCGACGTCGAGGTTGCTCAGGCGCTCGGGGCGAAGCAGCGCACGCACAGTGCGCCGCGCGGCCCGACGGATCGCCAACTCGTGCTGCGCAGACTGATCCTCGCTCCACCACCGCAGAAGACCTTGCCACATCGTGCCGTACCACATAGGGTGGCCCTCCCCCAGGCAGGAAGTAGCGTCAAACGGTCGGGGTGGGTGCCTGCAGCCCGGTGCGCCCTTGGCGCGATCCGAGCCTCCTGGGCCTCCCCCTGCCAGGCCCAGGTGCGTCGGCGGAGCACGCGGACGTCCAGCGGTGGCCCTGCTTGACGGGAGCAACTTCGCCCCCGGGTACACACTCACCTCCCCGAATCTGCGAAATATCATGTCTTTCTTGCCAGCCGCTGCGATGCCCAGGGCGCTCCCTCGCGCGAGGTATCGGTGAACGAGCACCTGCCGGGCTCGGAGTCAGGCAGACAGACCACGGCGCAGATTGCAGGCAGCATCCAGATTCGTGTGGATGCGCGCACCGAGCGGCGACGTCCCGTGCCTGCGCAATTCGTGTGGATGCGCGCACCGAGCGGCGACGTCCCGTGCCTGCGCATCCCGCTGCTGGGCGGGAGGGACCGGGGGGTGAGGCCTGCCCCCTCCTACGGCCAACGGCGCGCGGACGGGGGCGTGTCCGTGTGTCGTCCACAGGAATCTGGATGCTCTCCAGATTGCAGAGTACGCTTGACACGCAGATAGATTGTGGTATACTCTATATGCAACAAACACATAGGTGGGGGACGGCATGAGGAGACGCGGGTGGCCGAACCTCGAACAGACGGTGGCGTCACGCCTCTCCAGGCTGATCGAGCCGGCAGTGCTCTATCTGCTCGGCGAGGGCGCGGCGGCGCACGGCTATGACCTGCTGGGCGAGGTCAACAGCATGGGGCTGACCGACAGCCCCGTGGATGCCGGCGCCATCTATCGTACCCTCAGGCAGCTCGAGGCGGAGGGCGCGGTGGTCTCAAGCTGGGACACGTCGGGGGGCGGGCCCGCGCGGCGCAACTACGAGCTCACCGAGCTAGGCAAGGCCCGGCTGGCAAGCTGGGTCAAGGTCATCTCGCGGCGCTCCGAGGCCATGGAGGCGTTCGCGGAGAGGGCGCGGGCCCTGCTCAATGAGTAGGCGGCGACCGCGCCTTGGGAGTGGCACCTGGTGACGTATGCGATTGCGGCGGACGGGAAGCGGGTCGCGACGCATTTCGGGCGGTGCGAGAAGTACGTGCTGGTTGACATCGACGGCGGCCGGGAGAGCGGGCGCCGCGTCCTGTCGAACCCCGGCCACGAGCCGGGTCTTCTCCCCCGCCTTCTGAGCCGGCATGAGGTGAGCTACGTGGTGGCAGGGGGCGCCGGACCGCGGGCGGTGGGCCTGCTGGGCGAGCTGGGAATCGGCGTGCACATCGGGGTCTTCGGACCGGTTGAGGACGTCATCAGGCAGATCGCGGCCGGCGAGCTGCCTTCCGGGGAGAACGCGTGTGAACACTGAGCGGGCTGGCGAGCAGAGCCAGGACGAGCGCACCGGGCGAGAGCGCGATCGCCTGGCGGCGCAGCGGACCGCCCTGGTGTCGGTCGCGGTGAGGACCACGCTGGTGGCGCTGAAGTTCGTCTTCGCCGCGATCTCCGGCAGCATGGCGCTGATGGCCGACGCGGTCCACAACGTCTCGGACATCGCGCAGTCGCTGGCGCTCTACACGGGCCTGAAGATCTCGGGCCGCAAGACGGAGGCGTTCCCGTACGGGCTCTACAAGGTCGAGAACCTCATCTCTCTGGCGATCGCGGTGTTCATCACCTTCGTCGGCTACGAGCTGGCTCGCCACGCGATCCTGGGAGAGCTGGGCGGCGAGCCGCAGAGCCTGGGCTGGACGATGGCGGCCATGGTCGCGGCGATGGTCATCAGCTTTACGTTCTCGCGCTATGAGGGCGCGGTGGCTCGTCGCACCGGCTCCCCGGCGCTGGAGGCCGACAGCCGCGATGCGCTGATCGACACGCTGGCGACGCTGGCGGTGCTCATCAGCCTCATCGCGGCCTACTACGGCTACAACGTGGACCTGTGGGCCACGCTGCTGATCGTGGCCTTCATCATCTACACGGCCGCCGGGCTGGGCGTGGACGCCATCCGCGTGCTGCTCGACGCCAGCGTCGATCGCGAGCTGCTCAACCGCGTGCAGGAGGCGCTGCAGACGCATCGCCACGTCATCGAGGTGCACGGGCTGAAGGGCCGCAACTCGGGCTCATATCGCTTCATCGAGGCGCACGTGGTGCTCTCGGTCCACGACCTCGACGAGGCGCACCAGGTCAGCTACCGGCTCGAGGACGCCGTGAAGGAGATCGCGCCGAACGTGGACGAGGTGCTCATCCACTTCGAGCCCGAGCGCCGCGACAGCTACGTCTACGCCGTGCCTCTGGCGGAGGGTGATCGCGTCTCGGACCACTTCGGCGAGGCGGAGCGGTTCGTGCTGGTCACCGTGGGGGCCGAGGACCGCGAGGTGCGGGAGGTGCGCTACGTGCGCAACCCGCACCGAGGGGAGGGGAGCGGCAAGGGCATCCGCAGCGCCCGGATGCTCATCGACGAGGGGGTGGACGCCGTCTTCGTGCGCGAGGAGCTTGGGGGCAAGGGACCCTACTACGCGCTCGAGGGCGAGCACGTGGACGCCATCGTGACGGACGCCGAGACGCTGCCCGACGCACTCGCGCAGGAGCAGATCTCGCTGGAGGTACCGATCGATGCAGCAGAGTCGCACGCTTGAGGTCGTGATCCTGCGGGACTACGTGCCCGCCGCGAGGCGCGACCTGCTGCCGGGCATCGGCCTCGCGCTGCTGGCCCGCACGGATGGCGGCGAGCTGCTGCTCGACACCGGGGACAGCCCGGAGACGTGGTCGAACGCCGACGCGCTGGGCGTGGACCTGGACGCGGTTCGGGCGCTGGTGCTCAGCCACGGCCACTTCGATCATACCGGCGGGCTTGCGGCGCTGCTGCAGCGCCGCGGCGGCATGCGCGTGGTGGCACACCCGGCGGTCTTCGAGCCCCGCTGGTCGCTGGAGATCGACGGAGGGCACCGCTACATCGGCCAGCAGCACTCTCGCGAGGAGCTGGAGGCGCTGGGCGCGGAGTTCGAGCTCAGCGCCGACCCGGTCGAGGTCATCCCGGGCGTGCTGACCACCGGCCAGGTCCCGCATACGGCCTGGGAGCTGGTGGAACCGCCGGGGCAGTCCCACCGGCTGATGGTGGAGCGCGGCGGCGAGATGCTGCCGGACGACTACGTGGACGACCTGTCGCTGATCGTCCGACTGGGGGCGGCGGATGTCCTGCTCACCGGCTGCGCACACGCGGGGCTGGTGAACATCGTGGCGCGCTGCGAGGAGCTGACGGGCCGCTGTCCGGTGAGCATCATCGGCGGCACACATCTGCGGCACACGCCTGAGGACGAGATACGATCGATCGTGGCCGATCTGCACGGGCGCGGCGTCCGCTGCATCGCCCCGCTGCATTGCAGCGGCGAGCACGGCGCGGCGATGGTCGAGAAGCACTTCGCCGGCGAGACGGTGCGGGCGGGAACCGGCGACACACTGGCGCTTGGCGCCGACGGCTCCGTCGAGCGCCGGCCGGCGGAGAGCACGTGAACCGGTCATACATGCTTACGACACAGAGGCTCGCAATCAGACTGAGGAGGAATACCGATGAGACTCGCAGTTGCATCGTCGGGTGAGGGGCTCGATGCGCAGATGGATCCGAGGTTCGGGCGGTGCGCGTACTTCGTCATCGTGGATACCGACACCATGCAGGCCGAGACGGTGCCGAATCCGGGCACCCAGATGGGCAGCGGCGCGGCGGTGCAGGCGGCGCAGACGATCGCCGACAGTGCTGTTGATGGTGTCGTGGCCGGCAACTACGGCCCCAATGCCAGCCAGGCGCTGGCGGCCGGGGGCATCCGCATGTTCCAGGCCTCGGGCATGACCGTGCGTCAGGCGGTCGAGGCGGCCGTCGCTGGCCGGCTCAACGAGGCGAGCGGCGCCACCACCCAGGCCAAGAGCGGCATGGGCGGCCAGCAGATGCCCGGTGGCGGCGCCGGCATGGGCCGCGGCATGGGTGGTGGGATGGGTCGCGGCATGGGCGCCGGGGGCATGGGCGCCGGTGCAGGCGGCTACGATCCCCAGGCCCAGCAGGGCGGTTGGGGCATGGCGCCCGGCTACGACCCTCAGGCCCAGCAGGGCGGTTGGGGCATGCCGCCCGGCTACGGTCCCCAGGCCCAGCAGGGCGCGTGGGGCATGGGGGCGATGGGGCCGATGGGGCCCATGGCCGGACCGATGGGGCCGATGGCGCCGATGCAGGGCGACCCGGAGCAGATGCGCCAGTACTACCTGAGCATGCTGCAGCCGCAGGCGCAGATGCTGGAGCAGCAGCTCCAGATGCTCGAGACGCAGATCGAGCAGTTCGAGCAGACGGAGATGCCGCCGCAGGGCATGCCGGGCATGGCCGGGCCGGTGGCGCCCGGCTTCGATCCCGAGCAGGCCAGGCAGTACCACCTCGGCATGATGCGCGCCCAGGCGGACATGATGCGCCAGGAGCTGGAGTTCATCCAGTCGCAGATCGACTACCTCGAGGGGCAGGGCCAAGGGCAGTAGCCCCCACCCGAGGAGGAGTCCGAATGAAGGTCGCAATCGCAGCATCCCGGGCGGACCTGGGAGCCGAAGTCGAGCCGCGCTTCGGCAGGTGCGATCACATCGTGATCGTGGACACTGAGACCATGCAGCTTGAGCGGCTCGAGAATCCCGGCGCCCTGGCGGGGACGGGCGCGGGCGTCGCTGCGGCGCAGCTCGTGGCGGATGCCGGCGCTGAGGCGGTCGTGGCCGGCAACTTCGGCCCGACCGCGCTGCACGCGCTGAGGGCCGGGGGCATTCCCGCCTACCACGCCAGCGGCACAGTGCAGGAGGCGGCACAGGCGGTCGCCGACGGCCGCCTTCAGGCCATAGAGTGATCCAGGAGCAGGACACGGGAGCATCTGAGGCATGACTGCCGCAAGCGACAGACAACTGACCATCGCAGTGGCCGCCGGCAAGGGCGGCACTGGCAAGACCCTGATCTCGACAAGCCTCGCGCAGGCCATGGTGCGCGCGGGAGAGGCCGTGCAGGTGCTCGACTGCGACGTCGAGGAGCCGAACGCGGACATCCTGCTGCACCCGCGGATCACCGGCAGCGAGGTGGTGAACATCCTCGTGCCGGAGGTGGACATGGAGAGCTGCATCCACTGCGGCAAGTGCGCGAAGGCCTGCGAGTTCGCCGCGATCGCGGTCATCGGGCAGGCGGTGGTGACCTTCCATGACCTCTGCTCGGGCTGCGGGGCGTGCGCCTACGTCTGCCCGACCGGCGCCATCAATGAGGTGCCGCTGCGCATCGGCCAGATAGTATCGGGGACGGCGGAAGGCGGGATCGAGTTCCACCAGGGCCGGCTGGACATCGGGCACCAGCGCGCCGGCCCCGTGACCACGGAGCTCAAACGGCACATATCCGATGAGATGATCACCATCATCGACGCGCCTCCCGGCACGGCATGTCCGATGCAGGAGGCGGTCGATGACAGCGACTACTGCATCCTCGTGACCGAGCCCACGCCCTTCGGGCTGGCGAACCTCCGGGAGGCCGTGGACACGAGCCTCCGCCTGGGCGTGCCCTGCGGCGTGGTGGTCAACCGCGACCGCGGCGGCTACGAGGATATGGAGCGGTACCTCGCCGACGAGGAGCTGACGGTGCTGATGCGCGTGCCCGAGCGGCGCGCAATCGCCGAGGCCTACTCGCGTGGAGAGACCCTCCTCGGCGCCTCCGATGAGTGGCTCGGGGAGCTGCAGGACATGTACGGAGAGGTAGCGGAGCAGGTCGCGCAAGAGGCTGCTCTGTGACGAAAGGAGCGAGGCAATATGCCACTTGGAGACGGTACCGGACCGCCGGGAGGCGGAGCACGTGGATTGGGCCGCGGCGCCGGTCGTGGCGGTCGCGGCCGCCAGGGCGGCTTCGCGATGGGGCCGGGCGGCAACTGCGTCTGCCCCAACTGCGGAGCCACGGCGCTCCACCAGAGGGGCGTCCCCTGCTACAAGCAGAAGTGCCCGAACTGCGGCGCTGCCATGACGCGGCCGCGCTAGGCGCCGCGACAGCTCACACGAGAGCGCTCATCACTTGACAGGAGGTGGACACGATGCCAGGACTCGACGGAACTGGACCTGGTGGCATGGGTCCGATGACCGGCGGCGCGAGGGGCTGGTGCAACCCGTACGGCCCCCTGGCCGCCGGCTACGGCGCGTGGCGACCCTACGCGTACGGACCCACGGGCTACCCCGGCTACGGCTATCCCGGGTGGGGCATGCCGTACGGATACGGCTACGGCGTGGGCTTCCGCCCCGGCATGGGCATGGCCTGGGGCCGCGGCTGGGCGCCCTTCGGCTACGGGCGCGGCATGGCCTGGGGCCGAGGACGCGGCATAGGCTTCGGCCGCGGCTTCGGACGCTGGTGGTAGCCTGAGGCTTGGTGGCGGCCGGTCCGAGCGAGCCTGCGGGTTCGCTCCGTGGATGGCCGGCCGCCACCACCGCCCCAGAGAGTCTCGCGACTCTGAGAGCTATTATCGCGCCATCGGGCGCAAGATGCAAGGCAACCGCCTCTTCGGCATGCCCGGTGCGACCGGGTTGTCGCTCGCGGCGGCGGGAGGACGACGTGTGCACGCAGCCCTCGAACGTGGATGGGAGCAACCAGCATGTCAGCCGTCAAGCAGGTGACCGTAGTGAGCGGCAAGGGCGGCACGGGCAAGACCACCGTCCTGGCCTCCTTCGCTGCACTGGCCGAGAACAAGGTGATCGCCGACTGCGACGTGGACGCGTCCAACCTCTACCTGCTGCTGCATCCGGAGCAGCACGAGACGGGAGGATTCCCCGGGGCGAAGGTCGCCATCCGCGACGAGGAGCTCTGTAAGCGGCACGGCGCCTGCGAGGAGGCCTGCCGATTCGACGCAATCACCGTCGATGAGGTCGATGAGTTGGCCTGCGAGGGCTGCGGGCTGTGCACGCTCGTCTGTCCCGAGGGCGCGCTGAAGCTCGAGCCCATCGTGGTCGGCAACTGGTACATCGGCGACACGCGCTACGGCCCCATGGCCTGGGCGCGCCTGCTGCCCGCCGCCGAGAGTTCAGGACGACTCGTCACGCTCGTGCGGCAGAAGGCCGAGAACCTGGCCTACGAGACCGAACTCGGGCTCATCCTGATCGATGGGCCACCGGGCCTGGGCTGCACGACTACGGCGGCCCTGGCCGACGTGGACATGGCCGTCGTCGTGACCGAGCCGACCCTGTCGGGGATCCACGACATGGAGCGCCAGGTGGAGCTGATCGAGTACTTCGGCCTGGCCTGTGCGGTGATCATCAACAAGCATGACATCAACCCGGAGAACAGCCGACGCCTGCGCCAGTACTGCGAGGCCCGCAACATGCCGCTGCTGGGCGAGATACCGTTCGACACGACGGTGACCGACGCCCTGACCGCGCAGCAGCCGGTCGTGGAGCGCAACGGCGGGCCGGCCGCCGGCGCGATCAGGCAGATCTGGACGCGCACCTGCGAGCTGATCGAGACCCTGTAGACCCCGCCCCACCACGGCTCGCGGCAGAGAGGACGAGGCATGGACCAGGAGCGAATGCAGCAGTACGAGGAGCAGACCGAGCGCGTTCACGCGCGCATGGAGAGCGTTGACCACGTCATCCTGGTGCTCAGCGGCAAGGGGGGCGTGGGCAAGAGCACCGTGGCGGCGAACCTGGCCTTCGCCCTGGCGACGGACGGCCGCAGGGTCGGCCTCATGGACGCCGACCTGCACGGTCCCACCATCCCTCTGCTGACCGGTCTCACGGGGCAGATGGTCACGGGCACGCTCAACGCCATCCGGCCCATCGACGTGCGGCCGAACCTGGCGGTGATGTCCATCGGCTTCCTCAGCGAAGACCCGAACCAGCCCACCATCTGGCGCGGGCCGCTGCGCGGGGGCGTGCTGCGCCAGTTCGTCGCCGATGTCGAGTGGGGAGAGCGCGACTTCCTGATCGTCGATCTGCCGCCCGGCACCGGCGACGAGCCCCTGACCCTGGCTCAGTCGTTCGCCGAGACGGACGGGGCGATCATCGTCACCACGCCGCAGGAGGCCAGCCTCTCGGACTGCCGCAAGGCCATCAACTTCGCGCGCAAGGTGAACCTCGGCGCGCTGGGGGTCATCGAGAACATGTCCGGCTTCGTGTGCCCACACTGCGGCCAGCGCACCGACATCTTCACCGCGGGCGGTGGCGAGCGAATGGCCGAGCAGATGGAGGTCCCCTTCCTCGGCCGAGTACCACTGGCCGCGGAGATCGTGACGCTCAGCGACCAGGGGAAGCCGTTGGTGAGCGAGGAGGCGCCGGCGGCGGTACGCGAGGCCTACGAACGGATAGTCGAGCGGCTGTTGAGCGAGATCCCAGACATGGAGGCGTGATCGACATGGCGGGATACAAGCATCTGTACGGGCCCGTGCCCTCGCGCCGCCTGGGCAGGTCGCTGGGAATCGACATGGCGCCCATGAAGACCTGCTGCCTCGACTGCATTTACTGCCAGCTCGGCCGCACCACCGTGCACACCGCCGAGCGCAAGGAGTACGTGAAGGTCGATGAGATGCTGGCCGAGCTGGAGCAGTGGCTGGAGAGTGGCAAGGAGGCCGACTGGCTGACCTTCTCAGCCTCCGGCGAGCCGACGCTCAACTCCGAGCTGGCCGACGCCATGGTCAGGGCCCGGGAGATGTCGGACATTCCGGTTGCGCTGCTGACCAACGGCGCGCTGCTGTGGCGCAAGGGCGTGCGCGATGGTGCCATGCAGGCGGACCTGATCATGCCCTCGCTGGACGCGGGCACCGAGGAGACACTTCAGCGCATCAACCGCCCGGTGCCGGAGATCACGCTGGATCGCTACATCGAGGGCCTGCACGAGACGGTGGTGGCCTTCCACGGTGAGGTCTGGCTGGAGGTCATGCTGGTGGCGGGCGTCAACGACAGCGAGGAGGAGCTGGCGGCGCTCGACGACGCCATCAAGCATATCCGGCCCGACCAGGTGCAGATCAACACCGTGGTGCGGCCGGCGCTCAGCGGTGAGGCCGAGCGCGTGGATAATGCCACGCTGGTGCACGCTCGTGTCATCCTCGGCCCGAAGGCCACGGTCATCTCCTCAGCGTGGGAGGGCGCGGCCGTGCCCGAGGACGCCGAGCACGATGAGGCCGAGGTGCTGGCCCTCGTCAGCTACCGCCCCTGCACGCTCCACGACGTCGTCCACGGCATCGGCATGCACCCCAACGAGGCGCTCAAGTACCTGCAACACCTGGTCTCGGAGCAGACGCTCCGCATGGAGGTGCGCGACGGCGAGACCTTCTACGTGCGGGCACAGTAGCCGCGCGCCGGAGCTCGACGACGAATACGCCGAAGCGTGGTGGGCACTTGGGAAGCTCCACTACGAGCGGGACAACCCGCGACAGGCCACCGAGGCCGCGACCCAAGCCATTGAGCTGAATGCTGACTACGTGGACGCGTATGTCGGCCGCGCGGAGGCGTACCTGGCGCGGAGCGAGTTCAAGGACGCGTTGGCGGACGCCGACAGCGCACCGCAGGTCAACAGCCAGAGCCCATGGGGATGGCTGCGGCGCGGGGAGGCGCTGATGGGCCTCAATCGCTGGGCGGAGGCCCGGCAGGAGTTCGAGATGGTGCTGCAGCTCGACCCGAACGGCACCGCCGGCATCCTCGCGCAGAGCCATATCAACGTGATCGATCGGTAGGGCAACCGGACTCGGTCCCGAGTCTCTCTACTCGTCCTCAGCCTGAGGCGCGTCTCGATTCCCGGCCGCCTACCAGTACCCGTGCCGCTCGCCCCACTCCAGCCAGTCCCTCCCCAGCGTGATACCGTGCGCCACCAGCGGGTCCTCATCGAGGCCGTTGCGGTCCATCATCCACTCCACCCACGCCTCCAGCCGCGTATCGAGCTCCGAGGCGACGTCCGGCCGCCTCGCGGCGACGTCGTCGAACTCGCCGGGGTCGGCCTGCAGGTCGTACAGCTCGCTCATCGGGCTGCCGTAGACGTCCCGCTCGCGCGCCTTGATGTACTTCCACCCCTCGGTGCGGATCGCCCACTTCATCTGCCAGCTACACTCCTGGGTGACCAGGAAGTCGTGCAGCACGCGGTCCGAGCCCTCCGTGAGCAGATCGAGGAAGCTGCCGCCCTCCATGGTGTCGGGAACCGAGGCGCCCGCCGCCTGGAGCATCGTTGGCGCCAGGTCGGTGTGCAGGAGGAGCTGCTCGATCTCCATCCCGGCCTGGATGCGCCGGGGCCAGCGCACGAGCAGCGGGACGTGGATGTTCGGGTCGTAGAGCCCGTGGTGGTCGAAGAAGATACCGTGGCGGAACATCATCTCTCCGTGGTCGGAGAAGACCACCACCATGGTCTCTTCGGCGAGCCCCGCGTCATCGAGCGCGTCCATGAGCTGGGCGAAGCCCTCATCCACGTGGCGGATCTCGGCGTCGTAGAGGCCCTCGACGAAGAGCGCGTCGGTCAGGCCCTCGGGCAGGCGGCTGAACCAGCGCTCCTTCCAGCGCGAGCCCCAGTAACCCTCCAGCAGCGGCTGAAGCGAGCTGTTGTCGGGGTCGCAGGGGTCCTCGCCCTCGTAGAAGTCGTACCACATCTCCTCGGGCGGCAGGTAGGGGGTGTGCGGGTCCCAGTAGTGCACGAACATGAAGAAGGGCTCGTCGCCGCCGCGCTCCCGCAGCCAGGGGATGGCGAGGTCATTGTAGTCGCGCCAGTCGGACCACTGGATGTACTTCCGGTTCAGCGAGGGGTTGAACTGGTGGGTCCAGCCGCGCGAGAACCAGCCCTTCATGCTCGGCAGGTTGTCGAAGCCGGCCGTGACCATGCCCGCCCGCTGGAGCTGCTCGGTCAGCCAGGGCGCGTCGGAGGGCAGCTCATTGTGGCCGCCATGTGCGACGATCCCGGTAGTGATCGAGTACTGGCCGGTAAAGGTGGTGGTGTAGTTGGGCTGCGTCGGGACGCACGGGCAGTAGAGCCGCCGACAGAGCGCGCCCTGCGCGGCGAACTCGTCGAGGTTCGGCGTGGTCGGCTTGCGGTAGCCGTAGCAGCTCATGTGTCTAGCGCTCAGCGTGTCGATGGCGATCAGCAGGATGTTCATGGCCCTTCTCCTGACGTGACGCGTTCACCCGCCGCGGCGGGGAAGTGCAGTGAAGCGAGGCCCATGTGGCCGCGTCCGCCCAGACGCTCCCGCTCAGCGCGGATGGGCCGCACTGCGCGTGAAGATCAGCACCCGCGGGCCATTGCCCGTCTCTACCTCGTGGACCTTCTCCCAGCCGCCGAGTCCGGAGAAGAGCGCCTCGTAGAACTCCCGGTAGCGGTTGAATGCGGGCGCGGTGGCGGCGCGTGGACCCGGCCTGATCGAGGTGAAGACGCCGAACTCGAAGAACCGCTCGTAGCAGGCTGAGCTGGTGATGATGTACCCGGCGTCTGTTGTGGTCAGGAACTCCGGCTCGTACCCGAGCCGGATCGTGGGATGCGGCACCAGCCCGGCGTAGAGCTCGCGCACGTAGTCGGAGGCCGTCTCGCTCTGGCGCTCCGCCAGGTCTTCGGCGTGCAGCAGCCTCGGCACGTAGCCCCAGTCCAACGCCAGCACATCCGACGGTCCAGTGTGCACGTTGATCCACTCGCGCGCCACTTCCGTGCTGCGCGGCAGGAGCGCGCCGCGGACGCCATCATGCGCCGATACCAGCCCCGCACCCAGCAGCACGACCGCGCATCCGAGTGCCGCCGGCGCCTGCCGCCGGTGGGAGAGCGCCGCGAAGCCCCACGCGACGAGCAGACAGAGGGCCGGATACATCGCGAACAGATACTGCAGGGCCTGCTTCTTCGCCGGAGCGGCGATGAGCATCGTCCCGGCGACCGCCGCGATGAGGACGGCCAGCGTCGCGCGATGCCGCCGGGCAATCAGGGCGAGCACGCCGGCAATGAGCGCGATTGCCATGAGGTGCGGATCGGCCCTGGTCAGCAGCTCGATCTGCCCAAGCACAGGCACGCCGTCGAACCCGATGCCTCCGCCGGCCATGTGCTCCGCCTCGTAGCGGAAGCCCGTCCAGTACTGCCCGGGCGCGAGTATCCAGCCCGGACAGCCCACGATGAACGCCCCCGCCGCGCTCGCGGCCGCCAGGCCCACGGCCCGCAGCCGATCCTTGAGCGATGGCACACCCACCCATGCGGCCACCGCCAGCGGGAGTGCCATCCCC
>JALGUJ010000144.1 GCA_029820945.1 Candidatus Zipacnadia bacterium | reverse complement strand
CTGCGCTGCCTGGGCCAGGTCGAGGGCGGCCCCGACCTGTGGGACAGCTACGAGGCGCTGCGCCTGGGCGAGGCCGTCTATCAGTCTTGCGAGAGCGAGGAGACCGTCGAGTTGTAGCCGCACAGACTCTGACGTGCGGGAGTGATCCGTATGACCATGCGTCGTGCAGTGTTCGCGGCGGCGTTGTTGACCGCCTGCGCGATAAGCGCGCCGGCCCAGGTGGCGTTCGCCGGGCCGCCCGAGAAGAAGCTGTTGGAGTACGGCTGGGATGTGCCGCGGCCCAGCTTCGTCGCCGATCACATCCGCGAGATGGAGCAGCGACCGTTCGATGGCCTGCTCATGCGCGTCCCCGAGATCGGGCAGGTCTTCGTGCCGGTCAAGCACGAGATCCCGCCCGCCGAGGAGGCGGCGCTGGAGCGCATCGAGTGGGACCGCTTCACCGACAACTTCCTGATGATGTACGCCGCCTCGGAGATGGACTGGTTCTCCGACAGCGACTGGGAGGCGGTGCTGCACAACGTCGGCCAGGTCGCACGGGCGGCGCGCATCGGCCGCTGCGCAGGCGTGTGCTTCGACTGCGAGCCCTACGGCAACAACCCGTGGCACTACCCGTCGCAGGCGCACGCCGACGAGTACTCGTTCGCGCAGTTCGAGGCCAAGGTGCGTGAACGTGGCGCGCAGTTCGTGGACGCCATCGAGGCGGAGATGGAGGCGCCGGTCATCCACACCTTCTTCCTCACCACGCTGCACGGCATCATGAACGCCGCGCGTGCCGGGAGCGCCGAGGAGCGCGCGGAGATCCTGCGCGACTACTCCTACGGCCTTTACAACGCCTTCGTCAACGGCATGCTCGACGGCATGGACCCCGACACCGTGCTCACCGACGGCAATGAGCCCGCCTACTACTACCACGACCGGGCCGCCTACTTCAGCGTCTACCACTACATCCGCCAGACCGCCCTCGGCGCCATCGCGCCCGAGAACCGGCGCACCTACCGCGCGCAGGTACAGGTGGCGCAGGCGCTCTACGTCGATCAGCTCTTCGGGCTGCGTTCGGGCGCCTTCGAGAGCCACTACATGACCCCTGAGGAGCGCGCGCAGTGGTTCGAGCACAACACCTACTGGGCGCTCTACACCTCCGACCGCTACGTCTGGCTCTACTCGGAGAAGATGAACTGGTGGACCGATACCGACATTCCGCCGGGCCTCGAGCAGGCGGTCATCAACGCGCGCGCCAGGCTCGCCGCCGGTGAGCCGATGACCATCGACGCCGACGCCATCTGGCAGGCGGCGCACGAGCGCATGCAGGCGGAGATCCAGGCGAACCTGCAGCACCGTAGCGCCCGCGTCAGGCGCCAGCCGACATCGCTCGCGGGCAGCTTCACGGGCAACACCAACGTGCCGCCCGTGGTCGATGGCCATCGTGACGACCTCGGCTGGACCTACGCGACCGAGCTGGAGCCCTTCCTGCCGAGGTACGCCGCGACCGCGGACCTGAGCGCGAGCACCATCGCGCACGTGACCTTCGATGACCGGGCGCTCTACGTGGCGGTGCGCTGCCAGGAGCCGGAGATGGAGGCGCTGGAGGTCGTGGGCAGCAGACGCGATGACGACGTGTGGCTGGGCGACAGCATCGACCTGTTCGTGCAGCGCGCCGCGGGCGAGCCCTACTACCACGTGATCGTGAACCCGGCGAACGTGGTCTGGGACGCGCGGCACACCGACGTGACCGGCGACACGTCGTGGGACCCGGAGCTGAAGACCGCAACCCTCATGGGCGACGACTTCTGGAACGTGGAGATCGCGCTGCCGTGGGCGGCGATGGACTGGGAGCCGCCCGAGCGCGGCGAGACGCTGCGCGCCAACATCTGCCGCCAGCGCCGCCCGGGGCGCGAGCTGTCGGCCTGGTCGCAGGTGGTGACCGGCTTCGTTGAACCAGGGAGTTTCGGGACGTGGGAGTTCTGAGCAGCGGAGGTCGTTGCCATGGGCAGTTGGGCCAACGGCGTTCACGTGCGCAGCGATGACGCCAACGCCGTCGCCGAGGCGGTGCGGGCGCTGCTGACGGAGATGGGCTGCCGGCCCAGCGAGGAAGCGCCCGTGGGCGATGACCTGCTGACCAGCGCCAGCCCACTGCGCGCAATCCGCGTCTCCGAGCCACATCAGGGCTGGGTGTCGCTGCTCGACAGCGATCTGACGGAGGGCTCGGAGCTGGCGCTGGAGCTGTCGGAGCGCCTCTCAACACACGCGCTGTCGGTGTTTGTGGATGACAGCGACTCCTGGCACTACACGCTCTTCGCATCCGGCGATCTGATCGACGAGTTCGACTCGATGGGCGAAGTGGACTACGCCGAGTTCTTCGGCGAGGAAGACGTGCTCAGCGGGGTAGGCGACCCGCACCTGGCGCAGTTGCAGCAGCAGCTCGCCGAACGAGCCGAAGACTTCCAGCAGCGCATCCAGGACGCGATGCCGCCCGAGATCCGCGAGATGCAGGAGCGCTGGGAGAGCGGGCAGACACCCACGCCCGACGAGATGCACCACTATGGGGCGTGGCTCAACCGCGACATGCCGGACCTGATGGCGGAGATGCAGGAGATGATCGCGCAGCTCATGCCCGGGCTGGCCGATCGACTGCAGTCGGCGTCGGGGCCACGGCTCCTGGACGAGGATGAGGCCGACGCCGGGGACGAGCATGAGCTGACCGCGGAAGAGCGAGATTGGCTCAAGATGGACCAGCTCGACCTCGCCGAGCACGCGGAGGCCCTCGGGCCACTCCTCACCGATGAGGTGGGCAGCGCCAAGCTCGAAGCCGCGCTGCGTGCGCAGTCGATCTTCGCCGAGGACGACCTGCGTGAGTTCCTGCCGCTGCTGGGCATCGCCCCGGTCTGGGCGGACCTGAGCTACGGCTACTTCGAAGAGTTCACGCCGGACGAGTTGGCGGACGAGGGCGTGCGCATGGCCGCGCACCTGACCTTCGAGCGCACGGGCGGCGAGGATGGGGGACCGGGCCTGCGGCTGATCTGAGCTACTCGCCGAGCGCCCCCGGCATCTGCGCCGGCGTCAGCGGCGGCTGGTAGCCCTCGCCGGTGACTTCGTACGCCAGCTCGTGCAGCAGCGCGGCTCCCTCACCCGCGGCCCACCCGGCCACCAGGTCGGCCTCGGCCGGCTCGGCCGAGGCCCAGCGCGGCAGCAGCACGTACTTGTCCTCCAGCCAGCGCATCGCGACCACCGAGCCCTGCCAGGAGTGCTCGCGCGCGGCCATGCGCGCGGCCTGCGCGGGGGCGCCGAAGGCCATCATGCGCACGTTGGCATCGAAGGGCGCCAGCCACGCGCATAGATAGGCGTGGCCCTCGTCGGCGGGGCGGCCATCCACGCGGAAGTACCGGGGTGCGTCAAAGCTACCGTTCCACGCCACCTCGGTCTGTGTACGCACGAAGCGCTCAATGTCCATGCGGTCGAAGATCAGCCCGAGTTCGTAGAGCAGCACCGCGTGCGAGAGCGAGTGCGAGTAGTAGCCCGCGCGGTGCTCGGCCCCGATCCAGTGCTTCCACTTGCCCGGATCGGCCGGGTCCACGTCCCAGGGGCCTGCGGGGTCCCAGTAGTTCCAGCGGTAGCGGTCGCCCTCGAGCGTCAGGCAGCGCTTGAAGCGCGCGCCCAGCCGCGCGACCTTCTCGATGTACGCAGCGTCGCCGGTCGCGCGGTACATGCTCACCAGCGCCACAGTGATGATCGAGTGCTTGTTGTGCGGCTGGGTGAGGTGCGCCTTGACCGGCCGCAGCCGCTCGTGGGTGATATAGACCGCGCTCCCACCGGGCAGCACACGGTAGTTGCCGCGCGCGTCCCACTTCGCGATCAGCTTCCCGGCGATGTCGAGGTAGCGCGCGATGGTACCGGGGTACTGCTCCTCCAGTCCCGCGGCGCGCACCACGTTGACGAAGTCGGCCATCAGCCCCGCCATGGTGAAGCTGGTGATGATCACGTCCACCGGCTCGTCGGGGTGGTCGGGATGGCGGAAGCCCTCCAGCGCCAGACCGTACCAGCCGGGGTGGCCATCGGCATCCTCAGAGAGCAGGGCCAGCAGCGTATCGCAGCGCGTGACGAACTCGTAGAGGTAGGACTGCTCGCCGGTCAGCTCATACGCCACCAGCGGCATGCGGATGTGCAGCGAAGCCTGCCAGGTGATGTCTTCGGGCCGGGCGGCGAACCGGGCCATGCGCTCGGGAGTGCAGTAGCGCGCGCCGGTCTCCACATGTCCCAGGAAGGCCTCGACTATGGGCGCATCAGCTTCCTCTATCTTCGGAACCGTCCATGATGGGCGCTGCCCGGCTTCCCCGGCGGGTTGCTGAGCATCGGCACATTCGGCCAGAGGCCACAGGATCAGTATCATCGAGATCCACAACACACCCGCATCCTCCCTCTCCCGGCCAGCACGCTTTCCCGGCCGTCCTCCTCACTACCGGCCATGCCGCTTCCCCACTGCCGGGATACCTTCCGTGGCGCAGCCACGTCGGGTCAGACAGGCCCCGGGGCAACTCGTCGCAGTACGGCGTTCGTCATCCGATGCGCACGGTGGCGATCCCGTAGGCCGGCACCTGCACCTGCAGCACATCTCCGTTCATCCGGGCGGTGCTCTGTGCCAGAGGCTCCTCCAGCAGATCCGTCTCCACCGCCGGCGCATTGGCCGAGGCCAGCACCTGCGACAGCCGCACCTGCGCCTGCGTGTCTCGTCCCTCGAACTCGAACAGCCGCAGGATGGTCCCCTCGCCCTCCTCGGCCCGCTTGAGCGCGGCCACCATCACGTTGGGGGTCAGCACCTCCAGGGCGCCCGCCTCCGGCGGCAGCTCGCCCTCGTGCACGGTGGTGGCCACCGGAATGACCGGGTGATTGAAGGCGTATCCCGCCTTGAGGGCCTCCGCCAACTCGAGCGGCCCCGCGTGGGGAAGCAGCGCATAGCGGATCTGATGCCGCCCGAGCTCAGGTAGCGGATCGGGGTCATAGCTGGAGCGCAGCAGGGCCAGGGCGATGGTGTCGGATGTGATGCCGTGACCGTACTTGCAGTCATTGACCAGGGCCGCCCCAACGGGTTGTTCCGCGGCATCGCTCGCGACGCCCGTAAGATCAACCCAGGTCAGGGCGGGCGCATCCCAGCCGTCGGCAGGACGCTCGATGCTGCCGAACGGGATCTCATGGTTGGCGCGGCCGTCCTTCAGAGCCAGGGGGAAAAGCGCCCGCAACACGGGCACTCCCGTATCCGGGTCGCCCCGCTCCAGCCAGTTGACCTCGAGGGCGAAGTCTACGCCTGGCCTGCCGGCCGCCACGCTTATGACCAGTCGATACTCCGACTCATTGTGCGGCGCCGACAGCTCCACGCTCGCCACGTGCGGCCCCTGTTCGCGCAGAGTCAGTTTGCCGCCCCGCAGCGGCTGAGCCAGCTCGGTGGTGGGCGCCAGCAGCCACGCGGTCATCCCGTGCGGCACCTCCTGCTGACGACTGATCGCGCCCAGCACCTGCCCCTGCGGTACCATCTCCCACCCGGTGCGCCTGTCGATGAGGCTGACGATGCCGCCGGCCTCGGGCGAGATCGTCACCTCGAGACACTCGTTGCCGATCGTTACCGGGCTCACCGGTTGCCCTCCGCCGTAGCCCAGCCGGTAGTGGGAACGCCCCTCCTCGCGGACGAAGACCGCGCTGTCGGCCGCCACCTCAGCGCTCGCCTCAACAGTGTAGGCACGATACCCCACCGCCGGCAGCGCCCGGGCGGGGAAAGCGACCCGGGCGTAAGTGTGCCCCCAGACCCGGGAACGTTCAGTTACCTGGCCGGGCACGGTGCGGCCGTCGCTGTCACGCACGATTACCCGGTCGGGAAGTTCCCGGTTCCAGACCTTCACTCGCACGATCTCGTCGCGCTCGAAGGGGGCGGGATTGAAGACCACGAACGGATCGCTGCCGCGCTCCCCGACGCCGGCGCTGGAGATATCGCCCCACCATGCATCGATGCCCACTCCAGCCCCCAATCCCAGATCGGTCTCGTCGGCGCACCCCGAGGACGCCAGCCTGGAAGTATCGACGGCGGCGGCGATCTGACGCACCGCGCGCGTCAGTATCATGCCGGTGCTCGCCATGGTGTTCTGAAACTCCCCCATGGCGTGCTCGATGGTCTCCCGCACTCCCGACCCGGGCAGGATATCGTGGAACTGCAGGAACATGGCGCGCCGCCACGCCTCCCGGAGCTGCTCGGACGGGTAGGGCATTGCCTCCAACCGCGACGCCAGCAGCGCCGCGATCTCAGTGTCGATCAGTCGGCTTTCGCCCTTGCGGTTGGCGAACTTGACGCGGCTTTGTGAGGTGTAGCAGCCCTCGAACACGAAGTTCAGCTCTCCGCGATGCACGGGCACCTGCAGATTCTGCTCGCGAATGAGCCGTTCGGCCTCCGAGAAGAAGTCGTCGGAGGTGGTCAGCCTGATGCGCGGCCAGATGGGCCAGCTCATCATCTCCTCAGCGGCCCGCAGGTGCCTGCGGGTGGGCCCGCCGCCGTGATCGCCGACGCCGTAGACCCACATCAGTATCTTCAGGCCGGTATGCCGCTCCATGTCAAACAGCCAGTTGGTCATGTGAGGAGCGATCTCGTTGTTGTAGCCGGTGTGAGAGTCATCGTAGACCAGAATGCGGCTCCCGTCCCTGCCCTCCCACCAGAATAGCTGCGGGGTCTCGCCCCGTCTGGTGCTCACCGGTCTCTCAGCCGAGCTTCGGTGAATGTAGTAGCGTTGCACACCGCCTCTGCGCAGAATGCCGGGCAGGGTCCAGGGGTGCCCGAAGGTGTCCGGCTCCCAGCCGATCTTCACGTGGTCGTAGGGCAACCCCATGACTTCCTGCAGCCATCGCCGCGTGTACAGCAGGTGGCGGCACAGGCTCTCCCCGCCGACCATGTTCTTGTCGGCCTCCACCCACTGGGAGGCGGCAACCTCCCATCTGCCCTCGCCGGTCCGCTCCATGACGCGCTGGAAGACCTCCGGCGCGTGTTCATGCATGGCGTGGTAGAGCGAGGCCTGGCTTTGAGTGAAACGGAACTGGGGGAACTCGTCCATCAGCCGGTCCACGGTGATGAACATGTCGTAGCAGGCCGCCACCGTTTCCGGCCAGGGCCACATCCAGTTCATGTCCAGGTGACCATGCCCGCAGCAGTAGATGGTATACTGCTTGGCCGCCTCGCCCAGCGGCTCGAGGATCTGCTCCGCCTGCGACACGAGCTGCTCCACGCCGGCCTGTCCCGTCTCCAGTCCCTCGATGACCAGCTCCGCCGCCTCAGCCAGCAGAGGCTCCCACTGCTCTCGCCGGTCAGGCTTCGCTGCGGTCATGCGTATCGCGAACTCAAGCTCGGCCTTGAACCGCTCAAGCGGCTTGCTGTATGCACTTTCGACCTGCGAGAGATGGGGCAGAAGACTGAGTAGCGGCTGCCGGGTCTCAGACATGAGCACCGATCTCCTCACGATGTACCCCGACCATGGTTGATGAACCGGCATGACGGTACGACAGCGGCACCAGTCCGCGGCTGACCCCCGGGGCAGAAGCAAGTTCTCGCCGCCGATCGACTCCGTTGTCCGCTGCCCGCGACTAGGGCCGAATGCGCTCCACCTGGTCGCCGAGGGCGTCGCTGAGCGGGTCGCCGTCCTGGGCCGACAGCCCCACGTGCAGGTGCTGGCGCCAGCCCTCGGCGTACCGCACGGTCGAGTCGCTCATGTCCGCGACCTGTTCGGCCATGTCGCGCATGGCGTCGATGTAGGCGTCCTTGCCCTGCGAGACGTCCAGCCAGTCCTTCTGCGACCTGTGCTCGCGCAGCATGGCGGCCTTGACGTCCATCTTCGAGGTGACGTCGACCAGCAGCGACGGGACGATCGGGTTACGCAGCGGGTCGAGGTTGCCCAGCGGCTGGGCGTGGTAGATGTAGCAGTCCTGGAAGGTCGGCGCCTCGCGCGGGACACTCTGCCAGTTGCGCATGCTCCGGCAGAAGCAGGCGCTGACCATCAGCCGACTGGTGTTCGTGTGATCCTCCATGTAATCCTGCGGCGAGTGCGTGAGCACGATGTTCGGCTTGATCCGGCGCACGCGCGCGGTGACGCGACGCAGCAGCTCGTCCTCGTAGTAGATCTCGATGTCATTGACCAGGCCGCGGTGGTAGGTGGCGCCGATGAGCGCGGCGGCATTGCGCGCCTCGCGCCCGCGGATGCGGATGATCTCCTCGTGGGTGTACTCGGCGGTGCCGCAGTTGCCGTTGCCGACGGTCATGATGTGCAGCTCATAGCCGGCATCGCCGAGCAGCGCCAGCGTCCCGGCCATGAGGAACTCGACGTCATCGGGATGCGCGCCGACCGCGAGAGCGACCTTGTTCTCAGACATGGCTATCGTCTCCAGGGGTGTCGGTGGATGGGCCGCGGAGGTATTCGCGCCGTGCGCGCGGCAGTCCTCCCCGCGGGAAGGAGGCCCGCGGCGGGAGGCGAACTCTCCGCCGGCGTGCCGACCGCCGCCGGTTCACCGCCGTCGCCGCGAAAGGAGCAGACCGATCATGCTCGTCGGCTTCAGCTCAGCGAATATCACGCCCAGCTACGGGATGGAGGTCCCGGGCGGGATGAGCAAGCGCTTCACCCAGGGCCTCCACGATGACTGCCTCATGTCCGCCGCCGTCTTCGATGACGGCGAGAGCACCGTTGCGCTGGTGGGCGTGGACGCACTCTCAGTGCGCCACTCGATGTGCGAGCAGGCGCGCGCCATCATCGAAGAGGCGACCGGCATCCCCCCCGAGCACGTCATGTTCGGGGCCTCGCACACCCACTCGGGCGGCCCGTCGTGCCGGCTCTTCGACTCGGAGTCTGACCCCGCCTACCTCGAGCACATGGCCCGGCAGGGCGCGACCGCGGTCATCGACGCCAACCGGCGCAAGCAGGAGCTGCGCGTGGGCGTCGGCGTCGGCGAGGCGACCGGCGTGGCCTTCCCGCGTCGCTGGATCATGAAGGACGGCACCCAGCGCAGTCACCCGCGCGATGACCAGGAGAACATGGACCATCCCCAGGGCGAACTCGACGAGTCGGTCAACGTCATCGGCGTGGCCGACGCCGAGGGCAACCTGCGCGGCTGCGTGGTCAACTTCACCTGCCACGGCACCACCGGCTACGGCGCGGGCATGGCCTCGGCGGACTGGATCGCCGCGATGCGCGAGGACCTCAAGGGCGTCTTCGGCGAGGACTTCGGCGTGGTCTTCCTGCAGGGCGCGTGCGGCGACGTCACGCAGGTGGACAACACCGCCACCGATGTCACATCATGGTCCGGGCCGGCGGTGGGCCGCAAGGTCGGCGGCGCGGTCGCGGGCGAGGCCGTGAAGCTGCTCACCCAGATGCGCTTCGCGGAGAGCATGCCGGTCGCGGGCACGCGCGTGAGCATCGAGCTGGAGCCGCGCCGGCCCACCGAGGAGCAGCTCGCCTGGGCGCGCGAGCACCTCGGCGGCACCGAGCCCAACAGGAACCGCTGGGCCTACGATGGCATCTGGGCGCGCGAGTGGCTGAACCTGGCGAAGCTCAACGAGGAGGAGCCGATGGTGCCCTGCGAGCTGCAGGCGATTGCCCTGGGCGACACGGTCTTCGCCGGCAACCCGGGCGAGTTCTTCTGCAAGCTGGGTATGGACATCAAGCGCGGCAGCCCGTTCGCGCACACCTTCGTGGTCGAGCTGGCGAACGGCTGCGTGGGCTACGTCCCGACTGAGGACGCGTACGAGGGCGGTTACGAGTCGCAGATGGCGCCGTCGAGCAAGCTGGTGCCCGGCTCGGGCGAGAAGATCGTGGCCGAGACGCTCAAGCTGCTGGCGGGGATGCGGTAGAGCTACCCGTCCGCCTCCAGCGGCGCGTACAGCTCCGCGTAGATGTCCCGCGGCCCGCGCAGCAGCACGTCGCGGCCGGCGCTGAAGACCGGCGGCAGGTCCCCAGCGCGGTTGCCGTCGCGGTGCTGGATCGCCCACACGTGGTCCTCGCGCCGCTGCATGGCCTCGCGGTGCGCCGCCAGCGTCTGCTCGCTGGGCTGCTCCTGCCAGCGCGCGAGGGTCTCATAACACAGGCGGGTGTACATCACGTACTCAAAGCCGTCGATGAAGTAGTGGATGCGCTCCTCGACGGCTTCGCCCTCTGCCTCCTCGTCGAGGGCGCGGTAGAGCAGGCTCCGGCAGCGGTCCACCCAGTCCAGCGGGAAGCATTCCGCGTAGATCTCGGAGACCTCCCGGGGCTGACCGATCCACGGCTCGCCCACCACCGGCGTCGCCGTACTCAGCGCACGGTATCGCTCTGCGGCCTCGTAGAAGACGTCGAAGTACTCGCGCATCGTCTCCGCCGCGGGGCCGAACAGGCCCTCACAGAACTCGTCCACCAGCGCGTCGGCGTCCGGCGTCGGGTCGCGCTGCAGCCGTGAGTAGACGTAGTAGCCCGGCGCCTCGGTGGACCAGCACTCGCCGCCCCCACACAGGTAGAATGCCTCGACGCCCGCGTCGCGCATACGCCGGACCTCGTCGGCGACGTAGTGCGGTGAACTCTTCGGCCCGAAGCCGATCTTCTGGTAGAGGCCCCACCAGTAGACGTAGGCTGTGAAGCGGTCGTGCCACGCGGTCCAGCGGTCGATGAGCCACTGCGGGTTGTGCGTGAACTCGACCGCGACGTTACCGCCGAAGTGATCAATGGCCTGTGGCACCTCGCCCGTAGGGCCGTAGGCGATGATCAGCACCGTCCGCCCCGGGTGGCTGTGCGCGATCTGCTGCGCCAGCCAGTCGTGGAAGAGATGGACGCGATCGGCCGGCACGCCCGGCAGCCAGTAGCCGTCGATGCGGTACTCGTCGAGCGCCTCGCACTCGTCACACCGGCAGCGCCGGTAGCCGTCGGTCTGCCCCAGCTCCACCCACTCGTAGCCCTGGTCGAAGATCGCCCGCAGCCGCGCCAGCGCCTCCGCGCGCATCTCCGGGTTGGTGGTGCACAGGTGGTTGCCCTCGCGCCTGCGCCGCCCGTCGAAGAGCGCGAACCACTCGGGGTGCTCATCGAAGTACTCCTGCTCGGGGATGAGCGAGTACCACAGGTGCCCGCCGCGGTGGCGGATGAAGACGCTGCTGCCGATGAGCTGCCGCCGCGCCCAGTCATCGCGGGACATCGCCCCGAGCGAGTACGTACGCTGCGGCTGCTCGCGGATGTCGCAGGGCGCGATCTCGAGGCCGGCGCGCTCGGGCACGACCTCGCCCAGCCGCCCGGGCATGTACCAGCGCACCCCGCACTGGTCGGCGAGGAAGGCATGGACTGCGTTCGCGGTCCCGCGCTTGCTGCGGGACGGATCACGGGCCGCCGACGGATCGTCGCCGAGCAGCGCGTCGTGCCCGAGCAGCGCCAGCCGATCGCGCTGCGCGCGAATGATGAACTCGTCGCCGGAGAGGTCGGTGGGCAGGCCCGCCTGCCGGGTCAGCCGGCTCTCGCCGACCAGCACGACCGGTCCGTCGGTCGCCTCCGCGTCATGGACCAGCGGCAGGCGGGCGCCGGTCATGCGCTGCAGCACCCGGCGCAGCTCCAGCGCCGGCTCAAGCTGCAGCGGAGAGGCGTCCTCGGAGATCACGATGCTGGCGCCCGGCACGCCGTCGCGCGCGAGCACGATCCCGCCGTCCTCCGCTGCCAGGGCGCGGACCGTGGCGACGGGCGGCACCAGCTCGCGCGCCCGGGCAAGCTCGGGGCAAGCTCGGGCTCGAGGTCCTCGGGCGCGAGCGGCTCGGCGGAGATGCACAGATCGTCGATGATCCCCGCCAGGCACCAGCGATAGCCGGGCGAGTAGGTGCCGACGATCAGGGGTGCGTCATCGCCGTAGAGGTAGGTCGGCCCGGGGCCGCTGGCGACGATCTCGCCGTCCACGATGATCGCCATCTCCGGCCCGCCCGTGGTGAAGGCGAGGTGGTGCCAGCCATCGGGGGGCGCGGGCGCGGTCAGGCCCAACTGCCGGCCCTCCCGGTCCACGAGTTGAAAGCGCAGGTCACCCTCCAGGTAGGCGTAGGCCGTGAAGCGATTGCCCGGCCTGCCCTTGCGGAAGAGGATCTGCACCTGCGGC
>JALGUJ010000203.1 GCA_029820945.1 Candidatus Zipacnadia bacterium | reverse complement strand
ACACGTGCAGCTCCTCTACCAAGGCCTCTGCGATCCGTGGCACGGCCGGCACGCCGATCGCATCCAGCGCCTGCGCTGCACCCGCGCTCGGTAGCGCGGCGATGAGGGGCTCGATGGCTCGCGCGTCACCCAGTTCACCGAGCCACCCGCAGGCGTCCCACCGGGTGTGCGAGTATGATGAGTCCAGCTTCCAGATCTCGCGCTGGACCTCATCCGCCATGGCTGCGACACCTCACAGGTCGATGTGGCGCCTGTCGCGGAACTGCTCCTCGCTCGCGATCTCCGCCGCCGGCGCGCCGCGCGAGGCCGGCATCGCCCGCGTCTGCGCCCAACTGCGCAGGCCCTGGATGCGCTCGGGCATCGTCGCCGACAGCGGCAGCGTCGCCCGCGCCAGACCCAGCAGGTCGCCGTCGGTCACCTCGCGCCGACCGTCCAGGTAGGCGGTCTCCAGCGCGGCCTTGACCACCTCCTCGATGTCCGCTCCCGTGAAGCCCTCGGTCACCTCCGCGACCGCCTCCAGGTCGAAGCCGGCCGGGTCGCGCTCGCGCTTGCGCAGATGCACCTCCGCGATCTCCGCCCGCTCCGGCTCGCTGGGCAGATCCACGAAGAAGATCTCGTCGAAGCGTCCCTTGCGCAGAAACTCCGGCGGCAGCCGCTCGATGTCGTTCGCCGTCGCCACCACGAACACCGGCTCGGTCTTCTCCTGCATCCAGGTCAGGAAGTGCCCGAACACGCGCTGCGTGGTGCCCGAGTCGCCGGAGGCCCCGGTCGCGCCCGCGAAGCCCTTCTCGATCTCATCCATCCACAGGATGCAGGGGGCCACCGCCTCGGCGGTGCGGATCGCCCGGCGCATGTTCTGCTCGGACTCGCCCACGTAGGAGCCGAAGACGCGGCCCAGGTCGAAGCGCAGCAGCGGCATGCGCCACGCCGACGACGCGGCCTTGGCGGTCAGCGACTTGCCGCAGCCCGGCACGCCGATGAGCAGCACCCCCTTGGGCTGGTCGAGGCCGAACTCCTCGGCGTCCCTATGGAAGCACGCGCGCTTGCGCGTCAGCCAGGCCTTCAGCACGTCCAGCCCGCCCACGTCGTCCATGCTCTCCCGCGCGGGGTAGAACTCGAGGATGCCCGACTTGCGGATGATCTGCCGCTTCTCCTGCACCACATCGTCGATGTCCGAGGCGTCCAGCTTCCCGTCCGCCACGATCACGCGATAGAGCGCGTTCTCCACCTCCGTCTGCGTCAGCCCCAGCAGCGCCCGCTCCAGCTCCTCGCGCTCCTCCTCGCCCAGCGCCACCTCCAGTCGATCCCCCAGCGACTGCAGCGTGCCCGTCACGGTGCGCGAGATCTCCTCCAGGCCCGGCAGCGGGAACTCCACCACCGTGGTCTCCTTCTCCATCTCGTCGGGGATCTCCAGCACCGGCGAGACGATCAGCAGCGAGGACTCGGTGGCCGTGATCAGGTGGTGGACGGTCTCCCGGAGCTGCCGGACGATGGTGGGGTCCTTCAGGTAGGGATGGAAGTCCAGCAGCACGAACAGCGTCGGCCTCTCCGGCTCGGCGCATGCGGCCAGCGCGTCACGGGGGTCGCCGTGGGCGCCCCGCTGCGACGATCTGCCGCCGGGCTGATGCCACCCCCGGGCCACGCTCCATAGCGTCAGCGACTTCCCCAGGTCCTCGGCCAGCTCGTGCAGAAGCTGCACCACCCGGCCCTCCTCGTGCGACACGATGTAGATCAGCGGGTAGCGCGAACGCAGGTACAGCCTCAGCTCGTCGGCGATCTCACTCATCGTCGGCCCTCCCTTTCATGCCACCGGCCGGCCCGTCGCGCTCTTCGTTGCGCCGCGCGATCTGCCTCGCCCGCGACCGCAGGCCCGGGGGCAGGTCCGCCAGGGCGTCCGCCAGCGGGAGGAGGTCCTCCACCAGGTCGGTGATCGTCACCGACCCGTCCGGGTCGATGTAGATGGTGAAGCGCATTGCCTCGGGCGTGCCCTCAGCCATCCTCGTCATCATCCTCCACGGGGCGCAGGTCCATGGGCTCGGGCTCATGCGCCGGTTCGGCCTCTGGCTCGGGTACGGGCCGCAGCAGCGTGCCGAGGTCCTCGACGATCTCGCGCACCACCGGCTCGGCCTCGCGCACCAGCTCCCGCAGCGGGTCCTTGACCTCCCGCGGCACGCCGGACCACATGCGCAGCGCGCGCTTCCAATGTGGCAGGGCTTCGCCAAAGGTGCACACGGCCTCGGCACGTTGCGGGTGGAACTGCCGAAG
>JALGUJ010000143.1 GCA_029820945.1 Candidatus Zipacnadia bacterium | reverse complement strand
GGTGACCGCCTACGACATCATCTTCTTCTGGGTCGCGCGCATGATCATGGACGGCATGCACTTCACCGGCAGGCAGCCCTTCGACACCGTCTTCATCCACGGCCTGGTGCGCACGGCCGACGGGCAGAAGATGTCCAAGTCGCTGGGCACCGGCGTCGATCCGCTGGAGCTGATCGACGAGTACGGCGCCGACGCACTCCGCTTCGCCCTGATGCAGATGATCACGCACGGCCAGGACCTGCGCTACTCGGAGGACCGCGTGGTCGGCGCCCGCAACTTCTGCAACAAGCTGTGGAACGTCACGCGCTTCGTGGTGATGAACCTCGACGACGCGCCGGAGCAGCCCATCGAGCTGTCGGAGGCCGACCTCAGCCTCGCCGACCGCTGGATCCTCTCCCGCCATCACCGGCTGCTGGCGCTCATCGACCGCGAGCTTGAGCGCTACAACATCGCGCAGGCCGCCGATGCGCTCTACGAGCACATCTGGAGCGAGTTCTGCGACTGGTATGTTGAGCTGGCCAAGGGCGACCTGTACGAGCCGGAGAGCGAGGAGCGGAGGGCCGTGACGCAGGAGGTGCTGCGCACGGTGCTGAGCGGTCTCCTGCGGGCGCTGCACCCGATCATGCCCTTCATCACCGAGGAGCTGTGGCACCGCATTGACCCGCAGGCCGGCCCCATCGCCCTCGCGGAGTTCCCGATGGCCGAGGAGCGCTGGTTCGATGCCGAGGCCGAGGAACAGATGGACCGTGCGGTGCGCGAACAGGTAGGCGCCCTGAGGACGCTGCGCGGCGTCTTGTCTCTGCCGCCCTCACAGGGCGTCTCAGTGACGACGGTGGCTGCCACCATGCCGGGCTTCGAGGAGCTTTCAGCGGATTACTCGCGTCTCGCCATTTGCCGCCTCGCACATGTCGAGGAATGGAACATCCAACCACCCGGAACCCCGCCTCCATCTGGAACCGTCGCGGCGGCGACCTCCGTGGGGCAGCACTTCCTGCACGTGCCGGGAAGCGTGGACCTGGCGGGCGAGATCGCGCGCCTCGACAGGCAGATCGCCGATATCGAGAGCGACATCGGGCGCAGCCGCGGCAAGCTCGCCAATCCGCAGTTCGTCGAGAATGCGCCGGAGGAGATCGTCCAGCGCGAGCGCGAGCGGCTGGCCGAATCCGAGGAGAAGCTCAGCCGGCTCCAGCAGCGCCGTGGGACGCTGGACGCGCTGCGCTGAGCGGCGCGACGAGCGAGACCGTTCGCAAGAGAGACCGATGGCCGTCAGTCTGGTTCGCGGGCGCCCTCGTCTGGGCCCGCACACCGATGCCGTCGATTCGGAGGATCCCCATGGCATCCGCAAGCGTATCGGGCTCCACCATCTCCATCGACACGGACCTGCTCTCGGCGGAGGTGCACACGGAGGGCTACGTCTCAGGCGTCTACCGCGGGACGCTGCTTGATAAGACCACCGGCGCGCGCGACCTCGGCTTCGGCCTGGACATCGCGGACTTCCTGCTCGAGCCCAGGTGGGACGAGCCCGGCGCGGAGCATCCCTACCATGGGCACGACATGATGCACGGCGACCTGCCCAAGCGCTACGTCGAGGGCCCGCAGATCTGCACCCAGGCCGAGCAGCTCGAGTTCGAGGTCATCCGGGGGGCAGACTTCGTGGCCGTGCGCCAGTGGTTCGAGTGGCGGTGGGCGAGCTATGGCCGGCGGCCCGGCTCGCGCTGGGAGCAGACGCTCGTGTTCGCCGATGGCCTGCGCTACTTCCTCTCCGCCGACCGCATCACGAGCGCCAACACGGTCGATGGGCTGATCTTCCGGCTCGACATGCCCGGCCATCTCAAGCACGACGCGGGCGACTGCTTCGAGCAGATCTACCTCAGCTACGAGGGCTACATACCGTCATCGGACTTCGTGGAGGACTTCCCGCCGGACGGGCGCTACCTGTACGAGCGCGACGACGAGGCGATCCCCGAGACCATGATCCGGGCCTATCAGGTGAGCACGCCGGAGGGCGTGGATGGCCCGTGGCTGGCGGGGATCACGCTCGACCCGTCGGTGGTCTTCCAGGCCTGGTGCCACCAGCGGGGCTACGTGTGCTTCATCGAGGAGATCGGCGGGCGGCGCGTGGAGACGGGGGAGAGCTTCGGGGCCGCGTACGCGGTCGGCTGGTTCGACGACATCGCGCAGGCCCAGGACGTCGCGACGCTCTGGGGCGGGGCCGGGGAGCTGGCCGTGGACGAGAGCGGTTGGGAGGCCCGGCCGCTTGAGCCCGCAGCGCCGGGGAGCTGAGCGGATGGCCACCAGGCCGCGTAGCATGACGGTGCTCAGCTACCTGATTGCGCTCACCGCGCTGTGCGTGGCGGTCGGCTACGCCGACGCGCTGGCGACCTTCTACGTGCGCGGCATGCTGCAGGTGTCGCAGGAGGGCGGAGGCTTCGCGCGGGCGGTGGTCGAGGCCATGCCCGAGCGCATCGTGGGCCTGGAGCAGACCCGGCAGGCCGCGACGGTGCTGCTGCTGATCTCCGTCGGATTCGTGGCCGGCCGGAACGCGGCCCAGCAGGTCGGCACCGTGCTGTTCGCGCTGGGCGGATGGGAGATCTTCCGCTACGTCGCGATCCGCACCATCACCGACTGGCCCACGGCGCTGGGCGACGCCGATGCCGTCATCTTCCTGCCCCAGCCGGTCTACGTCCCGGTCTGGATGCCCATCGTCATCGCTCTGGGGAGCCTGGCCGTCGGCACATCGCTGATCCGCTACGGCGCGCTGGTGCTGCGGCGGAGCAGGGACTAAACGCCCGCCGCACTCGACAGACGACAGACGCCGCGAGGAGGCACTCTCATGGATGTCACCACGATTCCCGCGGACCGGCTTGGCGAGGGGACGCCGATCCGCACCGAGGTGCTCGAGAGCGACCAGGACCTCTACCACGACATGGCGCGCACGATGCTCAACATGGTGCGCGAGAACGACGAGCTGGGCCGGCCCACCGTCTTCATCGTGCCGGTGGGGCCGGTGGGGCAGTACCGACGCATGGCGCGCATCTGCAACCTCGAGCGCATCAGCCTGGAGAACCTCGTGTGCTTCAACATGGATGAGTACCTGACCGAGGACGGCGACTGGCTGCCGATCGACCACCCGCTGAGCTTCCGCGGGCACATGAAGCGCAGCTTCCTGGACCTGATGGACCCCGAGCTTGCGCCGCCGCCCGAGAGCATCATCTTCCCCGACCCGCATGAGCCGGAGGCGGTGCCGCGCAGGATCGAGGAGCTGGGCGGGGTGGACATCTGCTACGGGGGGATCGGCATCAACGGGCACATCGCCTTCAACGAGCCGCCCGAGCCGGGCGAGGAGATGTCCGCCGAGGAGTTCGCCGAGCTGCCCACGCGGGTGCTGGAGCTGTCGCGGGAGACCCGGACCATCAACTCCGTCACAGTTGCGGACGGGAACATCGAGCTGATCCCACGCATGGCGGTCACGGTGGGAATGAAGGAGTGCCTGGGCGCGCGGGAGATCCGGCTCTACGCGAACCGCCCCTGGCAGCGCGCGATCATCCGCCGCGTCCTGCACGGGCCGGTCACCGCGAAGGTGCCCTGCTCGCTGGTGCAGAGGCACGCGAACGCGTCGCTGACCATGACCGAGTTCGTCGCCCAGCCCCCGCGGCGGCGGCTGGCGTAGAACCGGCGACCGTGGCGCGGCATCGGTGCGCGTCACGGCAACGGCTGCCTCCCCCGTCCTCGCTCGGGGTGGCTTCGCGAGGACAGCCCCCTCCGTGCCGGAGGGGGCAGGCGGCGGGCGTGCAAGCAAGCCAAGGCCCTCCGTGCGGCAGGGCGCCGGGGCGGCCCGTCCATGCGGTGCACGACGGTGCCGGGTGGGTGGGGCGACAGCGGCAACGGCGCAACGGCGGGCGGGGTGGGCAGGCCGCGCCTCCGTACGGCCTGGTTCCCGATCGCGCATTCGCTTAGCGTGGCGCCCGGCGCCCTCGTTGCCCGGCCGTCCGGACGGGCCGGACGCCTGTCCGGGGCGCCGTTGCATCGTTGGCGCGGTGCAATACCTGCGTGATGGATAGCGGCGGCGCAGAGGCGAGAGAGCATGTGCAGCAGGCTCAGGGGTGAGGCCGTCGTTGCCGTCGCAGACGCGTCGGTAAGGGACAGCCCCAACGGCCTGCGGCGGCCGCGTGGCGTGCCGCCGGCGCTCCGCCCGCCCTTTCCCTGCCCGTGCGGCTCTGCTATAATCCACGCACCAGACGTGCAGGCCGCACACGAGAGGCGTTGCTCATGGTCATCATCGTTGAGTCCGGCGCCGACGAGCAGATTGTTGAGGACCTGATCGGGAAGGTCAGGTCTCTCGGCTTCAAGCCGCATCCCATCTACGGCGTGGAGAAGACCGTGATCGCTGTGGTGGGTGAGAAGACGCAGGACAAGGTCGAGGTCCTGCAGACGATGCCCGGCGTGCAGCAGATCATCCCGATTCTCAAGCCCTACAAGCTCGTGGGGCGCGAGGTGAAGACGGAGTCCTCGGTCATCGAGATCGCCGATGGGCTGGAGATCGGTGGGGAGCGCTTCATCGTCATGGCGGGGCCGTGCGCGGTCGAGAGCTACGACCAGTTCGCGGAGATCGCGCAGTACGTGAAGGAGGCGGGCGGGCACGTGCTTCGCGGGGGCATCTTCAAGCCCCGCACCTCGCCGCACGAGTTCCAGGGGCTGCGGGAGGAGGGGGTGCCCATCGCCAGGGCCGTCAAGGAGGAGACCGGGCTGCCCTTCGTCACCGAGGTGGTGGATGTGCGGGACATCGAGATGCTGCATGAGGTCGCCGACATCTACCAGGTCGGGGCGCGGAACATGCAGAACTTCGCGCTCCTGACTGAGCTTGGCAAGGTCGATCGCCCGGTGATGCTTAAGCGGGCGATGTCCGCAACGGTCGAGGACCTGCTGCAGGCGGCCGAGTATGTCGTGGTGGAGGGCAACGACGACGTGATCCTGTGCGAGCGCGGCATACGCACCTTCGAGACCGCCACGCGCAACACCCTGGACATCTCGGCGGTCATCGCCCTGAAGCGCTTCAGCCACCTTCCGGTGGTGGTCGATCCGAGCCACTCCTCCGGGCACGACTGGATGGTCCCGTCGCTGTGCAAGGCGGCGGTCGCGGCGGGCGCGGACGGCCTGCTGGTCGAGACGCACCGGCGGCCACAGGAGGCGATGGTGGACGGCTACCAGTCGCTGACGCCCCCGGTCTTCGAGGAGTTGATGGGCGAGCTGCCGGCCTTCTGCGAGGCGGCCGGCCGAGTGCTGTAGGCGCCCGCGCGCCCTCCGCCCGAGCGGACCGACGCGCCGCCGGATCGTTGCGCCCCTCCCGCAGTCATCTGCCGACGGGCCCGCGCGGAACAGGTATCGGCGGGCGCGGGAAGGAAATGCCCTCCGGCGGTCGCCGCCTCCCGGTGGGAGGCGCGTTGTTTGACGCCTGCGGGCGGGGCGCGGTGCAGTAGATACCCCATGGGAGGAGCCGGGAGATTGCCGCACGGTGAGGCAAGCAGGGCGGTCCGGCCGGGACGCATGCCGGACTGGCTGAAGGTCAAGACGGGCAAGGCCAGCCTCGCGCGCAGGACCCGCGCCCTGCTGCACGACTGCGGCGTGCACAGCGTCTGCGAGGAGGCGATGTGCCCGAACATCGGCGAGTGCTTCAGCTCCGGCACCGCCACATTCATGATCCTCGGCGACACCTGCACGCGCAACTGCCGCTTCTGCGCGGTCAGGCACGGCAGGCCCGAGCCGGTCGATCCGGAGGAGCCGGAGCGGGTGGCCGAGGCCGCCGCCCGCCTGGGCCTGCGCTACGTGGTGGTGACCTGCGTCACGCGCGACGACCTGCCCGACGGCGGCGCGGGTCAGTTCGTGCGGACCATGGAGGCCCTGCGCCGGCGGCTGCCGGGCGTGCGCATCGAGGTGCTCACCTCGGACCTGGGCGGGCGCCAGGAGCCGCTGGCTCGGGTGCTGCGCGCGCGGCCGACCGTCTTCAACCACAACGTCGAGACCGTCCGCCGCCTGCATACGACGGTGAGGCCGCAGGCGGATTACGACAGATCGCTGACCGTGCTGCGGCGCGCCGGGGCTTCGGCGTCGGGGGCCCTCATCAAGTCCGGCCTGATGGTCGGGCTGGGGGAGACGCTGGAGGAGGTCGGCGAGACGCTGGAGGACCTCGCCGACGCGGGATGCAGCATCGTCACCATAGGCCAGTACCTGCGCCCCTCACCCGCGCTCCTGCCCGTGGCCCGCTACGTGCCACCCGAGGAGTTCGAGCACCTCGAGCGGATGGGGCTGGATCGCGGCCTGAAGCGCGTCCTGAGCGGGCCGTTCGTGCGCAGCAGCTATCGCGCGCGCGAAGCGGCGGAGGAGCCGTCGTGACGGCTGACTGATCGGCCGAAGACGCATCGGTCATATCATGCGCCTGGGCAGATTATGACCAATCGCCTGGTAACTATTCTTCTTATCCTCGCGACCACCGGCGCCCTGCTGTTCGAGGCGGGGCGCAGCGTCATGTCGCCTGAGGATCGCTGGAGGCAGTGGCTTCAGCTCCTCGCGGCGCAGCAGATCGCGGACACCCTGGACCGTCAGGTGGAGCTCGGCCCCGTCACCGATCTGTCGCTGAACGGGGTCGAGGCGCGGGACCTGGCGCTGGCTGAGGGGCGCTGGCTGTCTGAGGGTGTGCTCGCAACGGCCAGGCGGGTGCGCATTGACCTCGACCTGATGGGGATCGCCCGCGGGGAGGTGGCGCCGGCGGCAGGGATCGACCGCGTGGAGCTGGACGGGGCATGGGTGCACGTGGTGCGGGACGAGGCGGGCGAGCTGAACCTGCAGAAGATCATGCCGGAGGGCCCGCCCGTACCTCCGGAGGAGCGGTTCCGGGGCGTAGTGCACATCACCGACTCGGCCGTCATGTACGATGACCTGGCGCTGCCCGCGGGGCCGGGCGGCGCGGTCAATCTCGAGCTCGTCGGCATCAACGCGGACGTTGACATGCGGCAGATGGGCTGGGTCGAGGTCGTCGCCTCGGCCCGCGAGCGCCTCGGGCGCTTCGGCTCGATCGCCCTTGAGGTTCAGAGCGAGATGGAGACCGGCTTCGCCTGGCTGGACCTGCGGGTGAGCGAGTTGGATGCGGCCTACTGGTACGGGCTCTTCTCGCCTACGCGCGACGTGCGCATCGAGCGAGGCCGGGCGGACGTCTCGGCCTCCATCGGCGTGATGCCGGGCGCGGATGGCGAGTCCGACGTGTCCCTGTGCGCGCACGCGACGGCCCGAGACGCGGCGCTGCGGCTCGCGGCGCTCGGCGGCAGGCGCATCGTGGCCGAGGCCGACGCGACGGTGACCATGGACGGTGTGGATGTGCACCGGCTCAGCGCCCGCAGCGGCGGCCTGAAGGTCGAGGCCGACGGCTTCGTCGCCGACTTCCAGTCGCCGGTCATCGACCTGGCCTTCGACGCCAGCGCCGTGAGTCCCGAAGAGCTGATGGAGCTGGCGCCGGATCTGAGCCCCGAGGTGCAGCGGCGGGTGGAGGGCGTGTCGGTGGCCGGACCCGTGCTGGTCAGCGGCAGGCTGACCGGGCCGGTGGCCGAGGCGAACCTGGCCGCCGAGGTGGGAGTTCCCGGCGAGGTGCGGTACGCCGACGCGGACGTGGGGGAGATACTGGCCGGCCCGGTGGACCTGCGCGTGGAGTTGCTGGACCTGTCGCGCCCGAGCCTGCGCGCGCGCGCTGAGGTGGCGCAGGCAGAGGCGCTCGACACGCGGCCGATCGAGGCCATGCTGCCCGGGCAGATGGAGGGCCCGCTGGCGCTGGCGCCGCTGGAGGACGTGCAGGCCGACGTGCTGTGGTCGGACGAGGTCCCTCTCGCGCAGACCCGGGTGCATCTGCCGCGCGTGGAGGTCGGCTCTGTAACGGTCGAGGAGCTGCAGGCGAATCTTGCGATGGCGCAGGATGTCCTACGTGTGAGCGACCTGCAGGCGCGGCCGATGGGTGCGGAGCTGTCCGCCGACGCGGTGGTGGACCTGGGGGGCGCCGAAGGGCCGTGGGTGTGGGCGTCCGGGGAGATCGATCGGTTCGGCCTGGAGCGGCTGCAGGACCTGCCGGGACTGGAGGCCGCCGAGGGGGCGGCGGGCTCCGTCTCCGCGCCGTTCGTGGTGACCTATGAGGCGGGCCGGCCGCTGGTGGTCGCGCAGGCGAGCGTGGAGGGCCCGAAGTATCAGGACTACGGCGTCGAGTCGCTACGCGGGCTGGTGGTGGCGGACGGCGATGGGGTGCAGGTGCGGGGGGCGGTCTTCGAGGACCCGCTGGGCACGGGCTGGCTGAGGGGCGCGATTCCCTACGAGGGCGACGTGGCCGCCAGCTTCGGCGTCGGTGGCGTGGACCTGGCGGCCGTGGCCGAGCGGTACGAGTTGGAGGTCGGGGGCCTGCGCGGCGAGGCATTCGTGACGGGCTCGGCGCACGGGCCGATCGAGACCGCGACGATCGAGGCGAGCGTGCGCGGCTTCGGGGCCGGGACGCAGGACTACTGGGCCGACGCAGTGGTGGCCGGCCTGAGTGCAGGGGCCGACCTGAGCAGCGTCCAGGTGCATGAGCTCTACGCGTCCAGGGGGCGCATCGTCGCCCGCGTCGCGGGCGAGCTGAGCGGGATCGACCTGGAGGAGCGTGACGCCGAGATCGAGGGCACCGTGACGCTCGCCGGGCCCGTGGACGACAGGGCGCTGGACCTGGCGAAGATCGAGCGGGAGGACCTGGCGGGCGCGGTGCGGGCGGAGATCGACCTGGGTGGCACGATCAAGCGCCCCAGCGCCCGCGGCGAGGTCTACCTCGACTACGCCCGCTACCAGACCGCCGCCAGCGACGGCGCCATCCTGCGCGTCAGTTTGCAGGGGGATGTGCTCGAGCTGGACGAGATGCGCGTGCCGGTGGGCGACGCGGTGGTCACGGGCGAGGCCAGCGTGACGTCGCTGTATGACGAGCGGATGGTCTCGGCAAGCGTGCGGGCGGAGAACGTGATGCTGCAGGACCTGGCGCCCTGGCAGGAGGTCGGGCTGCCGCTGAGCGGGCGCGTCGATCTGCCGTACCTGAGCCTGCAGGGCCCCCTCGATGACCTGAAGGGCATGGCCCAGGTCCAGGCGACCGACCTGCAGTTGGGCAATGAGGAGATCGGGGAGGTCGAGGCGTGGGTGGTTCTCGACGCGAACGCGCTGATGCTGCGCCGGACGACCCTGGCGCTGGCCGGCGGCACGATGGCGCTTGAGGGCCGCATGCGGCTGGACGAGCGCAGGATCATGCCCTCGCGAGTCGAGTTTGACGACGTATCGATCGCCGAGCTGCTGCGCCTCGGCGTGCCTATCGCCGAGCGCCTGGAGGAGCTGGAGGAGGCGGCGGAGGACGCGGAGGAGCCTGCGGGGGAGGCGGAGGAGCCGGGCCAGCCGCTCTGGCAGCAGTTGCAGTCGCTGTCGATGCGCTGCAGCGGGCGGATGGACGGCAGCGTGGCGGTCGAGGGGCTGATCCCGGAGCTGCCCGAGGGCGAGCGGGAGCCGGAGGATGCCGTGGCGGCAGTGCTGGAGGCGATGTCCGGCGAGGTGGACGTGGCCGTGCGCGGGGCGGCCTTCGAGGGAAGGGCCCTTCCGGACGCGACTCTGCATGCGGGCACAGTCGAGCACTCGTCGCTGGAGGGGTGGATCGAGGCGACCGAGGGGGACGCGCTCATCACCGCATCGGGGTCCTGGGAGCCGCATGGCGACCTGGACGCGCTGGCCGAGGTTTCGGCGCTGGACCTGGCGATCCTGCGCCCCTGGCTGCCCGCGGCAGTGCACTCGACGGGCGGCCGGCTGAACCTGACCGTGCAGGCACTGGGGTCGATCACGGCGCCGGAGCTGATGGGCAGCATCGACATTATTGAGCCGGAGGCGCACGGCGTGCGCTTCGACGTGATATCGGCGCCGATCATCCGCTACGATGGCGAGAGGCTGGACATCAGCGACCTGGTGATCCGTGAGGGTGAGGAGGAGATCTTCGTAGACGGCACGATCCCATTCGACTGGGACACCAAGCGGGTGCCGTCCGGGGTGGGGCTCGAGGTGGTCGCGAAGGCGGAGAAGACGGACCTGGGCATCTTCCCGCCGCTCATCGCCGATGCGCTGGGCGGTGGCGGCGACGAGCCGTCGCCGCTGGCCGAGGTGAATGCAACGGGGACGCTCGACAGCCTGGTGAAGGTCACGGGCACGCCCGACAGCCCGGAGCTGAACGGTCAGGTGAGGGTGAACGCGCCGACCATCGAGACGCCGTGGCTGGGCAGTCCGGTGGAGGACCTGGTGCTCGATGTCAGTTTCACGGGCCTGGGCGGGAAGACGCTGGTCGAGGTGAAGGAGCTGTCCGCGCGGGCGGAGAGCACCACGCTGGAGGTGGGGGGGCGGGCCGAGATGTCCGAGTACGACATGGCGCGCCTGGTCATGAACGACTTCGACCTGACCGCGACGGTGGCGGCGCCGCAGCAGAGCTTCGGGTCGGACGGCCTGACCGCCCGCAAGTTGCGCGGGACGGTGACACTGAAGACGCGCGAGCCGGGGGAGCAGCTCCTGACCGTGGAGGATCTGGGGGCCGACTTCGGCAAGGGCAAGGTGGTCGTGAACGGTACAGTGGGGCTGACCAGCTTCCTGCCCGAGGAGTTCGCTCTCAACGACTTCGACCTGGTCATCGAGGCGGATGACGCCAGGCCGCGCTACGGGGACCTGTTCCTGGGCAAGGTGGACGGGAAGATCACCATGCGCAACCCGGCGGAAGGCAAGCCGGTGGCGATCGAGGGCGGGATGGAGATCTCCCATGCTATCCTCGGCATCCCGCGGCGTGGAGGCGAGGGGGAGGGCGAGCTGCAGGGGATGTCGGATCGCTTCCCTGAGCCCCATATTGACGTTGCGCTGGCGATCGGCCCGGACGTGCGCGTGAAGACCACGGGGATGGTCGCCCCCCTGGAGCCAACGGACCGGGCGGTCTGGGTCAAGGGAACGCCGCAACGGCCGACGGTGCAGGGGCTGGTCGAGGTGCAGGAGGGCGAAGCAAGGATGCCCGGTGGTGCTCTGAAGATCGAGACCGCCGGGGTGCGCTTCCTGGTGAGGCCCTCGCTGGGGATGCGGGGACGGCAGCCGCCGCCGGTGCCGCTGGACATGGAGGGGCGCGTGTGGGCCACGGCGACGCGGACGATCGACTCGACCGTCATCGACGGTCGGCAGGTCGGCCCCGTGGAGATTCTGCTCGACGTCAGCGGGACGCTGCCGAACAACATCCACGTGCAGGCGAGCTCGACGCCGCCGCTGGCCGAGGAGCAGATCTACGCGCTGCTGGGCACCGCTCCGTTCACGGGCGGCGGAGCGGCGGCCATCGCCGGCGATCTGCAGGACGTGATGACCGAGCAGTTCGTGACCGCGCTGGGGGCGGCCTTCAGGCACTACGTCTTCGAGCCCTTCCAGGAGCAACTGAAGGAGATGCTGGGCCTCTCGGTGCTCGAGGTGAGCTTCGCGCTCGACCAGCCGGTCGCGGTGCGGCTCGGAGGCTATGTGATTGAGGACCTGCTCATCACCTACAAGACGTGCGTGACGGGGTCGTCACAGGAGTACGATCTCGGGGTGTCCTATACGGTGCAGCGGCAGTTCGAGTTGAGCTACCGGACCGACGAGACGAACGACAAGCGGTTCTTCGTGGAGTATGTTCGCAGCTTCTGAGTGCCGGGTGCCGGCGGCGTGGGGGCCGCCGCAACCCCATGCAGGGAGTCGCTGTCTAAGATGAACGGCAACAGCGGCGCGCAGGCCCGCCGGGTGCCCGGCGACGAGGACGAGGGGACGCCCCCAGGCAGTGGCGAGCGGCCGCCGTTTGCGCGCGTGGTAGCCGAGAACTACGAGCGCATCTA
>JALGUJ010000031.1:42595-57242 GCA_029820945.1 Candidatus Zipacnadia bacterium | reverse complement strand
GTTCGAGTTCGGCTCGCTGTCCTCGCCCATCGAGGCTGCGCGCCGCGCCGCCATCGACCGGACCATCACCACGCTTGAGATCAACAAGGAGCTCGACACCGAGTTCTCCATCGTCTGGCCGGGTATCGACGGCTTCGACAACACCTTCGGCCAGAACCACGTCGCCGCCCGCGATCGGTTCGCCGAGGGACTGGCCGAGGCCATGGACGCGGTCCCCGGGGTGCGCATCTGCATCGAGCCGAAGCCGTATGAGCCCCGGCCGAACATCATCTACGGCACGACCTCCGAGGCGCTGCTGCTGTGCGAGAAGGTAGAGGGTCTGCTGGGCAGCGACGAGAACGCGCGGCTGCTTCAGGGCGGAGCGGCGCTCATGGGCCTCAACCCCGAAGTCGGCCATATGCTGATGGCCTTGGAGGACCTGGCCTACGCCTTCAGTCTCGTCTGCGAGTACGGGCGGCTCGGTCACACCCACTGGAACTCCCAGCCGCTGGGCAACTACGATCAGGACCTGGATGTCGGAGTGGTCTATCCTGAGCAGACGGAGGCGGCGCTCTACGCCCTCAAGATGTGCGGCTACCAGGAGCACTTCGGCATCGACATCAACCCCGAACGCATCCCGGTTGAGCGTGCCCTGATCAACTGCATGGACGTGCTCAAGGCAATGAACGCGCGGATCAACGGACTGGACCACGCGCGCATCGTCGAGTGCGTGGAGAACCCCCAGGCGAACCGCGGCATGCTCGAGGCGATTCTGATCCGGGCCCGCTACCCGGAGGCCGGCGGCCTTTCGAACCTGAGCTAGCCCGCCGGGACTCTGCTGGGGAGAGGACCCGTTCAGTGGCCTGCATGTACAGCAGTATCACTTCGTCGCAAGGAGGCGCAATTCGATGGACCGTTCACGACTGCTTGTAGCGACGCTCGTCGCCGCAATGACACTCGCTTTCGTGACAGACGCCGGGGCCCAGGGCGACGCAGCGCGGGCCCAGGCCGGTCTCAGCTCCGTCGTCGGCACCATGGCCACCGGCATGGGTGGAGCCTTCGTAGCCGTCGCCAATGACGGCACGGCCCTCTACTGGAACCCGGCCGCGCTTGCGTCCCACAGGGGGATACGGCTGTATACCTCCTTCGGCGGCGCGTCCGAGAACATCGACACGGTGGACGAGCTTCTCGACCTCGCCGACATCCTCGAGCAGGACGAGGGGCCGCTGTCCACGGGGGACTTCGACATCATCAGGGACGTGGCACGCCGGAACGACAACGTGCCGGTCGAGGGCAATGCCGGCTTCATCTCAGCTATTGAGCTCGGCAACTTCGCCCTCGGCACCTGGATCATCGGCGGTGTGGACGCCGTGCTGGACTACTCGAGCGTCGCGGATGTCTCCGAACGTGTGGACTTCACTGCGGCGGGAGGCGCTCAGGGCGGAGCCGGCCTGGCCTACGGGAGGAGCCTGGGGCCTCAGTGGGACGTCGGCGTCTGCGGACGGCTCGCCGGGATGGCCGTCGCACGGGGCGAGGGATACGCCTCCCATGTCAGTGGCGAGGAGCCCACGCTGGTGAACCCGGAAGGCGACGGCGATACAGACACCAGTTTCACGGTTGATGTCGGCGTCATCTACGCGCCCGATGATCGCTCGCGCTGGGCCCTGGTCGGCCGCAACGTGACCAACCCGTCCTTCGACATGTCGCTTGAGGGCACGGAGGGACCGACCACGATCGAGATGGACCTGGAGCCGTCCGTGGACGCAGGCTACTGCTACACCGCTCCCGACGGAGCGATCATCGCGGTGGACGTCCACAACGTCACGGAGGCCAACGATGTGGGCTCAGACCTAGCGGTGGGCATGGCGGTGCCGCTGTCGAGCAGCGCCTCCCTGCGCCTCGGCTACGGCGATGGGCTGCCGACGCTCGGCCTCGGGCTGAGGCTCGGCGGGCTGCGGTTGGAGGCCGCGTCGGCCCTTGACTGGAAGGACCGTGTCGCTCTCTGCGGCGCCATCGAATTCTGATTCTGGAGACACTGCGGTGTCCCGCTACGAAGCCACCGGCAAGACCGTGGTAACACGAGACGACATCGCCGCCGGGCTGCGGGCTCTTGGGCTCGCGCCCGGCGACATGGTTCAGGTTCACAGCTCGCTATCGAGCTTCGGATACGTTGAGGGCGGCGCGAAGGCCGTCGTGGACGCCCTGCTCGATGCAATTGGGCGTGAGGGCACGCTGATGGTGCCCACCTTCAATCACATGTGCCGGGAGGCCTTTGACGACTCCAGCGAGATCTTCGACCCGAAGACGACGCGCTCCGTGAACGGGGCCATCACCGAGGAGGTGCGCCAGCGGCCCGAGGCATCACGGTCCCTGCACCCCACTCACCCCTACGCCGCCATTGGTCCCCGGGCCGAGTGGCTCACGAGCGAGCACCTTGACCTGAAGACCTTCGATGAGCGGAGCCCGCTCGGAAAGCTCACCTCGTCGGGCGGCAAGATCCTGATGCTGGGCGTTGGCATGAACACGTGCACCGCCGCCCATATCGCCGAGACGCGCGCCGGCGTCCGGTGCATGGGCTACAGGCAGCTCGTGCGCAAGGTGCGCCTCCCGGACGGCGCCGTCATCGACGCTCGCGCAGTGCTGTGGCGTGGCCCGGGCGCGTGCAAGATAGAGTGGCAGGCGATCGAGGCCGAGATGCGCCAGCGGGGGCTGATCGGCGACAGGCGCATCGGCGAGGCGCACGTGATGCTGTTCGACGGCGGCCGGATGGTCGAGACGACATACGAGCTGTGCCTGCAGATGTGCCCCACCTGCACCGTCAGACCGCGCGAGTTGGGGAACTGACCTTTCTGCGGCGGCAAGCCGCAGATCGCCACAACGCCCGGATCGAGGAGTTGCGGCACGCCGCTGAGATGCTCTACGTCTGCGACCTGCATGTTCATATAGGACGGTCGGGGAACGGCAGGCCGGTGAAGATCACGGCGGCCCGTGACCTGACCTTCGAGAACATCGCTATTGAGTGCGCCCGGCGCAAGGGCATCGATGTGGTCGGTGTTGTTGACTGCGCCTCGCCGCCGGTGCTCGAAGACATCCTCGCACTTCTCGACACCGGCGAGATGGTCGAGCAGCCCGCAGGCGGCCTTCGTTACCGGGCCGGGAGTTGTGGGGGGCCTCCGGTCACCGTCATCCCCGCCGCGGAGTTCGAGACCTGTGAGGTCGCCCGCGGCCAGTCCCATCACGTCAGCTACTTCCCCACCATCGGCGCGCTGCAGCGGTTCTCGGCCGAAATGCAGCGGCATGTCACGAACGTGGAGTTGAGCTCTCAGGCATGCAGGATGCCCGCCGCTGAGCTGATGGAGCTGGCTGAGGGCCTCGGCGCCCTCTTCGTCCCCGCGCACTGCTTCACACCGCACCGCAGCCCATATGGCGCTTGTGTGAGCCGCCTGTCGGAGATGTTCGGGGAGGCCTGGGAGCGGGTGCCGGCCATCGAGTTGGGCCTGTCGGCCGACAGCTACCTCGCCGACCGCATCGGCGAGCTGTCCGAGAAGACCTTCCTGTCTAACTCTGACGCGCATTCGCTGCCCAAGATCGGGCGCGAGTACAACATCATCGCGATGGAGGCGCCAACCTTTGAGGAGTTGCGGCGTGCCTTGCTGCGACAGCAGGACAGCGGCGTAGTGGCCAATTTCGGGCTCGACCCGCGGCTGGGCAAGTATCACCGCACCTTCTGCGACGACTGCGAGCATACCGCGCGCGGCGAGCCACCCGTGCTCCAGTGCGAGCGCTGTGGCTCTGACAACGTGACGCGCGGCGTGCTGGACAGGATAGTGCAGATCGCCGATTACCCCGAGGCACGGTCGCCCGCGCACCGCCCACCGTACCACTACCAGGTGCCGCTGCAGTTTGTCCCGGGCGTGGGCACCGTGACCCTCAATCGACTCATCAACCGCTTCGGCTCCGAGATGGCGGTGTTGCACCAGGCGACGCGTGAGGAGATCGGGCAGACGGTGGGCCATCGCATCGCCGATCTCATCGTGCGGGCGCGGGAGGGGAGCCTACCGCTGCAGGCGGGAGGGGGCGGTCGCTATGGCAGGGCGGCACCCGAGGACACGGGTCAGCTTGATCTGCCCGGAGTTGGCTGAGGCCGCCCGGCGCCGCCTGGGCAGCATCCAGATTCGTGTGGATGCGCGCACCGAGCGGCGACGTCCCGTGCCTGCGTATCCCGCTCCTGGGCGGGAGGGATCGGGGGGTGAGGCCAACCCCGTTGCGGCGCGAACGCCTGCAGAGCAACGACCTGCGGATGGGGGCGTCCGTGTGTCATCCACAGGAATCTGGATGCCCTGCGCTGCCTGTGAAATGGTTGCGTGCCGCCGAGCGCTGTGGTATACTTGAGGTGCCCACGGCCCGTTTGCCAAAGGTCGTGGGCCTTATGTGTGAAAGTCACCGCTCCGCGGTGCGGAGGATACGGTAATGAAGCCTGACATCCATCCCGAATACGTGGAGGCCACCGTGACGTGTGCGTGCGGCGCGACCTTCAAGACACGCTCGACCAAGCCTGAGATCCGGGTCGAGATCTGCAGCCAGTGCCATCCGTTCTACACCGGCAAGCAGAAGATCGTGGACACGGAGGGCCGGGTCGAGAAGTTCATCCGCCGCTACGGACTGCAGGACCAGTATCCCAACGAAGAGGACGAGGCCGGGCAGCAGTAGCCGGCTTCGCAGCGCTTCGCCTTGGCCTCAGCCCGGTCGGGCTGAGGCCGCTTGGTTCCCGCTGCCATGAGTGACAAGGACCAGCACTTCTACGGCGGGCAGGCTGTCCTCGAGGGCGTCATGATGCGCTCGAAGACCGCGTACGCCACCGCGGTGCGGCGTATGGACGACAGCGTCATTGTCGGCACTCGCCAGCTCAACACCCTTGGCCAGCGCTACGCCTGGGCGAAGTGGCCGATGGTTCGTGGCAACGTCGTGCTGCTTGATTCGCTCACCATGGGCCTCGAGTCGCTGAACTTCTCCGGTAACGTCGCCCTGGAGGATGAGGCTCGGCAGGGCAGCGCAGGCCAGGAACAGGCCGACGCCCAGCAGCAGGCGCCCCGGGTCACCGCCGCCGACGCCGGCGGCGAGAACCTGGGCGAGAAGGTCCTCTGGCTGACCATGCTCCCGGCGCTGGCGCTGGGGATCGGCCTCTTCGTGCTCCTGCCTGCCTGGGCGGTGGACTGGGTCCTCGGTGCACAGCAGGCGACAGTGGGCGGCGCCTTCGGCGAGGTCTTCCTGCGCAACCTGGTCGAGGGGCTCATACGGCTCATCGTGATCGTGGGCTATATAGGCGGCATCTCCCTGATCCCCTACATCAGGCGCGTGTTCGAGTATCACGGCGCGGAGCATGCCACGGTCAACGCGTTCGAGGAGCTGGGCCGGGTAACCGTGGCCACCGTGCGTGGTCAGAGCCCGCTGCATCCGCGCTGCGGCACCGCGTTCATCCTCGTGGTGATCGTGGTGAAGATCCTTGTGAACTGCTTCCTGGGCTGGCCCGAGCTGTGGCTGAGACTGCTCCTGCGACTGGCCGTGCTGCCGCCCATCGCGGGGATCGCCTACGAGATCATCCACTACGCGGGCCGGCACCGCCACAGTCTGTTCGCAAGGGCTCTCGCCGCCCCCGGCCTGCTGATGCAGAAGCTGACCACCCGCCGCCCGGAGCCCGAGCAGATTGAGGTCGCGATCTATGCGCTCGCGGCGGTTGCGCCGGAGGTCGCACTGCCCGAGGGCTTCCCGGAGCCCGAGCGAGTGAGCATCGGCGCCGGCGGCCGGATCATCCGGCACGAGGAGCCGCCCGTCGCGGGGGCCCTGCCGGGGGAGGGGCCGGGGGCCGCTGAGGGCGAGCCGTGACGGGCCTCGCTCTGCGTCCCTCGGGCCGTTTGCCCGCAGCTTAACGCTTGCAGCTTGCGGCTGGCACGGAGTTGGCACCAATGGACCTGCTGGCGGCGCTTGAGCGCCTGGAAGAGGAATTTGAGGACGTGCAGCAGCAGCTCACCACGCAGGAGGTTCTCAGCGACCCTAACCGCCTGCGCGAGCTGTCGGTGCGCCACTCCGAGCTGGAGCCGGCCATGGACAAGCTGGGCGAGTACCGGTCGCACCTCTCCACAGCCAGGGACGCCGCGGCCATGCTCGAGTCCACGGAGGACGATGAGATGCAGCAGTTCCTCCGCGCGGAGCTGGCGCAGGCTCAAGAGGCCATCGCCGCGATGGAAGAGGACCTCCTCCTGCTGCTGATACCTCCCGACCCGATGCGCAACCGCAATGCCATCGTGGAGATCCGGGCGGGCACGGGAGGTGACGAGGCGGCGCTCTTCGCCGGGGACCTGTTCGAGATGTACCAACACTACGTGGCCCGGCAGGGCTGGGAGCTGGAGGTCATCTCGGCGAACGAGGGCGCCGTGGGCGGCTACAAGGAGATCATCTTCAACGTGCGGGGCACGCGTGCCTACGATATCCTCAAGCATGAATCCGGCGTTCATCGGGTCCAGCGCGTCCCCAAGACGGAGTCGCAGGGGCGCATTCACACCTCGGCCGCCACGGTCGCCGTGCTGCCCGAGGCCGAGGAGGTGGACGTCGAGATCAACCCCTCGGACCTGTCGTGGGACACCTTCCGCGCCGGCGGCCCCGGCGGCCAGAGCATGCAGAAGAACGAGACGGCCGTCCGCGTGACGCACACGCCCACGGGCATCACGGCCGCATCGCGCGACGAGCGGTCCCAGAAGCAGAACCGCGAGAAGGCGCTGACAGTCCTGCGCGCCCGTCTCTACGAGCACGAGCAACAGAAGCAGACCGAGCAGCTCGATGCCCAGCGCCGGGCGGCCGTGAAGACCGGCGACCGCTCCGAGAAGGTCCGGACCTATAACTTCCCGCAGGACCGCGTGACGGACCATCGCATTGGGCTGACGCTCCACAACCTGCCCGAGATCATGGCGGGCCAGATCGACTCACTGCTGGCGGCTCTCGGTGAACACGAGCGCAAGCAGAAGCTCGAGGCGCTGGCCGAGAGCCTGTAAGCGCCCTCTCCCATGAAGCTCAAGCAGGCGCTTAATGACGCGCAGCGGCGGCTGGCGCAGGCCGGGGTGGACACGCCAGAATTCGACGCACGGGCCCTTGCGGCCCATCTCCTCGACGTCCCTCTGTCCCAGCTCACCATGCAACAGATGCGCCTGCTCACGGGGGAGGAGATGGCGGCCTACGAGACCCTGCTGGTCCGCCGGTGCCGCCGCCAGCCGCTGCAGTACATCGTCGGCAGCACCGAGTTCTACGGCTACGAGCTCATCTGCGACCCGCGTGCCCTTATCCCCCGCGCCGACACAGAGGCCCTCGTTGATCTCTCGCTGGAGCTCATCGACGAGTTGGAACTGACCCGCCTGGCGGACATCGGTACCGGCACCGGGGCCATCGCTCTCGCCCTGGCCCTCGAACGCCCGAACCTTCAGGTGCTCGCAACCGACACCTCCGGGGCAGCGCTGGAGCTTGCGGAGGACAACGTGGCGCTTCACGGCCTGGCCGATCGCGTCGCCCTGGCTCGCGGCCCGTGGCTCGAACCCCTGCATGACACGCGATGGGCCGGGACGGTCGAGATGATCGTGAGCAACCCGCCGTACGTCCGGGAGCGCGACTTCCCGGGGCTGATGGCGGAAATCCGCGAGCACGAGCCTCGTGAGGCGCTGATCGACACGGCGGCCGATGGCATGGGCGCCCACCGTACCATCGTCGAGCAGTGCCGGCTGCTCCCGGCGCTGCGCGCGGTCGCCCTCGAGGTCGGGGAGGGGCAGGCCACCGAGGTCGCGAAGCTGATGCGCAATGCGCTGCGGGCACGGGAGGTCATCATCCGCAAGGACCTGGGCAGCATCGACCGGGCCGTCGCCGGCGTGCTGGGGATTGGCGAGCGATGAGGGACGGACCGTCGCTTGTGAGGGTGCCGCCCGCTTCGGCCGATGATGCGGCGGCCGCCTGTGCCCGGGCCGTCGCCCGCGGTGAAATCGTTGTCATGCCAACGGACACCGTGTACGGCCTGGCGGGGGACCCGCGCAATCGCGACGCGATCCGCCGCCTCTACGAAGCGAAGGGGAGGCCGCGCCGCATGGCCGTACCGGTGCTCGTGAGCTCGGTCGAGGGCGCCGTGAGGCTGATCGGAGGCAAGCCGTCGGCCGAGGCTCGCGCACTGTTCGACCGCTTCTGGCCGGGCGCGCTGACCGTGGTGGTCCCGCGCTCGGATGACGTTCCTGCCGCCGTCACGGGCGGCCGAGACACGGTGGGACTGCGGCTTCCCGCCAATGCCCTGGCCCGCAGCATTGTGGCCGCATGTGGGGGTGCGCTGGCGGTTACCAGCGCGAACTTCAGCTTCCAGCCGCCCGCGTGCGAGGTAGAGGAGCTGGCCGATGAGCTCCTCGCGCACGTCACTGTCGTGGTCGATACGGGCCGCTGTGAGGGTGGGCTCGCCTCAACGGTGGTAGACCTCAGCGTCTCACCGCCGCGGATCCTGCGCGAGGGGCCGATCTCAGCCCATGAGTTGCGAGAGGTGCTGCCGAAGCTCGCATGATCCGCGGGGTGGCGAGAGGTGGTCGCATTGCGCGCGTCGCTCTGGCTTCTCATCGCGACGTTGGCACCGGGGATGTTGCAGATGGCAGCTTCTGCCGACGCCGACCTCTTGACGGGCCCCGACCTCGCGGTCTCTGCCTCGCCGGAGGGTCTGACCATCCGCTGGCCCGCCCACGGCGCCGAACTGCGGTGCGCCGGCCCGCGCGTGACCATCGACGGCGAGGCGCTCGGCCCCGGCAGTGACGGCTGGGTGACAACCGTGAGGCGCTGGAGCGTGGACGACGCGCTCGGCTCCGGCGACGCGCTTGTCGTGACGTGCGAACTTGGCGACCTTGCGCGCATTGAGCTGGTAGTGCGGCTCGGCTCGGAGCCGACCCATGTCGTCGTAAGCGCGCAGCTCGCGAATCTCGCCGATCGGCCGCTCTCGGTTCGTGACCTGTCGCTGCTCGGCGACGCGCGCCTATCCCTGGGCGATCTGGGCGGGGGGCATGACGCTCCCACTGTCTACGTGGACAGCGGCAGCCAGGGCGGAACACATATCGCGCGACTGGACGCCGCCCGCACCTGCCGCGGTATCTGCGCGGTCTACGACCCCGCGGCTGATCTCTGCTTCCTCTGCTCTTTCCTATCGTTCGAGCACGACAACCTGGTCTCTACAGAGCCGGCTCGCGACGAGATTGCGCTCAATGCCGCAACCTCGACGCCTCTCGATCTTGCGCCGGGGGAAGTGCATGACTTCGACCCCGTTCTCCTGGACTGCCGGCCCTCACCATATGAGGCCCTCGAGCGCTACGCCGACGCCGTCAGGGCGCACGTGCAGCCGCCGATCCCCGACGAGATGCCCTCGGGCTGGATCTCCTGGTACGGCTATCGCCTGACCATGACCGAGGAGACGGTGCTCGAGAACGCTGAGGTCATCGCGCGCCGTTTCCGCCACTACGGTGTCAACATCATCCAGCCGGATCATGGCTGGCAGTACCGCGACATCTGCGGCAACTGGGTCGTGAACGAGAAGTTCCCCCACGGCATGCCGTGGCTGGCCGAGCGACTGGAGGGGATGGGCTTCGAGCTGGGGCTGTGGGCCGCACCGTCGGTGGTCTCCGAGTTCGCCCCCATCGTCCGCGAGCGCCCCGAGGCGCTGATCTGCGACCCCGACGGCAGCCCGCGGGTCCGACATGAGCGCTGGACCTGGCCGCCGCACGGCTGCACCCACCTGATCGACCCCTGGACCCCTGCGGGCGAGGCCTTCCTGCGCGAGTTCGCCGACCGGATGCGCGGGTTCGGGGTCAGCTACCTCAAGGCCGACTTCATCGGCAACTGGGGCGGCGCGCGGACCCTGCGCCACGGCATGAGCATCCTGCGCGAAGCGCTGGGGCCAGACATCATCCTGCGCCCGTGCAGCACCGCGCTGAACACCAACCTGGGGCTGTGCAACGAGATCGGCATCGCTCGTGACATCGGCAACGCGGCCGGCAACTGGGGGCACATGCAGGTCGAGGCGCTGGAGCTTGCCACGAAGTGGTTCATGCACGACCGCTTCTGGCTCAACAACCCCGACTCGCTGATCGTCGGCGACCCGAACGAGACTCTCGGCGAGGCGCTCGGTCGGGTGACCATGCACGCGCTCACCGGCGGCGTGATGTTCCTCGCCGACCGCATGCCCGAGCTCGAACAGCAGCCCGAGCGCCTGGCGCTCGTCCCGCTGGTCCTCCCCTCATCGGGCGTGCCGGCGCGCCCGATCGACCTTTTCCGCATCGGCGTGGACAACCGGGACTACCCGCGCCTGTGGCACCTGCACGCCGAGGCGGCGTGGGGCGAGTGGGAGGTGCTGGGGATCCTCAATTGGTCCGATGAGACGCTGACGGAGACCGTGCGGCTGGCCGATCTGGGCCTGTCCGAAGGCGACGACCACCTGGTCTGGGACTTCTGGCATCAGACGCTGGCGGGGCGCTTCACTCGTGACTTCGAGGTGGCTGTTCCGCCGGGGACCGCCCGCTGCCTGCGCATCATGCGCCTGCCCGACCGGCCGAGTGTGCTGTCAACGACCATGCACGTGACCCAGGGCCTGGTGGATGTGGCCGACGTGCGCTGGGACGCCGACGGCCTGACGCTCTCGGGGCTTGCGCAGCGCGCCGCGGGCGCATCGGGTGCGATCGTCCTGTACGTCCCGGGTGGCTACGCCTTGGCGGAAGGCGAGTCGCCCGTGATTGTCGAACCTTTCTGTGCACGCCTGGAGATCGAGTTCCCTGACGCGACCGTAGAGTGGTCAGTCGGGTTTGCTCAGGCCGAGAGCAGAGAGCAGCCGGCGCTCGATCCAGCCGATTCAATCCTGTGCGATGCGTCGATGCCGCAGTGGCGTGGCTGACGCGCCGTCGCCTCGTTGGGGCCATCTTGGAGGCCAGGGGTGGATGGGCTGGCAATACCTCCCACGCGAAGGGGCGTGCACCATGAAGGTGGGCTTCGTCGGACTGCCGGGTAGTGGCAAGACGACGCTTTTCAACGTCGTGACCGGCCGCGAGCTTGACCCGGCCGAGATCGGCCGCGCCGAGGCCCGGATCGGCGTGGTCAAGGTGCCAGATGAGCGCCTCCCAAGAATCGCCGAGGTCTACGAATCGCCCAAGACCACCCCTCCCGAGGTTACCTTCGTGGACTGCATGGCGTTACATGGAGCTGCCGGCGGCCCTCGCGGTGATGAGCACGCCGCGCGCGATGACAGCCTCACCAAGGTCGCCGGGGACGCGGACGCCCTGGCGCTGGTGATCCAGGGCTTCGGCGACCTCGACCACAAAGGGAACCCCCTGGACCCCGCCGCCGACCTCGAGGCCCTCATGCTGGAGATGACCATCACCGATCTGGGCATCGTCGAGCGCCGTCTACGGCGCATCGAGGGTGAGCTGAAGTCCGTCCGCGACAAGAGCAGCATCGAGCGGAACCTCCTCGAGCGCGTGGGCGAGTACCTCGGCGAGGGCGCCCTGGTGAGGGACATGGAGCTGCACGAGGACGAGGAGCGAGTGCTGCGCGGCTTCAACCTGCTCACGGCCAAGCCGCTGCTGGTGGTCTTCAATGTGAGCGACGAGGACCTCCGGGCCCGGACGTGCACGGGCGCGTGCGCGGTGGCCGAGGGGGCCGGCCTGGGGTGGATCGCCGTCTCCGCCGAGCTGGAGCGTGAGCTGGCGGAGCTGGACGAGGAGACCATGGCGGAGTTCCTGGTCGAGTTCGATCTGGAGGCACCCGCGCGCGAGCGCCTCATCAGGGCGTGCTACGACCTGCTCGATGTGATTACCTTCTTCACCGCCAACCAGAACGAGGCGCGGGGCTGGACCATCTCCGCCGGCGCCACCGCCCGCGAGGCGGCCGGCAAGGTCCACAGCGACATGTACGAGGGCTTCATCCGCGCTGAGGTGATCCCCTTCGAGAGCCTCGATGAGCATGGCTCCATAGCGGGCTGCAGGGAGGCCGGCGCGTTGCGGCTCGAGGGCCGCGATTACCAGGTCCAGGACGGCGACATCCTGGAGGTGCGGTTCAGCAGGTAGCGCGCGTCAGGAGTAGCGGATTCCCGGTTGGTGGCAAGCCCCGGCGTCCTCGCCCGCAGCCGCTGCCATGCGCACCGCAACGAGGCGCAGCCGAGGCCGCAAAGATACCCGACTGTAGCCGTGGGGGCGTCACGCGCTCCAGAGGATTACGGGGACCAACAGCAAGGTCGAGCGCGGCGGACGCCGCTGTCACGGGATCGTCCCGTGGCTGCGGACTGATGGCTCGGCCATCGGAACGCCGCCGGAGGACAGGAATGCGGCGCCGGCGAATAGCGTGGCGGGGTCCGTACACATCGAGAGACGTCGGTGTGCAACTTCCCTCGCATGACTTGGCAGGCAGGGCAGCGGTACCTATAATGGGCCAGCATTAGCCCAAAGGCGCGCAGGCGCGGGGAGCATGGGGACCTCCACCTGGCACAGATCGCCGGAGACCGAAGGCTGGCGACGGGTGCGCGAGCTTTACGCGCAGCCGGGGCCGTCGCCGGAGCAGGTTGTGTCGCGCATCGTCTCGGCCCTGGAGCCCGAGACGCGCGCGGGTCTGAGCGACGCTGCGGTCGTGACCTGCCTTGGCACCCTCGTCGAGGGGGCCCAGCACGTCGCGCGCGACGGCATTGAGTCGGCGCTGGGGGAGCTGGGCGTGGGCACGGAGCCGGCGGCAGTCCAGATCGCCGCCGGCCTGCGGGGCCGCGCCGAGCAGCTCGTGGCCGGGCACGGCCTGGCCTCGCGCTTCGGGGACCTGGCGCTTGAGGCCGTCGGCACCACCGCCCTCACCCTCGCCACCCTGAGCACCTCCGGCACCGGCGTCATGGAGCTGCCAGCGCCGGAAGTGGAGAGCAACTTCGCCCACTTCGACCGGGAGCAGCGGCTCCATGAGGTGGTCGCCCTCTTCGCCGGCCACGACCTAGATCGTACATTCCGCTACTTCGTTGCACGCGACCTGGGCGACTTCATCGGCGGCGAGGGCCTGCCCACGGTCGGCCACGCGAACCGCCTCGAGGACGCCGTCGCCGTGCACTGCCGGGAGGCGTGGCGCTCGCTGGCCCTGGGGGAGTACGAGGAACTGATCGCGGCGACGATCGACACGCCGCCGGCAGAGCGCGTGGAGCTGCTCGGCCCGGTCATGGCTACCGCCGTGGAGCAGGGCCTCGCGACGTTAGGAGCGGGGAGGAGCTAGCCATGCCCTCCCGCATCGCGGTGGTGCTCGAGCGCGCGGACGTGGCCGCGGCGCGCTGCCCTGACGTGGCTCGCGCCGAGGTGCTCATCGACTGGCGGACCGAGCGGGCCAACGTGCTGGCCGACCGGAGTTGCATCCACGCGTTGGCCGCCGGCGGCCTCGGCGAAGCCGCGCTTGACCTCCTGGACGTTGCTGCGGGTCTCTACATCGCCGACATCGCCGTGCGCCGTGGCGAGCGTGAGGCCTGGCCGAGGCAAATCGAGCTGGCAATCCCGGTGCGCCGCCCCGCCCTATGGCGGCAGCTCACTCCCCAACTGGCCCGGCTGATCTACGCGCTCACCCGCGACAACGTAAGGCTCAGCTTCTACGAAGCGCCCGCCACCGATCCCGAGGCGGCGGGGGAGATTGAGCTGCCCCCGGGCTTCGAGCCCGATTGCGTGAGCATGCTCTCGGGAGGGCTGGATTCGCTTGCGGGCGCCGTGATGCTGCAGCAAGCCGGGCGGCGCCCAATCTACAGCATTCACCGCTCCGGCAACCCCACGGCCCACGCCGCCCAGGACGCGGCCCTGGCGGCGATCGATCGCCGCTGGCCGTCGGCCTGTACCCCGTGCCCCTGCAGCATCGCCCCGGACCCTCGCGGGGAGGAGTCGCTGCCCTTCCCACGCGCCGAGGAGCGGGAGGCGTCACGGCGCGCCAGGTCGCTGCTGTTCATGGCGCTGGCCGGAGCCACGGCCGAGGCCACCAGGGTGCGGGAGACGCTGATGTGCGAGAACGGGCTGCTCACGGCCGGCCTGCCGCTGTCGGCATCGCGCGCGGGCAGTATGTCCACGCACTCGACCCACCCGGCGGCGGTGCGCCTGTTCAACGAGATCGCCGAGCGCGCGGGCCTGGCCGCGAGGGTCACCAACCCGTTCATCTACCAGACCAAGGCCGAGCTGATCCGGGACGTGCTGGCGCCCCACCTGTCGCCCTCGGAGATCCAGAGCACGGTGTCGTGCTGGGCCGCGGGGCGCGCCCAGCGCCAGTGCGGAGGCTGCATCCCGTGCCTGCTGCGCCGCATCGGCATGGCTTGGGCGGGACTGCCGGAGGAGGCGTACATGGTCGATGTTCTGGGCAGCCCTGGTGACTACGTGGGGACCGACGCCTACGGGAACCTGGTGGACCTGCTGCGCCACGCCCGGCAGATCTCGGAGCAGTCGGACGCGGAGCTAATGGCGTCGCAGCCGGCGCTGCTATCGCTGCAGGCCGCGGGAGTGAGCGTCCCCGACGTCATCGCGATGCTGCGGCGCCACGCCGAGCAGACGCTTCAGGTCGTGCGGCAGCGCTTCCCCGACGCCGCACGGCTGATCTCCTGAGGCAACGGCCGCTCGTCTCGGCTGCCTGA
>JALGUJ010000031.1:0-42556 GCA_029820945.1 Candidatus Zipacnadia bacterium | reverse complement strand
CTGCCTGAGTTCTCCTGGAGCCTATCTGGCGATGCTGGCCGGTCCGCGCGGTGATGGGGGAACTGCCGAAACCGGGAGTCAGTCGAGGCGGCGGGCGTACATGCGGTACTCGATGACGGGCTCGAAGCCCGCCTTCTCGTACATCCTCCTGGCCGGTGCATGGCCTTCGTTGAGGCCGGTACCCACGCAGGCGATGCGCATGCCCTCGTCGCGGAATATCTGCAGCACGCGAGCCACCTGGCTCGTCCCGATGCCGTGGCCCTGGAACGGCGGCGCGACCGCGTTGTAGTGGATAGCTCCCACCTCGCGGCTGTGGTCGATCGCGTAGCTGATGAAGCCCGCGATCTCCCCCTCGACCTCGGTCACGAGGGTGCTGCCGATCTCATCCCAGAGTCGGGACATGACCTTCGGCACCAACCAGCGATCCCAGCGTTCGTCGCCCACGCTACCGTACTTCTCCTCGAGCGCGAAATCCGAACCAATCGCCCAGACCTGCTCCACGATCTCCTGCAGTCGCGGCATATCGTCAGGCGTTGCCGGGCGCATGCGCGGCTCCATACAACACGCTCCCCTCAGAAGGTTAGATCGTCGGGGTCCATCTCGCGCTCGATGCGCGCGCTCTGCATGATCTCGCTGCGCTTCTTCTCCATGAGCTGCATGAGCTTGCGCTGCTGGATCCGCTGGCGCAAGTCGTCCTCGACGTCCTCGAACTCCGGAGTGGAGGCCGGCAGGTACTCGTCACGGCGGATGATATGCCAGCCCTTCTGGGTCTGGACCGGCTGGGAGAGCTCACTATCGGCCTCGAGAGCGAAGGCGGCCTCCTGGAAGGGGTTCTCGCCCCGGGTGATGATGCCGAACTTGCCACCATCATCCTTGGTGTAGGGGTCGATCGAGTACTCCCTGGCTGCCTCCTCGAATGCCTTGCCGCCGACGATCTCGGCGCGGATCTGCTCGGCCTCCTCACGCGTCTTCACGCAGATGTGGCTGACGCGCATGCGCTCAGGCTGGCGCAGGCGGTCTTTGGAGGCCTCCCAGACCTGTTGGACCTCCTCATCGGTCGCCTGCGCCTCATCCGCCACCATCTTCTCGAGGAGCAGCTCGTTGCGCATCCACTTCCGGAAGCTATAGGTAGTCATCTTGTGCCGCGCGAGCCACAACGAGAAGCTCTCACCGGTGGCGGGAGCCCTCAGGTCAATGCCGCGCTGGAAGCTCTCAGCGCGTTCGTTGACCTCGTTCTCGGTCACGGTGACACCGGCCTCGGCGGCCGCCTGCTGCACCGCCAACTCCTGGATCAGAGCGCCGAGGGTGATGTCACCCCAGCGGTGGATGAGCTGCTCGCGGAGGTGGCTGGCCATGATCGGCTGCCCGTTGACCGTGGCGAGTACCGGGTCATCGGAGGCCTGCGCCCCACACGTGCCCGTCGCGAGCGTGAGCATAAGCGCCGCTGTCCCCACGATGACGCGTCGGAGATGCTGCATGTCATCTCTCCTCGTGTTGGTGGATAGGCCCCCCGTGTCTGCTCAGCCGGTCCACGCTGCGGCCACGGCCTGATCGTCCCGCTCTTGAGAGGACGTGCCTCCAGCGGCCTCTGGTGCCGCGATCGAGGCGAAGCCCTCGGCACCTCTGACCGTTACCGGCACGCCGAGGTTCGTCGAGAGGGTTGCGAGGCGGTCGATGATCTTCGCCGCACGCGAGGTCTCCGGGTAGATCGGGCCGCAGCGGGAGCGCGGGATCCAGACCGGCACCATGCGGATCTGCCACCCCTCGCCCTTAGTGTACCGCAGGTGGAAGATCGCGCTCTCCATGCGCTCGCCCTCGCGCTGGTCGAAGACGAAGTTGCCGCAACTGTAGAGGATTGGTGCCCCCTGGTGCTGTGCAACGCCCTGTAGGGTGTGCGGGTGATGGCCGATGACCAGGTTCGCCCCGGCCTCGACGGCCGCGAGCGCGACGTCGCGCTGGCGCTGTGTCGGTTCTTTCTGGTACTCATTGCCCCAGTGGATGGAGACCACGAGCAGGTCACACAGTTCCCGGGCCGTTCTCACCCGCTCGGCGAAGCCGGTCAGCCCGTCATCGACCTTGCACCAGCTTCCGTGCCCGAAGCTGAGGTCCGTGCAGGCGATGAAGCCCAGATACCTGTCCTCGACCAGGAAGCGCGCGGGCTCCCAGGCGCGCTCCTTCTCGCGGGCGGCTCCGCAGTACGCGATGCCCGCGTCCTCGAGGTGGTCGATTGTCTGCAGCAGTCCCGACACCCCGGCGTCAAGGCTGTGGTTGTTCGCCAGCGCCACAACGTCGATCCCCCCGTCCACCAGTACCTCGGCGGCACGCGGGTCGGCCCGGAAGATGCAGTCCATCGGCGCGTGCGCCCCGACCGTGGAGAGCGGGCACTCGAGGTTCGCGAAACAGACGTCCGCGGCGCGGAGGTCGTCGCGCACCTGGGCGAGTATGCTGCTCGAGCCATTGGCCTGAATGCGTCGCCAGACGCCGCGATCGAGCATGACGTCGCCTACTGCGCAGAGCGTGAAGCTCCATGGCCGCTGCTGCTGGGAGCGCTCCGGCCTGTCATGGCCCGCCGACGCGGCCGTCGGCGTGGGGGCGAGGCCATCCCCCTGGGTCGGGGCCGCGAGCTGTGACGACCGCGTCTCCGCACATCCGCTGATGACAATGCAGAGGGCGGCGCTGGCCCCGAGCAGGGCGGACAGCCTCATATGGCCTGGGGACAAGTCGGTGTACCTGCTTTTCGGTGGGATACGGTGCTGAGCCCCCGAGTGGCTCGCATCTGCACACACCTTAGTGTACTGCTGGCAGAAAGTCAATCGACCCAGCCGGGCAGCGCAGCATCCAGGCGATCCTGCCTGAGGCGAGGCCTGTATCCGGGACGAGATGGTTGCAGGCGCCGGGACGGTTGCGGGCGAAATGATCCGCAGGCGCCGGTGCCAGGCGCGTTGAGGCTTTCTTGAGCAAGTAGGTGTATACTGCCCATGCCCGAAGCGGGCCACGAGAGCGTCGAGCACACAGCGGACCTGAGCATCCGCGCATGGGCGCCAGATCTGGCCGGCCTGATCGAGCAGGCGGCGCGTGGAATGATCGACCTGATGCTCTCGGCGACCGTGCAGCCGGAGCGATGGGTGGAGGTGAAGGGAGAGGGAGACACCCCGGAGGATCTGCTGGTTGACTGTGTGAGGGAGATCCTCCTCCTGATTGAGCTCGAGGGGCTCGTGCCGGTATCGGTTGAGGTGACCGGCGGTGATCGGGGGTCTGCTGTGTGCCACGTGGGTGTCGTACCGCTCGAGCGTTCCCGGGACGTGCTGGTCGAGGACATAAAGGCCGTGACCTACCACGGCCTCGACGTGCGCCGGGAGGCGGATTCGCTAGTGGTGCAGCTCGTGTTCGACGTGTGACGATGGGCGAGCCCCCGGGGGGAGAGTGAGGGACCGAGTCGTGTAACTTCTGCAGGCCGGTGGGCGAACAATGCTTGGAGGATGGCGCATGGGGGAGACCCGTGCCCGTGAGGGCGCACCGGCGCCCGGAGTTGCGAGCAGAGGCGACGGCCACCTGGCGGAGTTGGCGTGCTCCGGGGACGCGGAAGCGTTCGACAGCCTCATCGCGCGGCACCACGGGTCGGTCTACCGGCTCTGCTGGTCATTGCTCTGCGACGGCTCTGACGCGGAAGACGCGGCACAGGAGACATTCCTCCGCGCCTACCAGAGTCTCGCACGCTTCGACACCGAGCGGGCGTTCGGCCCGTGGGTGCGGGGGATAGCGACCAAGGTGTGCCTGCAGCTTCTGCGCCGACGGGCGCGTAGATCCGATCGGGTGGTTTCCTTGGACGCCTCATATGTGGAGCCGGCCGCGCCGGATCAGCCGGAGCCCTCGCCGCTGGCGGCGAAGGCTGTTGCGGCGCTTGGTCGCCTCGATGATACCTATCGTCTCCCGCTGACGCTGTTCTACCTGGAGGAGGCGTCGGTGGCCGAGGTCGCTGAGACGCTGGGGATCACACCTGGGACCGCGCGGGTCCGACTGCACAGAGGACGCGAGAAGCTGCGCCAGATGCTGATGCCATCATCCGGGACGAACGATGAAGACGCTTGACTGCCAAGGCGCGAGACGACGGATTCACTTGCGACTGGATGGCGAGCTATCCGACGAGGACGCTCTGTTGCTGGACGAGCACCTGCGGAACTGCGAGCGCTGCGCCGAGGTAGCGAGGCAGTTGTGGGACATTGACGCAGCGCTCAGAGCCGGGCTGGCCGCCTGCTGTCCGCCGGAGGGCCTGTACGATGCCGCTCGCGGCCGAGTCGCGCGGGCACGGGCCACGCGTCGAATGTGGGCCACCTGGGTGCCCGCAGCGGTCGCTCTGGCGGCCGCCGCACTCGTGCTGCTCGTCGTGATGCCCATGTTGCGCCGCCCCGAGCCCGCAGCGCCGGCGGTGGTCGTGGCGGGGGGCGATGCGGTGCATGTCTTTGAGCCCAATCAGCGGGTGGCACATCCGGGGCAGACGGGGGCCTGCCTGGAGGAGCAGACGGTGGCATGGGGGCTGGGCGAGGAGCCGATCGTGCTGGAGTTCGCCAGCGGCGCGCGGCTCGATCTGGGCGAGGAGGCCGTCGTCAGGATCGGGCGCGGCTCCATCGATCTGTTCAAGGGCTGGCTGCGCGTGGACCTCACAAACGCCCGGGGCCCGTTCACCGTCTCGACCCCCTGGGGCGAGTTCGCCGGGGAGGGCGCGGTATTCTCCGTGCAGTCCAGCGCTGACGAGGGGGCCGCGAGGCTGAGCGTCATCGCGGGCGAGGTCACGGTGGACGCCCGCGGCGCAACGCGGACGCTGCCATCCGGCAGTGCCATTACGCTCAAGCCCGACCCCAGACGCGTCATGCAGATGTAGGGACGAGCGAATGGCAGACTGAGGCATGACGAGACCGACGAGAAGGTGATGGGGAAATGAAGCTCAGACGCGGTGCCGTGGCGGCGGTCGCAGCCGCGCTTCTCCTGTCCGTGTCTGTGGCGCAGGCGGGCACGGTGTCGGTGTCGGTCGTGGACAAGGAGACGGATGCTCCGCTCGCAAAGGCGCTGGTGGTGGTGGTATCGGGCGACGCAGTGGTCGCGGTGGGGCAGACGCGAGACGACGGCGCCTGGCGTGCAACCGTCAACGCGACCGCGAAGATATCGGTGATCGCCACGAAGAAGCTCTACGTCACCGAGTCGAAGACCATCTCCTACGACGGCCAGGGCAACCCGCGCCTAGTCTTCGCCCTGCGCAGGCACGCCTCCGACTACGCCGAGCGCCTGGGGCGGATCGTAGGGTTCGTGCGCAACGCACAGGGGGAGCCGGTAGACGTGGCGACCCTCGTGCTGTTCAAGCGCAACGCTCCCATTGGGGCCGCGAGACCTCAGAAGGCGACGGGCGTCTACGAGCTTCAGTGGTATCCGCCCGGCTCCTACACCGTCCTGGTCGCCGCCCAGGGCTACCAGACGGCCAAGCACCCCAGTCAGCAAATCGCGGCGGGCGAGAGCCTCTGGCTGGACGTCACGCTCCAGCCCAAGTAGCCGCCATTAGACCTCGGATGGGCGCTGCGCCGGGGAACAGACAGGCCTGCTGTTACGTCTGAGGGTACGCAATGAGATTACGTGCAATCGCAATCTGGCTGTCATTGTGCCTGGCGTTGATGGGCGTCCTCGCCCTGCCTGCCCGGGCCGACGACCCGCCGTTCTCCGAGGAGTACGAGAAGAGTGTCGGGGCGGAGGCGGCCGCCAAGGTGGACGCCGAGTACGAGCGGTTTGAGGACGAGGAGGCGCAGGCCCGCGTCAACGAGATCGTGGCTCGCATCGTGCCACACACGGGCCGCCCCGACGTGCAGTATGATGTGCGCCTGATCGACACCGACGAGGCGAATGCCTTCAGCCTTCCCGGCGGCATCATCTATGTCACCAGGGGACTGCTTGAGAGCGTCGAGTCGGACCACGAGCTGGCCGGCGTGCTGGCTCACGAGATGGGCCACAACTGCACCTACGACGCGCTCTACCAGGCGGAGCGGAACAAGGACCTGTTCACCGGAAGCGTCGCGGGCGTGATCGCCGCGATTCTGTTGGGTACCAGCAGCGAAGAAATCTCGATGGTGCTGATGGCGGGGGAGTACATACGGCAGGGCGTGCTGGGCGGCTACTCCATTGAGATGGAGCGGCGGGCCGACGCCCACGCGGTGGAGTACCTGCTCCATACCGACTACAACCCGGTCGGGCTCCTGACCTTCATGGAGCGTCTGGCCGCGGAGGAGCGGCGCACGCCGCACCTCGAGCCAGGTGTCTACCGAACTCATCCTCCGCTCGATGAGCGCGTGAGGGCACTGAGGCAGCAGATCTCTGCCGCTGGCCGCGAGATCAACCGGCGAGCCACCACGCAGTGGGAGCGGCCGAAGGCCGAGGAGATCGAGGAGGATGGCGCGACGGTCGTGCGCGTGGTCCTCTGGGAGAAGGAAATCTTCCGCGTGCTGGTGGCGGGCCCGGAGCACGACACGCCTATGGCTCGCGGCGAGGCCATCGCCGCTCGGCTGAGCCAATTGCTGGCGGACGGGTTGATGGAGCATGAGGTGCAGGTCGGCGAGCATGAGGGGAACCCGGCAGTCTGCGCCCGTGGAGAGGTCATCGTCACCCTATACCCCGAAGACGCCGAAGCGCAGGCCACGGATGCCGCCCAGATAGCCGAGGAGGTCAGCGACCACCTTCGCGAAGCGCTCGCATGGGAGCGGCTGGATCGCATCTGGTGATGCCGGGAGCGCCGCGAGGACGCGCCAGAGCGAGGAGCGCCCGAAGGGCACCAGTACCACTCCGACCACGGCCAGAGCGACCACGCTGACGATCACGGCGTCCAGCCGGTGCTCCGATCCAGAGCCCAGTATGGCGCGAGGGATGAGGACCGCCGCGGCCACGTAGGCCGCAGCCATCAGGGGTGGGCAGCAGAAGTACGCGACGCCTGCCAGGACGACGACCACGAAGGCCGCCATCAGCCCGGCGGCTGCGCCCGACAGCCACAGCAGTCCCTTCCCGAGGGGGCCCGAGAACCGCCACAGCGCCTGCAGCTCACTGACAGGCACGGTGGCATTCACGGCGATGGCGAGCTGCTCGTGGGCGGGCTCGGTGCCCAACGCGATTCCCAGTGGGTCTGCGGGCACGATCGTCCTCCGACCCTCGGCGTCCTGCCCCGACGTCGCCGCAAGCACGTAGTGATCGCCACGCCTCTCCAACACGAGGCAGTGGCGCCCCGGTGGCGCCGGCACTCGCTCACCACCGGCCACGACGACCACGTCAGCGCCCTGTGGGGGCACGCGCACGTACGCCGGCGCGTCCATCTGGCTGAGGCGGTGGACGGCCACGGCTCCCAGGCCGCCGCCGAAGAACGCCGGCCCCAGCCACACCGCGACCGCCCATGCTCCCTCTGGCCACTCGACCTCACCCTCAAGCGCGCTCCAGGCCATGAAGATCCCGAAGCCCGCCAACAGGAGGCCTACGAGCCAGCTGGCCCATGAGCTGCCCTCGAGGAAGAACGCCAGCCAGCCGACCGGTGCGGCGGCCGCAATGAGCAACACAGACAGCACGGCCACTCCCAGGGACTCCTCCCGGCCGAGCGTGTGAGCCAGGCCGACGAGGAACCACAGTGCGGCGAAGACCAGCGCTGCGAGCAACGCTCTGCCGGTGATGAGGAACATGGCGTCGGCGGGATAGAGCGGTGCTCCCCCGCGGCGCGCCAGCCAGTACAGAGCTGTGGCCAGCCCAAGGTAGGCCGTCGCCTGGGTCGCCACGAAGAGAACGCTGCGCGCCAGGCCTGCGACGAGACCCGGTCGAGGCTTCGCCATCGGTCCGGCCTCCTTCGCCCCCGGGCGCCTCGAACGGTAGAGCGCCGCTACGGCCCTGAGGCCAAGATCCTGTCCATCTGGTAGCCCAGTCCCGTGCCGCGCAGGCTCGAGGTATCGGCCTCGCCGCGTTCGAGGCTGAAGATCCCCTCATGCACGCGCTTCTCAGCCTCGGAGGTTGAGGCCGGGAAGAACTGCCGCGAGTTGGCCTCGACGCCCATGATCGTGTGCAGCCGCGCACCCAGCCCGACGGAGTGGATGAGCGCCAGCGACGGGTTCGTCAGGTCCTGCACCGCGTAGGGGACGCCCAGCTTCCCCGCCTTCGAGGCGAAGAGCATGTCCGAGGAGTGGCCCTTGCAGGTCTTGAGCGCCACGCCGGACCAGCCCAGCTCCATGGCGCGGTCGAAGGTGTCGAGCGTCGTCAGGCTCTCGTCCACGATCACCGGCTTGAGTGCGGCGATCGGGCGCATGTCGTGGTCGTGGACCTCCAGGTCGCGGCCGGTCGGCTGCTCGATGTAGAGAGTGCGCTCGTAGCATTCCGGGGAGCGCTCTCGGATTGCCTGCAGCATCTCGACGATGTAGTCGGGGCTCTCGCACATCTCGTTCGTGTCGGCGGTGAGGTGCATCTCGTCAATGCCCAGGCGATCCAGCTCCTCGCGACCGACCTCGTACACGGCGATCATCCGGTCGATGTCCCAGTCAAGATCGTTGCCGCGCAGCTTGACCTTCAGGCAATACATACCCTCGTACTGGATCCAGTCCGCCAGGCAGTTAGGGAGGCCGTCGTCGGGATCGGAGCCGTCCAGCTCGTCGCGAGTGAGCTTGTCCAGCCCGCCGACGAGGTGGAAGATGGGGACCCTCGGCAGGTACTCGTCGCGGATGTACTGCTCGGGGTACTCGCCCGCGAACTCGGGCCCCAGCCAGCGGCTCAGGTCGTCCATGAACTCGGGCCCGTAGCCCGCGTAGCTGTCGATGCCGTTGACGTTCCCGAAGGCATCGTGCAGCGCCGCGTCCACCGGCGACGCGCAGACCAGTGCGTTGAGGAAGGGCTGCTCGACCGCCACGCCCTCGGCCCGGCATGCCTCGCGGCTGATGCGCGCCAGGTCGTCCTCCAGTGCCATGAACAGCTCGATCGGGTGGAAGGGCCCGGGGTGCGTGGTCACCAGGTGGACGTAGCCGTCAATGGTGCGCTGCATCACGCGCTGCTTATCCTCGTGGCTGACCGCCGCGTCGGGCCAGCCCCACGCGTCCATGACGAAGATGCCGCCCCAACCCTCGGCGATCTCGTGTAGGCCGTTCTCAACCTTGGCGCGGATCCTGCAGAAGGGCAGGCTCTCGACGACCACGCCGCCGAACTTCAGCGGAGTGCGCGCGTGTTGCGGCTCGAGGATGATCTCCAGCTCCTCAACGGTAATGTCGGAAGTGCGCGTCGAAGGCATCATTGGGTCCTCCCTGTGGCACATGTCGGCACCGGCTGCGTCCGTGTGACGTTTCCCCGGTCGTGAGCCGAGTCCTGCGCTAACGGTCAGAGCCGAGCAGCAGTAGACGGAAGTCCTGGGGCGGAACGTCCACGCGCCAGCCGGTGGCGAGGTCACCGGGGAGCGGTTCGCCCGCGATCGCATCGGTTAACGCCGCGTCGGGCGGCAGGCTCACGCCGGCGTCCGCCAGCGCCTGAGGATGGAGCCGGACGGTTTCCCAGATCGGCTGATCCGTCAGGTTCGACGCCGCCAGCAGCAGCTTCGTGTCACCGGGACGGAGGTGCATCGCCACGGTGAGGGCCGCCGGGGCGCCGGCGAGCAACCGCTCGGACTCCGACGGGGGGACGAACTGTGCGTCTGCAATACCGCCGAACTGCTGGCGCGCCGCCATGACCGCGTCGAACAGGTGCATGTCCATCATGCTCGGGTAGACCGGAATGTCCAGGGCCACGACGTGCGCCAGCAGCGTGCGGGTGTAGCGCTCGAGGAGATCGGGCCGCTGCTCCATCAGCTCCCGGTTCCACTTCTTGATCTCCGGCAGCGGCGTGTTGATCACGCCGAGCGTCTGGGAGTACTGCAGCTCCGTGAGGACGTCGGGGACCCGGCCGTAGTCCGGGACGTAGGCCGCCGGATCGCCCGCGGCCGCCGCCACGCTGAAGTCGTCGCCCTTGAAGAACATGTTGAGCGCCTCCCCGGAGAGCACCAGGTCCGCGAAGCCGCTCACGGTGATCGGGCACTTGGCGTGGTGGATCGCGATGAGGTACTCCGGCCGGCGCGACTTGCAGGCCACCCACAGTCGCTTCATGAGCTGTCTCTGCCACCAGACCGGGTAGTACTGCACGTCTTCCTCGGCGGGCGGCTGCGCGTGCCTGGGATTGCGGCAGGGCGAGTTGGGTGCGGCGAGATCGAAGTAGAGGCCGTCCGTGTCGTAGCGGTCGAGCGCCTGCACGTGCGTCCAGACGATGAAGTCCCGGACGCTCTTTGGATGGAGGCAGATGTAGTGCGCGGACGGTTCGCGCACCGGGATTCCCTGCGGGCGCGCCCACGTGGCGTTGATGATCGCTCCCCCGGGCCGCTCGGTGCGCCAGATCTCGGCGTAGTTGTCCCACTCCCTGCCGGGCAGCGTGGCGGGGAGGGCGTAGAGCGAGCCGTAGGGGATGAAGTGCGCCCCGGATTCATGCATCCGCTGCAGGGTCAACGCCATGCGCTCGGCGGCAGGAAGCCGTCGTATTCCAGCGATGCGGATGCCACCACCTCCCATCGGTCTGTCTCGGCCCGGCTGCTCCAGGAGGCGCGCGTCCCCGTTGGCTCGGGTTCACTCGGGCGCTCTCAGTTTGGTGCATCGCCCTCGATGATCAGCGCCAATCGCGGTGGCTCCGCGAACAGGTCGATGCCCTGAGTGGTGATCTACCGCGGGAGGGATCCGTCGCCCAGTACGTAGTCGCGTCCCCACACGCGCAGCCGCCCAGCCTCGACCTCGACGGGTGTCCACACGGCTCCGGCACGACATCCGCCAGGCCGAGGTCGTTGTTCTCCCACACGTAGCCCTGCGGCGGATAGTGGCCGCTGGAGACCGCGAGCGGGTGACCCTCCTGTGCGGGGAGCGCAGTGGCCAGGAGCATGATGGCTCCGGCACACACGAGGAGGGCACTCCGGGCGCAACGCAACGACATCGTTCATACCTCCGGGCCGGCGGTGGCGGGCTCACCGTGTGGTTTCGCCACGCGTCCCTCTCTCTACTGCACTCGCCTCGGGGACGCTATGCCCGTCTCGACGAACACCACACGCACGATAGCGTCTCTAGCGGATGAACGCCGGCGATTGCGCGCACCAGGGCCTTGCTGGTGAAGACGCAGGCGGGGAGCTCGCTTCTGGTGGTAGCCGTCATCCTGTTCGATGGGTGCGCCACGATGGCGGCCGCCGCGGAGAACTGGCATGTCACTGACCTGCGCCAGGAGCAGTTGCGCTCCTGCCTCGATGCGGTCGCGGTGCTGCTGCTTGAGCACGCGGAGCCGGAGAGCGCGAAGCTCGAGGTGGAGCAGGCCTACCTGAAGAGCTGTGCTGAGGTGCTGGGGCGAAGACCGCGGCTCGCGCGTGATTTGCTCGCGTGGGTGGTGGCTGAGGAGGATCCCGTGCAGAGGCGCGCGCCTATCGTCTTCAGAGCGCTGGACGGCGGCGGGCGAGCGCTGTGCGGCGCCGGGAGCGAGATTGCGGGCAGTGGCGTGGCGGCATCAAGGATGGGCAGCCGGGGGCAAGCCCGCAGCAGCCGGGTCAACAGGAGGACTACCAGCCGCATTCGTTGACACATCCGGGTATGGTGACAGCGCCCACCTTTGTCGGTAGGCGCTGTCCGTTTCGCCGGACCAGCCAGAGGCACGGAGGGAGAAGTCAGGCTGTCGGCGAACGTGCGACCTAACTCGATGCCGCGCTCCGTCCGTTCCGGCTTTCCCCACTGGTTGCTTCGCATTGGGATGATACCCGGCATCAGTCGGGTGCCAACATGGACTGGTCTCTGACGCGACCCGAAGCCGAGGCCCTCAGGCCGCTGCCGCGTGACTTCTACCTCCGGCCGACCAGGCAGGTCGCGCGGGAGTTGGTGGGGTGCCTGCTGGTCCATCGCACGGCGCAGGCGACCATCGTCGGCGAGCTGGTGGAGACCGAGGCGTACCTGTGCGAGGGCGACCCCGGCTGCCACGCTGCTCGCGGCCGCACCGAGCGCAACGATCCGATGTTCGGCCCTCCCGGTACGATCTATGTTTATCAGATCTACGGGATGCACCTGTGCATCAACCTGGTCACCGCGCCTGAGGGCGTGCCGGAGGCCGTGCTGCTGCGCGCCGCCATGCCGGCGGCGGGAATCGAGGAGATGCGCAGGCGGCGCGGCCGCGAGCGCCTGAAGGACCTCTGCAGCGGTCCGGCGAAACTCGCAGAGGCGTTCGGCGTGACGCTGGAGCACAACCGTAGGGATACCACGCGCCCGGGACTCGCGGGCGGGGACCTGTTCGTCGCTCGCGCCCCCGACCCGCCTGTAGAGGTGGCGGTGACCACGCGCATCGGGCTGGCGAGGGGCAGGGGCGAGGAGCTGCTGCTGCGGTACCTCATGCCCGGCTCCCCGTGGGTCTCCAGGCCGCCGAGGGCCGGCGCGCCCGTAGAATTCGAGAGAAGGTGAGCCGACCGATGAAGATTAGCTTCATGACCTTCGTGGCGCCGGAGTGGTCGCTCGAGGAGCACCTGACCGCCGCAGTGCGCTACGGCTACGACGCCATCGAGCCGCGCTGTGAGGCCGACCACGCCCACGGCATCGAGCTGGACACCACCAAGGGCGAGCGCGGGGCCATCAGGCAGCAGTTCGCCAGTTGCGGCGTCGAGCTTACCACGATCGCGACCTCACGCCGCTACGCCCTTGCCAGCGACCATGAGCTGCAGGAGAGCATTGACCTGACGAAGCAGTACTGCGACCTCTGCGCTGACCTGGGTGCCCAGAACATCCGAGTGTTCGGCGGCATGACGCCCGAGGGCATGACGTTCGACGACGCCAAGAAGGTCGTGGCGGGCGCTCTGCACGAGTGCGGAGAACACGCCGCGGACCGTGGCGTCTACCTGTGTCTCGAGACGCACGACGCCTACAGCCTCTCCAGCGACGCCGCCGAGACCGTACGCATGGCCGATCACCCCAATGTGTGCATCAACTGGGACATCATGCACCCGTACCGCCACGGGGAGTCGATTGAGACGGCCTTCAGCAACGTCAGGGAGTTCGTGCGCCACTGCCACGTCCACGACGGAACGCGGCCGGAGGAGAACGGGCCCGCCGGCTGGGAGCTGGCGCTGATGGGCGAGGGCGACATCCCGCACGACGAGGCGATCAGGCTGCTGGCGACGATCGACTACAAGGGGTCGCTCTCGGGCGAGTGGATCAGGGCGCTAGAGGCCGAGGTGGTGCTGCCGCACGACGCGCAGGTGCTGCGCGAGTACATCGCCCGGGCGACCGGGTAGCTGGTCAGGAGCGGATGGTGAAGCTGATGGCGGAGACTGTCATGGCGGTGGGTGAGGCGGCCGCTGTCTGCGATCGTATCGCCGGCAACGTGGAGCGGGTGATCATCGGCAAGCGCGAGGCGGTGGAGCGCGTGCTCGTGGCTATGATCGCCCGCGGCCACGTGCTGCTGGAGGACGTGCCCGGCGTGGGGAAGACGATGCTGGCCAGGTCCCTGGCCGCATCCATCGGCGGCGACTTCCGGCGTATCCAGTTCACCCCCGACCTGCTCCCCACCGACGTCACGGGCGTATCCATTTATGACCAGAAGCAGGGCGAGTTCGTCTTCCGCCCCGGGCCGATCTTCGCCAATATCGTGCTCGCGGACGAGATTAACCGTGCCTCGCCGCGCACGCAGTCGAGCCTGCTGGAGGCAATGGAGGAGCGGCAGGTCACGGTGGACGGCGTCACCTACTCGCTGCCGCAGCCTTTCATGGTCATCGCCACCGAGAACCCAATTGAGTACGAGGGCGTCTACCCGCTGCCCGAGTCCCAGCTCGACCGCTTCCTGCTGCGCTTCTCGATCGGCTACCCACAGCGCAATGAGGAGAAGCAGATCGTGCGAGAGCAGTTGCTCGGCCACCCGGTTCAGGACCTGGAGCCCGTCGCAAGCGCGTCCGATGTCGCGGCCGTGCAGCGCGCGGCGGCCGGTTGCCACGTCTCCGAGGAGATCTACGATTACGTGCTCGACCTGATCGAGGGGACGCGCAGTTCCAGCGACCTCTATCTCGGCGCGGGGCCGCGCGGGAGTCTGGCGCTGGTGCGTAGCGCGCAGGCGCTGGCGACCATCGACGGCCGCAGCTTCGTCGGCCCCGACGACATCAAGGCGATCGGCCGCGCCGCGCTGGCGCACCGGCTGATCCCGCGCCCCGAGGCCCGTGTCAACGGCGTCACGGGCGCCGACGTGGTCGAGGCCCTGCTCGCGAATACCCCCGTGCCGAGCTAGGGCCAACTACGGTGCCTCCGAGTTGGTCGCGGCCCCGTGGCCACCGATGTAGTCCGTTCAGTAGGCCCGGGGTGCCTATCCCACCTGTCCGCCGAAGGGCGACACGCGTGGGGCGGAGTTCCGCCGGGCTCCCTGCAGGTTGATCGGAGGAGCATGGCCGGCACGAGCGGAGAGGGGGAGCCAATGAGCCGGAACTTCAGGATCTTCGTCTTCGCCGCGCTGGTCTTCGCGACCGCCGGCTTCATGAATGACGCCACGGCTCTGTACGTGCTCGCCGGCGTCTGCATCGCCGTGATCCTCATTGCCTTCCTGCTCTCGCAGCTCGCCCTGGCGCGACTTCGGCTATGGATGCGGCCACCCGTAGCCAAGGCGGTCGCGGGTGCGCCGATCACCGTCACCCTCGGCGTCTCGTCCGTGGGCGGCATCACGATCAGCTCAGCGGCCGTCGAGCTGGCCGCGGAGAATCTGACGGTAGAGGGCGTGGGAGATGTCGCGCGCGTGCTCCTGCCGCCGATGCCTCCCGCGTCAGAGCTTGACTTCGGCCTGGAGCTGAGGCCGGCCACGCGCGGCCGCTACCGGCTGGGCCCGCCGCTGCTGATCGACACGGACCCCATCGGGATGTTCGAGCGGCGAGCCGAGCAGGGCGCCCCGGCCGAGCTGCTGGTCTTTCCACGTGCCTACGACCTGCCGCGCGTCGCGACGTGGCAGAGGGGCCTCGGGCGCGCCACCGGCCGCGGGCCGCGGGCACGGCGGGACCACGGGGAGTTCCGGGGCATCCGCGAACACACGCCGGGAGACGACCTGCGCCACGTGCACTGGAAGGTCACCGCGCATGTCGGGGAGCTGGCGGTGAAGGAGTACGAGCCGCTGCGCCATGACGTCATGTCCATCCACCTCGACATGGCCGCGAGCAACCACTACGGTGGGGGCGCGCAGAGCACGCTCGAGACGGCGGTCTCGGCCGCCGCCTCCATCGCGCGCGCCGGGCTGGCCGAGCAGCGCTCGGTGGCCGTGGTGGGCGACGGGCTGCCGGTCGACGTAACGCGGACGGGAGCGGGGCAGCCGCACCTGCAGCGCATCATGATCGCCCTCGCGGAGGCCAGGCCGACGCAGCGGACGAGCTTCTCCGAGGCGTTGGCTCGCCAGCTTCGCTCCGTGCCCCGCGGCGCCTCGGTGTTCATCATCACGACCGCCGCGGAGGAGTCGCTCATCCCGGTCATCACGGGCAACGTCGGCAGCGGCGGGTCAGTGACCTTGCTGGTCGTTGAGGGACGGGTTCTCGACGCCGATGAGCGCTTCTTCACCGCGCCCAGGCGCGTCAGGGAGGCCGTGCAGGCAGCGGGCATCGGCGTCGGGGTCGTGCACCGGCCGGAGGACATCGCCGAGGCGCTCACGATCGTCGGCGCCCGCGGCGGCCGGGCCGTGGGGGTGTTCTGAGTGCCTGCCCTCAGGGCGATTCTCACACGCATCGGCGAGTACCTCGGGCTGGAACCACCTGGCGGACAGATACCCGGGCGTCCCGGCCTCCGGCGCGTTGAGCCGCCGTCTCTGACGCGCGAGAGCATCCGGCGCTGGGGACTCGCCGTGATCCTCCTATGCCGGTTCGCCGGGTTCTTCGGCCTTGAGTACCCACCTGATGCGATGGCGGACCTGCTCCGGCCGGAGCCGTTCCGGCCGCCCTCCGAGACCCCAGAGGAGAGGCGGCGCTGGCTCGGTCTGATGGTCGCGGGCTGGATGACCATGCTCGGCCCCATTCTGGCCTCGACCGCGCTGATCGGTAGTACGCTGCTGGTGATCGAGCTTGGCGTGATCGTGCTCGCCGCCTTCCCACTGGTCTGGCGGCTACACTTCAGCACCTTTCCGCGACTGTGGCCGAACCAGATTGCGTTCTTCTCGGCATTGATTCTGGGCATAATCCAGTGGCGGCTGGGCGTCTTCACGGGCGGCGTGGCGGTGGCGGGTCTGGCGCTGAGCTATGGCACGCTCGTCGCCCTCTTCTACTGGGTGATGGCGTTCCGCGCCTTTTCGCTCCGCAACCTGCGCGACCTGACCCTCACGGCGCTGCCGGCGTACTCGGGGCTTCTGCTGATCCTCATCAGCGCGCCGACGCTGGCAGCGGTCGTGGGCACTGCCCTAACAATGGGCGGCACTCTCGTGCTGCTGGCCGGGGAGCACATGGAGGAGCGCAGGCGGCGGGTCGATGAGGTCATCCCCCGCGAGCGGGTGCGGGGCGGGCGGTGGCGGCCGACCGTCAACTCCCGCCTGAGCCTGATCCTGGCTGCGGCAGTCGCGGCCACGATCATCGCCGCCGTCGCCACCCGGATCGAGCCGTCGAACACCGCCGGGCGATGGCTGAGGCGCCAGCTTGCGTGGCGGCTGGCGAGGCTGATGATCCGGGAGGGCGAGAGCCCGCACTTCGCGGACTGGTCGCTGCAACTGGGCGTACCCGCACCGAAGCCTCGGGACCGGCTAATGCTGGTGATGAAGTCAGAGGCCCCCGTGAAGGTGCGCACGGCCGTCTACGAGATCTACGACGGCAGGTCCTGGCGACAGAATGAGCGCACCTGGGAGCGCATTCGCGCTCAAGACGGGACGTGGCGGATGCCTCCTATGCGGGAACTCGGCCTCGCCCCCGAGGTGACCAGTCCGCTCGACGTCGAGCTGACCGTCGGCTACGGCTTCCTGGGGGTGATGCCCATCCCGTGGTGCGCTCGGACCATCCGGGCCGACGTCCCATCACTGCGTGTTGACCGGTCGGGGATGGTGGCCTTCAATGGCCATCTGGTTCCTGGGGACACCTACTCGGCTGAGATCGCCTTGCCCTCTGCGGTGTCGGCGCCGCCGGGCAGCAGGCCCGTGAGTCACGTCTCCATGGAGAACGCCCTGCAGCTTCCCGCGTCCCTGCCCGAGCGGGTGCGGCGGCTCGCACGCAAGATCGCGCAGGAGACCGGGGCAGAGGGCCCCGCGCCCGTCGCCATGGCCATCGAGGGCCATCTGCGCCGCACGTACGAGTACGATCTCCAGGCGCCTGAGCTGCCCGAGGGCATGGACTTCGTTGATCATTTCCTCTTCATTAGCCGGGCGGGCTACTGCAACCACTACGCCTCAGCCATGGCGGTGATGCTGCGCAGCCTCGGCATCCCTGCCCGGCTGGTCACCGGCTTCACGGCCGGCGAGTACAAGCCGTCGCGGGCGGTCTTCGAGATCCGCGACCAGGACGCGCACGCGTGGGTCGAGGTCTTCCTCCCCACCGCCGGATGGATCGACTTCGACCCGACGCCCGCCCAGGAGCCGGACGAGGGCGCTGTCGCGCAGGGGATGCGCAAGGGCCTATCGGGCATCGGGGATGCGCTCCGTGCTGTGGGCTCGTGGGTCGGGCGACACGCCATCAAGGTGGTGGCGGTTGTCCTCACGCTGCTGATCATCACGCTAGCTGCTCTGCTGGTCGCGCGCTGGAGCCGGCGGCGTATCCGACCGCTCAGGCCGGGCGCGGACGCGCGCGAGCGCATCCTGTACGCCTACGCGCAGGCGCTGCGCTGGCTGGCGGGTAGGGGGGTGGGGCGCCCTGCCTCGGCCGCGCCCTGGGAGTTCGTCCAGATCGCCGGACGGCGGGCCCCCGCCCTGGTGGAGGACTTGGCGGTGGTGACGGAGCACTATGTGCAGGCGCGCTTCGCTCCGGCGACGCCAGGGGAGGGCGCGGCCGCAGCGACTGAGGACGCCCTGCGGCGTCTCAGGGAGCTGATCTTCTCGAGCGAAGGGGAGCTGGATGCCACGAGGGGGACGGACGCATAGCCGACGACTCGTGAGGCTCGGGCTGCTGCTGGTGCTTGCCGTGGCGCCGGCGGCGGGGGAGGGGGTGTCACGTGTGGTCGAGTACCGCTCGCCGTTGGATGACTCGATCCAGGCCTATGGCGTCTACCTGCCCGAGTCACCTCCCCCCGACGAGGCGGGCTATCCGGCGGTGCTGCACGGCCACGGCTACGGCTGGCGGGTGAGCACCAGCTTCTCGAGCTTCCAGCGACAGTGGGCGGAGGAGCACGGCTGGGTACTCATCCACCTTAATGCACGTGGCCCGAACTTCTACGAGGGCGTTGGCGACATCGAGACGCTGCGAGTGGTGGAGGACGCCATCGCGCGCTTCGGCCTGGATCGCGACCGCATCTACATGACCGGCGGCTCGATGGGTGGGACCGGAGCGCTGCGCCAGGGCCTGCGCCACCCGGACGTCTTCGCCGCCGTCATGGGCGTGGACGGCTGGACGGACTTTCGCCTCTGGCACCACCACTGGTACGCCCGCACGGACTGCCGCGACCTGATCGAGGAGTTCCGCCGGCCGCTGCTGCAGGCCGCGTCGCCGCTGTACTGGGCCGAGCGAGGCAGGTGGGGCGCCATCGGCCACATCGTGGACGGCGGCGATAGCACCGTGCTGCCGGAGAACGGCCTGCGGCTGTGGCGGCGCCTCTCCGAGCTGTACGCCGAGGACCCCGCGGGCTACGACTACCACCTCATCTTCAACCCCACGCTGGGCCACGGCCGGGGCACGGACTACCGCGCCATCTACGGCTTCTTCCTGGGGCGTCGGCGCATCGACGGCACCGCGGGCTTCCGCATCCAGACCCCGATCCTGCCCCACGGCCGCCTCTATTGGGGTCGCATCGAGGACCTGCTCATCGAGGGCCTGTCGGGAAGCCTGGAGGTCCACGCGGATGGGGAGAATGTGGCCGCCACGACGGAGAACCTGCAGGCCTTCACGCTGTATCTGGCCGCCAGCCCGCTGTCAGAGGCGGCGACCGTGCGGGTCTACGCCGACGGCTTCCCCTGCTACCAGGGCCCGCCCGAGACCGTAACGCTGCAGGCGGACACGGACGCGGCGGGTGCGGTCGTCGGCTGGCGGCTCCGCGGCGAGCGCGAGGCGCCCTACAAGCGCCCCGAGATGTGCGGGCCGGTCGGGCAGGCATTCCTGTCGCCCTTCGTCATCGCGTGGGCGACGGCCGGGGAGGCGGGTGAGGTGGCGCGCCACCGGATAGAGGCCCAGCAGTTCGCGCGGAGCTGGAACGACTTCATGGTGCACGCCCCGACCGTCGAGGCGGTGCCGGAGGACGAGCTCAGTCCCGCCGACCTGGCGTCGAGGAACATCGTGCTCTTTGGCAGCCTCGATAGCAGCCGGGTGCTGCGGCGCGCCGACGCTCTGTTCCCATTCCCGGTGCGCGTTCGGGAGGATGGCGTGGTCATCCGCGACCTGGTGCACGGCGACCGCCGCTACATAGGCGAGCAGTTCGGCGCGCTCATGTGCTACCCTAACCCGCTGGCCGAGTTCGCGACATACCTTGTGGTCGCCAATCGGCGGCTGTGCATGAAGACCGACGGCGGCTCCCCGCAGCTTCTGGGCTACGACCTCGAGAAGCTGCCCTGGGCCTACCCCGACTACATCGTGTTCAACACCGACCAGTCCGAGCTGCCCTTCGTGCTGAACGTCAACAACAAGCCGCCGGTTACATGCTACGAGGCGGCCTACTTCGTGGAGGCCGGCTTCTTCGACGACCGCTGGGGCATCGACCGCGCTCACCAGCTCCGCCGCGTGCGCCGGCAGAAGCCCGAGCACCACCGCTTTGTGCACGTTGATGAACTGTCGCTGGTCGAGGGGAAGGACGCTCCAGTCGCGCGGGTGCGCATCACCGACGCCTCCGGCGAGCCCGTGCACACCGCGCGGGTGACGGGCCGCTGGTGGGGGGACGGGGAGTTGGTGGCCTCGGCATCGACCGACGAGGAGGGACATGCGTCCTTCCCGGCGCCGGCCGGAGTGAAGCTCGATCGGGCGAGCTTCGAGGTCGTCAACGTGATGGCGACCGGATGTAGCTACGACTGGGTGGCGGACAGGCTGCGCGTCATCGCCCCCGGACCTGGCTCACCCCGCCAGCTCGGCCTGGCCCTGATCGGCGACCGGCCTGCGGTGGCGCCCACGGAAGCCCTCGAGCTGGGGCTGAAGGTCTGGAACTGCTCGGGGCGGCCGCGCGACGTGGAGGTCTGCCTGAACGCTCCGGCGGGCGACGTGCTGCCCGGGCGGCGGAGGCTGTCGCTGGGCGCGGGCGAGGCCGCAACCGTAGCATTCTCGTGGCGCCCACTCGGGCGCAGCGCCGGTCGCACCGAACTGCGGGCGGAGGCGCTGGCGCGGGACGGCGATACGGCAGCCACCGCGGCGCTGCCGGTCGAGGTGCGGGTGCTGCCCGACCGCGAGCTGCCCATCGCCATCGCCGAAGTCTCGGGCAGCGACATCGACCGCAGCGACCCGTGGCAGGTCAAGACGACCATCCGCAACTTCGCCTCCGACGGTTCCGTCGCGGTCACGGTGCATTGCGCGCTCATGGAGGCCAGGCGGTTCCCGGCGGCGAAGAGGGTCGAGGTGCCGCCGGGCGAGACGGCTGTAGTGCGGTGGTGCGAGGACGAGCGCCTGGACAGGGGGGAGCACACGTTCCGGGTGAGTGTCGAGGGCGGCTACGGCATCACCGCCACGGGCAGCTTCGCAGTTCGCTGACGGGAGCGGGACCATGACCAGCAGGATCCTCAGAGCGGTTGCAGTCACGGCGCTCGTCGGGGCGTGTGCGGCACATGGGGCGCCGGTCGTCCAGCAGGTGGCGGAGGTGGGCGCCGTCGAGGTCGTGCTCTACAGCGGCACACCCACCGCGCTCGTAAGGCAGCAGGCGACGGTCCGCCTGCGGGAGGGCCTCAACACCCTTGGGTTCTCGTGGGCGACGGACACCATCGACGCAGCATCCGTGCGTCTGCAGAGCCCGTCGGCGCTGCGCATCGGTGAGATGACGCGGGCGGCGGGCGATGAGCGGCACCTGCAGTGGTCGGTCACGGCACCCCACGCCGGGGCGTTCCCCCTGGTCACGAGCTTCCTCGTGAAGGGCATCAAGTGGAGCCCCAGCTACCGCATGGTCTGGGCGCCCGGCTCGTCCGAGGTCCAGCTTCGCGGCTGGGTGACGGTCACCAATGACAGCGGCCTGCCGCTCGACGGCATTCGCGGGCAGGTTGTTCTCGGGCGCCCCGGGCTGGCCGCGGGCGAAGGTGAGCAGCCGGCGTTCCCGATCATGGGCATCGCCGCACTCCCCGCCGGCACGTCGGTGAGGGCCGCCTTCCTCCCAACAATGACACTCGGGGCCGAGTTGATGCACCGCATCGACTCCGAGCGAGCCGCCGAGCGCGTGGAGAGGCTGCTCGTGGTGCAGCCGCCGGAGTCGGGCGCGCTGGCCCGCGAGGCTCTCCCCAAGGGGCCCATGACCTTCGTTATCGATGGGGATGGGCTGCTCGACGACCAGTTCGAGACGGAGCTGGCGTACGAAGCGGCGGAGCAGTTCGATGTGGCGCTGGGCCCCGACCGGGACATCGTCGTGGAGCGGCGTCTGCTGGAACAGGCAAAGCGCGACCTGGACTTCGACCGTCTGGGCCGGGTCTGCGGCTTCAACACCATCGAGCGCTACGAGCTTGTCGCGCGCAGCTACCGCGATGAGCCGGTCGAGCTCGAGATCATGGAGACGGTGCTGGAGACCTGGGACTTCGACACCGACGCGCTGCACGTCATCGGGGAGGGCAAGGTCACGGTGCACATGAGCGTGCCGGGCCGCGGCGACAGCGTCCTCCGGTTCACGCTGATCAAGCACTCGGGGACTCGCATCCCCGACTAGCGGGCGGGCCCATCAGGGCGCAAGACGAGAGCGGCGGAGCCGGCATCGGCTCCGCCGCTCTCGTGCGTGGCGCAATGGACGCTACGACATGTCGATCTCGACGTTGTCGGCGACGCCGCCGAGGATCGTGTAGTCGGTGCGCACCTCCTGCAGGATCGAGCCGGGGACGAACTTGTTGACCGGGCCATGGGCGACGAGCCGCGCGATGAAGCGCTGCCAGCTCATCGGGGTGGCCGGCCCGCACATGCCGTCGAGCCAGAAGCTGCGGTGCCTCGCGCCCAGGATGTCCGCCGGGGCGATCGTCGCAGCCTTGGGCGGCACCCAGGACCAGTCGCCGCCGAAGCTGTGCAGGGCGTTCTGCATGATGGTCATCGGCGTCAACTCGACGATGCGCGCAGTCGCGCCCTTGTACTCGTCCATCGTGTCGAACTCGCTGCCCAGGCTCGATTCCCAGAAAGCGATGTGGCCGCACCAGCCGATGCCGCCGTAGCAGCAGTCGGCGCCCCCGTAGTCGGCGATCATCTGCGAGTAGTCATCGATGTTGTCGCTGTCGGGGAAGTGGATGTTCTCATCCGGCGGACGCAGCTCCTCGTCGATGCGCCCGAATAGGTTGGCCCACATCGCGGTCGCGAAGGAGCCCTCCCAGTCGGGCGGAGCCGTGCGGCCGTCCTCGTCGGCGTACTCGTCCATGTTGAAGGTCACCAGGTGGCTGCAGTCGATGCGGAGGCGGTTGATCATCTCCGCGGCAATGGCGTACTGCGGGACCGGACCGACCGGCAGGATCAGCACGCACTCGCGGTCCTCGTCACGCGCGTCGATGATCCTGGTGACGATGTCGGTCGCGAAGCGTCCGTAGAACTCCGCCGCGTCCTCCACCACCCGTATCTGGAAGTCCGGGTTGGGATGGTCGGTGATCTCCTCCTTGGTAATGGCGCGAACCCGCGCGCACGCCTCCGCGTCCTGGAAGTCGATGAACTTCGCAAGTGCCGGCATGAAAGCCATCGCTGTGCCCTCCTTCGCCTGTTCTCAGCCACGTGGGCTCTGTCCATCCGCCTGGCTGGCGTCGTAGGCGATTCCTCTCCCGCCGACGAATATCCTCCACCAACCATGAGCCGCGCCATGAAAGGCCCCCGGTGATGTTCCTGACCCATCGGAGCCAGAGCGATGAGCTCGTCACCCGGCTGGACCCCGCGTACTGGCATCCGGCGTACGGCGAGGTGCTCGGCCGGTGTGTGCTGCCACTCGTTCCGATGGGGCGGTTCATCGAGCACATTACCTACGGGGCGATCGTGACCGGGCGCAGGCCCCAGCACGTGCTCGGCGGCATCCCACTGCTGGGGCAGGGGACGCTGCGCCACGGCGGCGTGGACTTTGAGGGCGTCACCCGCGTTGCCCCCGGCTCGCCCTGGGACATCGAGCGCGCCCGCGTGCTGTCCGGCGATCTCCTCATCGCGCGCTCGGGTGCCGGCTCGCTGGAGAAGAACCGGCTGGTGGTCTATCACAGTTCGCAAACGGCCCTCGTGGACTGCTTTGTGGACCTCGTGCGGCTGACCGGGATCGAGCCGGACTTCGTGGCCGCCTTCCTGCGCACCCGCTTCGGCTGGGCCCAGATCCACCGGCTCATCAACGGCGTCGGCCCCGCGAACCTCAGCTTCAACGAGATCCGCTCGCTGCGCGTGCCCGACGCCCCGGAGGACCTGCAGCGGGAGATCGCCCGGCGTCACGCGGACGAGATCCTGCCCCTGCACCGGCGACGCGAGTTCGGCCCGGCGGCGGACGGCATTCGCCGACTCGTCGCGGACCTCGAACGCAGGCTCGGCGGGGAATAGCGCCGCGGCCCGGCCTGCGGGCAGGTGCGCGGCGCGGGGCTGCGAACTACACAGGGCGAAGCATCAGCTATTGATCCGGGTGCCTGCCCCGCGACCTCGCGCCCGGACGCGCCGAGAGGGAGGACCAGACCATGTCCGTGCGGATCGGATTCGTCGGCTGTGGGGGGATCGCCAACGCTCACATGAGGAACCTCGCCAGGATCGAGGACGCCGAGATGGTGGCCTTCAGCGACATCGTCCTGGAGAAGGCCGAGACGGCCGCGAGCGAGTACGGCGGCGCAGCATTCGAGGACTTCAGGGAGATGTACGACAGCGTCGAGATGGACGCCGTCTACGTCTGCCTGCCGCCCTTCGCCCATGAGGACCAGGAGATCCTGGCGGTGCAGGCGGGCTTGAACCTGTTCGTCGAGAAGCCGCTGGCGATCAACATGGAGAAGGCGCGCGAGATCGAGGCGGCGGTCGAGGAGGCCGGCGTCATCAGTTGCGCGGCCTACCACTGGCGCTACCACGATACCGCGGACTGGGCTCGGGAGGCGCTGGAGGGCGATACCATCGGGATGGTGCTGGGCTGGTGGATGGGCGGCCTGCCCGGCGTGGCGTGGTGGCGGGTCAAGGACCAGTCCGGCGGCCAGATCCTGGAGCAGACCACGCATATCATCGACATGGCGCGCTACCTCGCCGGCGACGTCGAGCGCGTCTCGGCCGAGATGGCTCTGCGCGTGATGACCGACGTCGAGAACATCTCGGTCCCGGACGTGGGCACCGTGAACCTGCGCTTCGAGAGCGGCGCGATCGGCAACATCACCAACTCGTGCGTGCCGCCGGGCTGGAAGAACGGGCTGGTCGTCATCGGCGACAAGAAGACCGTGATCTTCGACCAGTTCAGCTTCGAGCTGCGCACCCAGGCCGGCACGGAGACCAAGAGCTGGCAGCCCATCGCGGCGCACTTCCGCGAGAGCGTGGCATTCGTCGAGGCCGTCGAGAGCGGCGACGCCTCGGGTATCAGGTCGGACTACTCCGACGGCGTGAAGTCACTTGCGGTCAGCCTTGCCGCGAACCGGTCCGCCGAGACCGGCGAGCCCGTCATGCTCAGCGACGTGTGATCGCAGCAGTGTCCGCGGCGGGCGGCCGCAGGCGGCCGCCCGCCGCTTCTGCCTGCCATTACCCTTGAGTGTCGTTGCCGCTATCCTCCCCATCCTGTCCATCCTGTTGCAGCGCCGTTGACCGTCCGACGCCCGAGAGGACCTGTCATGCCAAGCGAGACCGAGCTTCGCGAGGCCATCCGTGAGGTGGGCCGCCGCATGTGGGCGCGCTCACAGGTGGCGGCCAACGACGGCAACATCAGCGCACGGATGCCCGACGGCAACATCCTCTGCACCCCGACGGGTGTCTCCAAGGGCTTCATGGAGCCCGACGAGATGGTCAAGCTCACGCCCGGCGGGCGGATCATCGGCGAGGGCAGGCCCTCCTCGGAGGCCATGCTGCACCTGGCCTGCTACTGCGCGCGCCGCGACGTGGGCGCCGTTGTGCACGCCCATCCCCCGCACGGCACCGCCTTCGCGGCGCTCGGACGCCCTCTGCCCACCCACTATCTGACCGAGATCGCGGTATCGCTGTGGGAAGTGCCGTGTTCGCAGTTCGCGAGGCCGGGCACCATCGAGGTGGCGGAGGTTGCCCTGCCGATGCTGCTGGCCGCCGACGCCTTCCTGCTGCGCAACCACGGCGTGGTGACCGTGGGCCGCGACCTGTGGGAGGCCCACCGCCGCATGGAGTGGGTCGAGCAGGGCGCGCAGGTCGCAGCCATCATCCGCCAGCTCGGTGGCGCTGAGACCTTCGACGACGAGCAGCTCCGCGACCTGAGCACCATCCGCGCCGACCTGGGCCTCGGCGTCGATCCGGCCGACTACGATCCATCCGGCTGCATCGAGCGCATTTCGCGGGGCTGGGGGAAGCGCGCCGATGATCAGTGACCGCCCCACCCAGAGGTGACATGCCGTGGCGACCACGCTGACCTTCATCGGAACCGGCAGTTGCACGCCGCCCGCGGGCAACGACACCGCCTGCTTCCTGCTCAACGGCCACGTGCTGATCGACTGCGGCTGGTGCGCCGCGCTGTCGATGCTGCCGACCGGGCAGGACCCCACCGGCCTGACCGACGTGCTCATCACGCACTGCCATCACGATCACTACATGGGCCTCGCGAGCGTGCTGTTCTACCGGCGCATGCAGCGCGCCCGGCTCGGCGATGAGTCGGAGCTACGCATCTTCGGGCCCGCCGAGGACATCGAGCGCGTGGTCGAGCTGGCCCGCGCGTACCTGCAGGTGGACCGCTTCAGTGCGGTGCAGACCACGCCCGAGGTGATCCCGGTCACGCCCGGCGACAACCTGCGCATCGGCAAGCTGGACGTGCAGACGGCTCCCACGCGCCATCCGGTGCAGGGCCTGGCGTACCGTTTCCTCGACACGGACACCGGCGTGGCCATTGGGGTAAGCGGCGACACCGCCTACCTGCCGGAGTTGGCCGAGTTCTTCCACGGCGCGGACCTCCTCGTCATGGAGGGCTCAACGGGCCTGAAGGAGCCGACGCCCGACAGCACCGCCGGGCACTCGAGCGTCCGGCAGTCGGCGCGCATCGCACGGGACGCAGGAGCCGCACTGCTCGCGCTGGTGCACGTGGGCAGCGGCTCACGGGACGAGTTGCTTCCCGCCGCGCGCAAGGTGTTCCCGGCCACCTCCATGCCCGAGCCCGGCGAGACGCTGACGTGGGAGTAGGGGAGATGACCACGCGCGAGCGCTTCCTGGCCGTCGTCAGCTTCGGCAAGCCGGACTACGTGCCCTACTGGTACGCGCCCGGGATCGGCATCGCGCACAAGGAGACCGTCGAGCGCTGGCGCGCGGAGGAGGGCTACCCGAGCGACTACGACTCGCTCGTCGAGTTCTGGGGCGCCGAGCAGTACTATCGCATCGGCCTGCACACGGGCTTCGTGCCGCCCTTCGAGGTCGAGCGCATCGACCTCGGCGACGGCTACGTGCTCATCCGGCAGTACAAGGCCGAGACGCGCGAACTGGCGGAGAACATTGATACCTACACGATGCCGCAGTTCCAGACCTACATGTTCGAGGACCGGCGCGACTGGGAGCTGCAGATGCGCCCGAGGCTGGACCCGGCGCATCCGGCCCGTGGCAGGCCGTCCATTCCTGATGAGCAGCCCGACGACCCCGTAATGGTGAGCTGCCCCAGCTACTGGGGGCGCTATCGGAGCTGGTTTGGGCTCGACCGCACCTGCTACCTGATGAAGGACGACCCGAAGCTGATCCACGAGATGAACCGCGCTTTCACCGACCTGTTCCTCGACCAGGCAGCCTGGGTCGCCGAGCGCATCCAGATCGACGCCATCTGCGGCTGGGAGGACATGTGCTTCCGCTCGGGGATGCTCATCTCGCCTGAGGCCTTCCGCGAGTTCTGCGCGCCCTACTACCGCGAGGTGGCCGATTTCGCCCGCAGCATCGGTGCGGCGGTGGTGGACATCGACTGCGACGGGGATGTTAGCGAGCTCGTGCACTGCCTGTGGGAGGCGGGCGTGAACATGTGTCACGCCTTCGAGCCGACCCACGGCGGTTCGGACATCCTGCGCATCCGCCGCGAGCTGCCCCGCTTCATCATCTGCGGCGGCCTCGACAAGCACGCCATGGTCGATCCGACGGGCGAGACGGCCATCGCCGAGGTGGACGCGAAGGTCCCTGCGATGCTGGAGTGGGGCGGCTACCTACCGAGCATCGACCACGGCCTGCCGCCGATCTGTCACTACCGGCCCTTCTGGCACTTCATGAATCGCATCCGCGAGCACTGCGGCGCGCCGGAGGCGCCGTTCCAGCGGATCGGCCCGCCCCACGGCCCTCAGCCGCTGCAGTAGTCCTTCACATCCTGCCTGAGCAGCACCACGATGAACAGTGCTGCGATCAGGATCTGCAGCCACGGGACGATTCCGGCTGCGCCCGTGCGCGGGGTCTGCATGGGGTTAATGGGCAGCGACTGCAGTATGGCCAGGACCATCAGCACACCCATCGTCATGCGCGCCCAGTTGTGGCCATTCCACAGGAAATGCCACACTACGAGGACACCCAGGTAGATGAGGCCCACGACGAGCCCTAGTGCCAAGACCGTCGCTCCTACGAGGGATATGTCCCCTCTTGCACCCCCGGCCGTGGCGGCTATCCCTCCGACCACTATGAACAGGGCACCCAGCACGCGCAGGATCGCCAGCACGTCCACAAGCACGATGAAGAAGGTCAGCTCGCCGGGGCGCTTCCGCTGCGGCGGTCTCGCCGCTGCGGCTCGGGCGCGCACGGCCTCCCTGCCGCCGGCTGGCTTGTAGTCCTCCGGCACCTGGTCCTCCAGCGTCCGGTCGGCCTTCTCCGGCCCACATCGGGGGGGCCGTGCGGGCCGCGGGGGTGGCGGCGTCGCACCCGCGTCGCCCAGCAGGGCCTCGATGTCCCGCTCTCCCCACCCCGAGGCTATGAGGCCCTTGCGGATCTCGTCGTTGCTGCGTCCCTGCCCGCGCAGCCTGGCAAGTATACGCCCGTCCGTCCTGAAGATGATCCTCTGGCATCGTTGGCCCTCCCCGACAGCGGTTCTCCCCTCTGCACGGCCAACAGGTGACGACCGAGCCGCCTGCGCCCGCCCGGCCCAGCGCATATCCAGCGATCGATCACTCAGTCCGCGGGCGCCGGGCCGCACCTCCCGGCACGAGTGCCGTGCGCGTGGTTCGGGCCGGAGGTCCGCCCACGGCGGAGGGAGAAGGCACTGGCACCACCATCGCCGACGAGGAGGGTTCGTCATGCAGTATCGCAACCTGGGCAAGTGGGGCGTGAAGCTTAGCACCATCGGGCTCGGCAGCTACCTCACTATCGGCATGCACGTGGATGACGAGACCGCCGCCGAGTGCGTGAGGGTGGCCTTCGACGGAGGCATCAACTGGATCGACACCGCGAATGCCTACAACAACGGCGGGGCGGAGCTGGCGCTGGGTCGCATCCTGCAGGACTACGACCGCGACGACTACGTGCTGGCGACAAAGGTCTGGGCGCCGATGGGCGAGGGGGCCAACGACCGCGGCCTCTCGGCCAAGCACGTCTTCGAGCAGTGCCACGCGTCGCTGCGGCGGCTGCAGACCGACTACATCGACCTCTACCAGTGCCACCGGCCGGACCCGGAGACGCCGCTCGAGGAGACCATCCGCATCATGGAGGACCTCGCGCGCCAGGGCAAGATCCTCTACTGGGGCACCAGTGAGTGGCCGGCGGAGCTAATCCAGGAGGCCGTAGACGTGGCGAAGATGATGGGTTGCCGGCCGCCGGTCTCGAACCAGCCTCGCTACTCGCTGATGTGGCGCGAGCCGGAGGACTCGGTCTTCCCCACCTGCCTCAAGAACGGGATAGGCAACGTGGTGTTCTCGCCGCTGGCGCACGGCGTGCTGACGGCCAAGTACGAGCCGGGTGAGCCGCCGCCGGAGGGCACGCGCGCGGCCGATGAGTCGCAGAACAGGATCCTCATGGACCTGTACTGGACCGACGAGAACCTGCGCAAGGTCAAGAAGCTTGAGGAGATGGCCGGCGACCTGGGGCTGACCGCGGCCCAGCTCTCCATGGCCTGGTGCCTGCGCCATCCGGCGCTGACCTCGGTCATCAGCGGCGTGACGAAGGTCAGCCAGCTCGAGGACAACCTGGGCGCGGCGGAGGCCGAGATCCCCGACGACGTCTATGAGGCGCTGTGCGAGCTGTTCCCGGGCTCCGAGGAGAGCGCGGCGCCGTGAGGAGGCGGAGCTGATGGCACTGCGCATCGCCTACATCGGTGCCGGCGGCTTCTCCAGCCGCTTCATCCACCCGCAGCTCGGCCGCCACGACGTCGAACTGGCGGCGATCTGCGACCTCGTGGAGGAGAAGGCCCGGCGGGCCGCCGCGTGGCACGGCTTCGAGCGCGTCTACATCGACTTCCGCGAGATGCTTCAGCGTGAGGAGCCGGACGCAGCCTTCTGCGTCGGCCCGCAGGCCATGCAGTACGAGGTCGGTCTGCAGGTGCTGGGCATGGGCTTCCCGCTCTACGTGCAGAAGCCCGCGGTGAACTCGTCGGGGCAGGTGCGGGAGATGGCCGAGGCCGCTGAAGAGGCCGGCGTGGTCTGCCACGTGGGCTTCAACCTGCGCTCCGCGCCGGCGGTGCGCCGGGCCGCCGAGATCCTCGCGACAGGCGAGTTCGGCGCGCCGTCGCTGGCCGTCTTCCGCTACGGTCTGATGACCCGCCCGGTCTGGCGCGACGCCATCCTCGACCAGCACGTGCACCCGATCGACCTGCTGCTGCACCTCCTTGGCGACTGGGAGAGCGTGCGCGTGACGCCCATTCTGCAGCAGGACACGCGCGGCTACGTCGCGACGATCACGCTGCAGAGCGGCTGCGTCGCATCGCTGAACACCACGCGGGAGATGGACTCGAGCGATGAGTTCATCTACTTCGAGATCAGCGGGCGCGACGGCCACGCCCTGTTCTCGCACGACGGGGACCTGCGCTACCATCGGCCGGAAGCCGACGACGTCTGCATGCAACGTGGTACCTGGAACCCGCAACGGCTCATCGACTGGTGGGGCTACTTCGACGACGTCGCCAGCTTCCTGGCCGCCGTGCGGGGTGACGCGGAGGACATCAGCCCCATCGCCGACACCATCAGAACCATGGAGCTTGCCGAGACGATCATCGACCGGTGCCACGAGGGAGGCGCACCCGAGTGACATTCTCGGCCATCATCCACGCCATGACCTTCGGTGGCCAGGACACGACGCCCCTGCCCGAGGCCCTCGCCGCGCTGCGCGAGTGCGGCTTCGAGAGCGTCATGCTCATGTCGATCCCCGGTCGGCCGGCCCTGACCGCCGACAGCATCCCGGACGCCTGCCTGCTCGACCTTGTGGCCTCGGACCTGGATGTGGTCCGTGGCATCTGCGACGACGCCGGCATGGGGGTCGTCGCGGTCTACGGCTCAGGGATCGACCCGGCGGGGGAGGGCGCCCTGCAGGAGAGCACCGACAATCTGCGCCGCGTGTGCGAGGTCGCGCGCGGGCTGGGATGCCACCACGTCGGGCACGGCGGCGGGCGCGCGCCCTCGCCAGGCCTCGCGGTGGAGGCGAAGCTGCCGCTGGTGCAGCGGCTGGCGCGGATCGTTGACACGGCGGCCGAGGAGTTCGACGAGATGCTCTTCGCCGTGGACGCGCACTACCACGGCGTCGTCGAGAGCGTGGCGGACTGCGAACGCTACCTCGGGGAGCTCGCGTCGGATCGCGCGGGCATCCTGCTCAACACCGGGCACATGACCACCTGCGGCCAGCCCGGCTGGCAGGTCATCGAGCGCCACCCTGCGCGCGTGCCCGTCATCGGCTGGAAGGACCATCGGCCCGACCCCGAAGGCAGGCGGCCCTTCCTGTCCGTCGAGCTGGGGAGCGGAGAGACCGACCTTGGGCGCTACGTCGAAGCGGCGCGCGGGCAGGACGTGGACCGCGTCCACGTCATCAACGTGGAGCATGTCCCGATGGAGCGCAAGCGGACCGCGCTGCACTACAGCCTCCAGCACGTGCGGAGACTGTGGGAGCGCGCGGAGTAGCGCCTCGCCGGATGACACTCGCGCGCGGGACGAACTCGCAGGAGGGCATCCGAGACGCGTGGATGTCGGGCGCCACCGGCGAGCGCCGCAGAGGCTTCCAGCGGAGGGAACATCCGTGTTGGGACCGAAGAGAGTCATCAGTCACACACCGTTCGAGGGAATACTAAGCTCAGAAGAGTGAGGCCTGCAGCTATGCCCACTATTGTTGTGGAAGGTCCACCCATCGACATCGAGAAGAAGCGCGCGCTGGTCAGAGGGATGACCGAAACGGCCTCTGCCGTATACGAGCTGCCCAGCCGTATCATCCATGTCCTGATCAAGGAGAACCCGCCCGAGAATGTGGGCGTGGCGGGCCGACTACTTGCCGACCGGCGTGAGGAGAGCGGCACGGACAGCTAGCTCGCACCATACATCACGGTGTGCGTGAGCGCGTGACCGTGAGCCGGTCTAGTGGCGGGCGGAGGCGTCCGGCCTTCTCGGTCCGCGGATCGGCGCCCTTGGACGCGGCCGAGACTCGGAAGCGCCCCGCTGCAGAGAGGACGGGCGTAAGAGAGACCATGGCACCGATCAGACTCGCGCTGCTGGGTACCGGCGGCCGGGGGCAGATCTACGTGGACGTGATGAACCGCATGGAGCCCGGCCGGGCGGAGTGGGCTGCCATGGTCGGCCGCACGCCCAGCACCGTGGCGAACTTCTGCGAGGAGAATGGCCTGGACGTGCCGCAGGTCATCGGGACGGAGAAGCTCGCAGAGATGGACGACGTGGACGCGGTGCTGGTCTGCACGCCCGACTACGCGCACCGCGAGCCGGCCGTCGCCTGCTTCGAGGCGGCGAAGCACTGCCTCGTCGAGAAGCCGCTGGCGACCAACGCGCAGGATGCCGCGGCCATCTGCCGGGCCGCGCGCGAGTCGGGCAGGATACTGCATCTGGGCTTCGTGCTGCGCTACGACCCGCTGGCGATGAAGTTGCGCGACCTCGTGCAGGGCGGCGCCATCGGCAAACCCATCGCGGCCATTGTGCACGAGGCGGTGGGCTGGTTCCACGGCTCGACCTACATGCGGCGCTGGAACCGCTTCCGCGAGATGTCCGGCGATATGCTCCTGCACAAGGGCTGCCACACGCTGGACATCATCAACTTCATCCTGGGCGCGTATCCCACACGCGTGGCGGCCATGGGCGGCCTGGACGTCTTCGTGCCGCGCGAGGACGCCGCCGAGTACTGCCACGACTGCGACTTGGCCGACGAGTGCATCTACTACACCGACCAGGGCGAGGAGTACCGCAGGCGCTTCTACGAGACCGCCGGCCCGCAGGTGCTGCCGGAGGACTACTGCGTCTACAACGTAGACAAGGACACCACCGATAACACGCAACTCATCGCGCAGTTCGACAATGGAATGCGCCTGTCATACACGATGACGATGGTCTCCCCGCGCGGCGACCGGCGCATAATCCTCATCGGCACCGAGGGCGAGCTGCGCACGGACATGCACAGCTACCAGATCGAGTACTTCCCGCTCCCCGACAAACCGAAGCAGATCATCGAGGTCGAGCCGCCGGAGGGCCGGGGCCACCAGCACCACGACCTGGCGCTGCTGACGCACTTCCTCGACCGCATCGAGCGCGACGAGGACCCCGAGGCAGGCATTCAGGATGCGTGGATGTCCGGCGCCATCGCCTTCGCGGCCCTCGAATCGATGGAGACGGGGGAGTTCGTGGACATCGAGCGGTTCTGAAATGGCTCAAGACTGCAAATGAATATCGCGCGCGAACGCTTGACCTTGCGTAGGCATATGCTATACTAACAGCACAGTGAATGGAGCGGGCGGCGGGAGTCGAACCCGCATCGCGCACCTGGTAAGAGAGGCGCTTTACCCTTAAGCTACGCCCGCTCCCAATCCTGAGTGGAGCCGTCCGGAGTCGAACCGGAGCCGGTGGAGTTGATAGCCCCTCGGCCCAAACCTGTCGGCCCCACGAGACGTGATCAGCACCTCCGGTGACAACCGGAGGTGCTGCTTCTCTCACTCCTCATCGTCCAGCAATCCAGCGAGCACATGCCCCTCCTCACCGCCTCGAAGCACGAACTTCCCTCTGTCCGCCTTACGAATAAGACCGTCGTCCTTCCGGTGCTCACGGTATAGCGCCGTCTTCAGCGAGTTCACGGGATCACCAGCCGACGATTCCCATCCCATGTCTCGCAGGCGCTCATAGATCTCTTCCCCGGTAAGCGGCCCCTTGGCCCGCTCCAAAACCAGTGCGGCTGCCTCTCCCATAGAAAGCTGCGAGAGTTGTGCTGCAATGCGCCGCTCGTCCCCTCCTCCTTCGGCACCTTCCGCCGGGGCCCTCCCCAGACGTATACGTTCGCGCCGTAGCGCCGCACGATACGCTTCCAGCGCTTCTTGTAGATCAGCTACCTCGCTCTGTAACTTCTCGAGTTCGGCGCGCTTTTCGCCAAGCGCGCTATCGTACTCTTCAACGCGCGCAGCGAGCGCATGTTCGATGTCTTCAGTTGGCATAATCTGCCTCCCGCCGAACCGACATCACGATCATACGGGCCTGATGATATCATACAGGGCGTCCCCCGTCAAGCCCTGAACGTAATCTCCGGGCGCGCGATGATAATATGTCCCGGCACTACGAAGATAATCACGCACGCGACATTGTCGGCATTCGCCCCCCGCAGGCTACTCCGTCAGCGCGTCCACGATCGCGTTGGCGATGATCATGTGGCCTGTGGGGCCGGGGTGGACCGGCTCGGCGCAGAAGTCCTCCGACTCGCGTAGCTTCAGGTGCTCCTGGTAGATGTCGTGCATCGGGATGTGGCGGCAGCCATGCCTGTGGGCCATCTCCCGTACGACCTCGATGTATGGCGGCAGCGCCTCCAGCACAATGCTGCGCCAGGTCCCGTTTCCGCCGTCGGCGCTGATGTAGAACGGGTCGATCAGGAGCACCTGCGCATCCGTCTCCTCGGCCGTGCGTGTGAGGATCTCGTCGTACTTCTCCCGATACACCTCGACCGAGACGATCGGCTCCATCTGGCGCAGGTTGGAGTGCAGGTCATTGATGCCGATGAGGATCGAGACCCAGTCGGGCTGGTGGCGGATGACGTCGTCGGTCCAGCGCTCGGCGAGCTGCACGACGCGGTTGCCGCCGATGCCCTTGTTGATCCATCTGATGCTGCGCTCGGGGCACTTGGCGGTCACCAGGTCCACTGTGAGCCTGGCGTAGCCGGTGCCCAGCGGCGCGGCGGCGGCGCGCCGGCCGGCATCGGTGATGGAATCGCCCTGGAAGATGTAGGTCTGTCCGTCCTGTACGAGGAAGTCGGCCATGGTCATGCCTCCGTTCAGTGTACACGCACGAAAAGGCGACCGGCCGCGTTCGCCGGCCGCCTCCTGTGTCCCTGCTTGATCGAACAGCGCACGGGCGAGGCGCCCGTGCCACGGGAGGACGTCGTCGGCCCGTCAGTCCAGCGGCACGGCGTCGAGGCTCCAGCGCACCACGCCCATGTGGTAGCGCCGGTGCCACGGCGCGCAGTTGCAGTAATACGCGGTCACGATCTCGCCGTTCTCGACCTGGACGCTCGAGGGGTAGCCGAGGTCGCCCTCCAGCAGCCCGCCGACGATCACGAAGGGCGCCGACCAGGTCTCGCCGGCGTCCTCGCTGATGCGGCCCATCACGCCGCGGAAGCGCGGGATGCGACTCCCGTAGCAGGCGAGGATGCGCCCGTCCGCCAGCTCGAGCAGATGGCCCGGATGCTGGCTGGGGTGGCTCAGGTCGAGCTTGAACTCCCAGGTGCGTCCCTCGTCCTCGGAGGCGAGGAGCCGCACGTTCGCGCCGTGGCCGAGGCCGACGTCGCGGCTGACGATGTTGGCGGTGCGCGCGAGCGCCAGCCAGCGGCCGCTTGAGTGGATCAGCAGGTCGGTCTCGTTGTAGTTGCCCTCACCGATGATTGAGGCGTCGCCCCAGGTGCGGCCGCCGTCGGCGCTGCGCAGCATGATCGAGTGGTGCTGCACGTCGTTGCCCCAGTCAGCCGAGCCGTAGCAGCTCACCACGCACTCGTCTCCGTTGACGCACACGTCGCCGAATGGGATCAAGACCGGCTCGCCCTCGAAGCCGGGTATCTCGCCCTCGGCGGGCGCGACCTCGCCCACATGCTCCCAGGTGTGGCCGTCGTCGGTGGAGATGGAGACCCAGGGCTTGAGCACCACGCCGCGTCCGCCGCGCTCCTCGCCCTGCAGGCTCCAGCCGCTCACCAGCGCGACGAGGTGACCATCCGGGTTGAGCCCCGCGGCCACGTTCATGCGCACGGTCGGCGGCTCGTGCTCGGTCACCTCGCTGCGCAGCCCCCAGGTGTAGCCGCCGTCGGCGCTGACCCACAGCTCCGGGTCACCCTCGTGCCAGCCGTGGCTGGGATGCGAGTAGATGACCGCTCCGATGTCACCGTTCGGCAGCAGCGTCAGGTTCGGCCACGCGCAGTGGTCCGGCGCGGTGACGACATGGTACGCCCCGTCGGGAAGCTGGATGTGGTAGCCCATCATGGACCTCCCAGACACGCCGGGATGCAGGTGCGGGCGCCCCGCCTGCAGATCGCGTTGCCCTGCGACCGGATGGCAGGCTGCTCCCCCGTCACCTTCACGATCGGGCGCTTGCGGCGCCGGCCGCCGAACTCGACATAGCAGGTCTGCTGCCACGGCGCAATACTGCGCGCCACGTGAGGCAGGAGACGTCGAACCGCTCCGCGACCGACTTCGGCGCGGCCGGAGCGCCCGAAGTGCCGAGGGGGGCCGCAACGCCCCCGCTCTAACTGGTCCCTGTGCGTAGCGGCACGCACCCGCACCCACCACCGCGTGACACGGACGGCCTACCAGGGCCTACCCGCGGTAGTGGGGCTCGCGTCACGGGGCGTGCATGTCGAACCTACCTTACCTCGAGGACCTCGCCGGTGCGAGCCGACTCATAGAGGGCATCCATGACCTGGTGGCTCCACAGGCCATCCTCGCCGGGGACCGGCGGCGCGGTGTCGCCCTGGATCGCCTCGCAGAAGCCCTCAATGGCGGCCTCATACATGTTGACGACATCGGGCTCGATGATTTGCTCGGCGGCGCCGGCATCGCGGGCCTGCTGCGCGTCATAGCCCTTGGTCTCGCCCTCGATGATGGCCGAGATCGAGCCGCCCGACTCCTGGCCGATAGTCCCCCGGGTCACGATGCTGCCCTTGCTGCCGTAGACCTCGAGCATGTTGCGCGCCGCGGCGTCGGGCACGTTGAAGAGGGTGTCTACCATCCCGACGGCGCCGTTGGCGAAGTGCAGGGCCGCCACGGCCGTGTCCTCGGTCTCGTAATCCTGCACCAGGTGTTCGGTGAAGCAGGCGACGCGGGCGACCTTGCTGCCAAGCAGGAACTCCAGCAGGTCGATGCAGTGGTTGCCCATGTCGATCATGGCGCCGCCGCCGCCCAGCGCCTGGATCTGCCGGAATGCGCCCTCGATGGGCGGATACCAGCAGGTCAGCTCAGCGCGGCCCAGCACCGGCGTGCCGAGGTCACCCGCCTCGATCATCTGCTTGATCGCCGTGTGGCAGGCGTGGAAGCGCATCATGAAGTTGGTGCCGAACTTGACCCCGGCCTGGGCGCAGGCCGCGATGCTGGCCTCACACTCGTCGATGGTCAGGGCCAGCGGCTTCTCGCACAGCACGTGCTTGCCCGCCTGCGCGGCCGCCACCGTCTGCTCGTGATGCACATGCGTGGGCGTCGCGATGTAGACGGCCTCCACGTTGTCGTCCGCCAGCAGCTCCTCGACCGTACCGTACCCGCTCACGCCGTACTTCCCGGACACCTCGTTGACGCGCTCCTCAGCGATGTCCTGCACCGCCACAAGCTCGGCCGACGGCGCGGGGACGATCCCTTCGGGGATGGTCCTTCTGTCGGCGATGCCTCCGCAGCCGATCACTCCCCATCCGATTGCCATGCATCAGCACCTCCAAGTGCCCTTGCTCAGAACTCGTCCTGTCACATGTCAATGTGGCCCGACCGATCCCTCAGACGAAGGTCCACGGCATGCCGGCGTCGATGAAGCGCACCGGCAGGTCGGGCAGCCGGCCGGCCAGCAGCCGGGCGAACTCCCTCATGCCCGGGTTCTCCGAGCTGACGTGCGAGGTCTCGATCATCCCGATGCCCGCGTCCACCGCGGCGCGGAAGCTGTAGTCGAGCGCCTCACCACAGATGATCGCGTCTGCGCCCGCGATGACGGCCTCATCCACCGCGTGCCAGGTCTGCGCCAGGCCGCCGTAGTGCAGCGTCACGCGCGAGACCACCCGGCCGAGGTCACCGGCCACCCGTACCTGCGGCACGCCCAGCGAGAGCTTCGCGTGGTCGGCCAGCTCCGCCAGCGTCAAGGGGTCGAGCTCATAGGTACTGCAGTACTGCCCGTGGTGGGCGTACTCCGTGAAGCCCAGCATCTCGGCGCACGAGTCCATCACCCCGCCGGGAGTCCCATCCCAGTTCGAGTGACACCGGCAGATCACCATGCCGTGCTCGTCGAGTATGCGCCGGCGCGCAAGGTTCTGTGGCTTCTCGTCCTCGGGTAGCGTCCGGTACCACTTCGACTCGCTGCTCGAGAAGAACGGGATCTCGTGGGTGAGGACGAAGTTGAGGCCATCGCAGGCGGCCTCACGCAGCACGGCTACCGCCGGCGTCCATGTGACCGCGAGGCCCGTCACCTCTGTCTCCGGGTCGCCGTACAGGAGCCCGTTGGGGTCCCCCTCCATGGCGTACTCCAGCGGCGCGATGTCCAACACCACGGCCTCAACTTCTCTGGCTGTCATGGTCATCTCCCGCAGGCATCGGCATGTCCGCCGGCGGTCAGTCCCAGGCGCTCGGCGCCGGCACCAGACCCAGGAGACCGGCTCCCGTGTCTATCAGGCTCCAGATTGCCGGCTCATCGGAATCGGCGGTGGCGGATCGCGCCACGTCATTGCGCAGAGCGCGGAAGGCGTCGAACGCCTCCACGAACTCCTGGGGGACCTTGCCCCGCTCGGCCAGCCGCACGGCCCCCTCCACACCGTCGCCGGCGCCCGTGGCCGCGCGCAGCCGGTCCTCGAGAGCCCCCCATACGAGCAGCAGGGCGGCTTGGGGGTGGCCGGCGGCGCGCTCGATGATCTGCTCCGCCGCCACGCCCACCGCCCCGCAGCCGGCCATCCCCTTCTCGCCGAAGGCCACTCGCGCCCTTTCCACCTGGGCGGCCACCTCGCGTATCCTCTCCGGCAATCGGGGATTGCTCTCCTCCCGCTCACTCAGGCGGTCGGCCAGCAGACGGGCCAGCCATGCCGTCAGCTCGTCGCCATAGAGGACGATGGTCAGGAAGACCAGGAGCATGAACGAGGTGGCGTCCACGCCCAGCGACGGAAAGATGAGATGGGCAAGGATGAGGAGCAGTGTAAGGGCGCCGATCAGCTTCTTGCGTGGGTCCAGGTCGCTCAGTGCCGTGCCTCCAGCTCCGCGTGTGTTCGCGATCGTGATTCCATGCTCACAATGCGCCGCGCCGGGCCGACTATCCTCCCGCCGGGGTCGGAATCTGGTCCAGCAGCTCGGGCGCGGCCAGCCTGCAGAAGGCCTCCAGCATCACGCGCTTGCGGCGGTCCGAGACGCCGATGGCGACGCCGTCTCCGTAGTCGCCGAGGATGAAGCCTCCGTCGGGCGTGGACCAGTGTTCCAGCAGCAGCGCCGCCTCGCGGCGGATGTCGTCCTCGGTGCCGAAGGGCAGCGTCATCTGGATGTCGCACAGGCTCAGGAAGCAGATGCGGCCGCGGTAGCGCCTGCCGATCTCCTCGATCCCGAGGTTGCGGGGCTGCTGGAGGTTCACCACGTCGAGGCCGCAGTCGATCCACTCTTCGAGCACGTCGTTGACGTGCCCGCAGGAGTGCATCCAGGCGTGCATGCCGGCGTCGTGGATGGCGTCGTAGAGGCGGCGGTAGCGGTCCTTGAAGAACTCGCGCCACATGGGGATGGAGATGATGGTCGCGTTCTGCGTCCCCCAGTCATCGGTCATCGACATCCCGTGGATGCGCCCACGGAAGCGCTCACCCACGTTCCGCGCGACCCCGACCGGATACGCCAGCACCCGCTCCGCCAGCTCGTGCACCATCTCCGGCGCGGCATGCATGTCCGCGAGCAGCTCGGTGAAGCCCCGCAGGTAGTGCATGCGCTCGAAGAGCGTGAAGCCGCAGCCGATCAGCACGTACCTGTCGCCGGCGCGCTCCAGGGCCTCCTCGATGTGCGCGTAGCGGTAGTCCTCGTCGGGGTTGGGGAAGTTGATGCGATCGATCAGGTCCCACGAGGTGAGCGGGTGTCCCTTCGGCTGCCCCATGTTGCGCACGCCGCTTGCCTCATCCGGCTTGTGCCAGAGGCAGCCCCACTCGTCCTCGTTGGGCCGCGACGGCTCCCAGCCCTCCGCGGGCCTGCAGCCGACCCCGAAGGTGTCGTCGATCCCAAGTGCCCCGAAGCGCATGGGCAGGCGCTCGGGGCCCTCGAACTCGATGGCGCGGCGCACGAGCTCGTAGGCGGTCATCCGCGTGCGCCCTCCGCGTCAGAAGTCCACCTTCGGCTCGATCGGCCGACCCTCGCGGGAGGACTCGATCGCCGCCCAGCCCAGCGCTACCGTGCGCGCGCCCGATACGCCATCGCTCTCGGGCACTGTGTCGTTGCGGATGGCGTCGGCGAGCACCTGGAACTCGGCCGCCAGGCCCTTGGGGGCGGCCCCGGCGGGCATCTCCAGCCACTTGTGGCGGTCGATCTGGCGCAGGCAGACTCTTGCGGTGGGCGTAGTGTTGGTGGCGATGACGCTGCCCCTGGTGCCCCACACGTGCAGGTCGATGTTGTAGGGGTGCGCGCAGCCGAAGGAGCCGACCACGATGCCCACCGCGCCGGACTCGAACTTCAGGTTGATGTTGAAGTGGTCGTCTGTCTGCAACACCGGGATGTTGAAGTGGTTCGAGTAGCAGGAGACCTCCGCCACCTCGCCCCCGATCCAGCGCGCCAGGTCGAGGGCGTGGCAGCCGCCGCCGATGAGCTGGTGGCGCCTCTCGGGATCGAATCGCCACTCGTTGAAGCCCGGGATCTGCTCGTAGTTGTGGATGTAGCTGGTGTAGAGGTTGTAGACCTCGCCGAGTGTCCCGTCCTCAGTCCAGCTCTTGATCTTCTGGAAGTGGCTATAGAAGCGCGCCACGTGCGCGGTCATCAGCTTGGTGCCGGCCGCGCGCTGGGCGTCGATCATCGCTTGGCACTCATCGACGGTGCGCGCCAGCGGCTTCTCCATCATGACGTGCTTGCCCGAAGCGAAGGCAGCCTCGGCCATCTCCAGGTGCAGGTAGTCCGGGGCGGCGACCGAGACGAGGTCCACGTCCTCGTGCGCGCACAGCTCCTCGTACTTGGTGGTGGCGAAGGGGATGTCGTGCGCGCACAGCTCCTCGTACTTGGTGGTGGCGAAGGGGATGTCGAACTCCTCCTGGATCCCCCTGATCAGGTCCTCGTCGAGGTCGCAGATGGCGGCGAGCTTCAGGCCGCGGACGTTGGAGATCTGCCGAAGGTGTCCGGCACCCATGTGCATCCCGATGATCCCTACGCCGAGTGTGTCGGGCATGGTGAGAGTCTCTCCTTGCGCTGCCTCTTCTTGCTTCATGGGGCTTCTGACGATGGTTGCTTACTGTGGGGCGCGGGACCCTCAAAGAGCCACACGCCCATATCGACGAACTGCCTGTACAGCACTAGATGCGGGCCTTCCCAAACGCTCATCAGCAGCTCAGGAAGTGGGCTGGCCCCCGGTCTGGGGTATATGAGCCAGACGCGACCGTTCGGACGCCAAGCCTCGCGGACAGCCTCCAGCAGTCGAGATGGATCTCTTTCGCTTCTGGATATGGGGGCGACCTCCAGGCTACCGGCATAGCAGCGTCTGAACAGCGAAATCTCGCACGGAATTACATCTGTTGTCATCACTAGGACGACGTCCCCGACCGCTGCGGACTCGGCGATCAGCGAACCGACCTCGTGCCACTCCTCATATTGGTGGGTGGAGTGTAGATCGACTAAGCCCCACGACAGCACTCCGAACACCATACCGACGCTGACGTAACGCTGAACGGGGTGAGTTGGCGAGACTACAGCGCTACCGAGCATCAACGCTGTAGCCGGGAGGACTATAGCGACCACGCGATGGCTCGCCCACGCGTCAACGCACAGAGCTGCGACAAACAGCGCCAGGATGGGGAGTGCGAGCCAGGTAACGAACAGGCCCACGTTGTCGGGCTCTCTCAGATGGACGCGCCAGTGAGGACGTCGCGCTGTGAAGACGTGCGCGTAGACAATCACAGCGACCACGGACAGCACGAGGACCGCCAGGCCCGGACCGAGCATGTCGTAGGCAGATACAGGCAGGAACGGCCTCACGAATGCTGCGACAAGAAGCTTGACGGGTGGGTGGACGCACACGTAACCCCTTCCCGCTGTTGTGACGAACTGCTGTTTCATGAAGGGTAACCACAGAGCATATCCAACAAGGCCACCGGCCAGAGCACATCCGAGTGCGATCATCTGGGGTCGCCGCTTCACCGTCATGTAGGCAACTAGCAGGCTGCCGTACAGCACAACGAGTATGATGCCCCCGTAATAATGCGTGAGTGAGAGGCCGAACGCCACCACAGCAAGAGCAGCATAGTGATACCGACGTATCTCTGCACATCGACTCACCACCGAAAGATAGATCGCGAGGTTCGTCAGCATGATCAGAACGGCGTACATTCGTGCCTGCTGCGCAAACAGCACGTGCCACGGCATCAGGGCGAGGCAGGCCGCGCTGGCCAAGCCCCACAACGGTTTGCCGTAAGCTTCCCCAATGAGAACCAGAAGCACGGCGGAGCCGCAAGCCGCAATCACTGACGGGAGACGCAGGGCGAATTCAGTGTCTGGGAACACCCGAACCCAGTAGTGAAGCAGAGCGTAGTACAGCGGCGGATGGAGGTCAATCTCAGCAACGCTCTTGACCAATAGCCTAAGCGACGGTTGTGACGCGTGGTCTGCGGACCATTGCTCATCGACCCAGAAGCTCTCCTCCG
>JALGUJ010000142.1 GCA_029820945.1 Candidatus Zipacnadia bacterium | reverse complement strand
GGCCTCGATGAAGGTGAAGCGGCCGGTCATGGTGTCCATGCGGTTGGGGACGGTCGGGAAGCTGGCGGCGTAGGCGTTCTCGAACACGTATGACTGCTCGGCCAGGCGGTCGAGGTTGGGAGTGCGCACCTCCTCGTTGCCGTAAAGCCCGAGATGATCGCGGCGCATGGTGTCGGTGATGATCAGGATGACGTTCATCTGCTCGACCTCCTCGCGGCGGTAGGGCCTCACGCGCAGTTCGACGCGCGCGGGGAGTGTCCTTCCGGGACGGGTCGGATGGTCTACGTGAGGCTCGCGGCATCTCGTCGCGCTCGAGCGGGGCCTCCGCCAGCCCGGGCCGCGCAGGGGCGGCCTGCGGCCGCCGCGCTCCCCCCCGCGCATGACCCCGCAGGCTGCGTGACCTCCGTGCACGCAGCCGCGGCGCTCCGCGCCTCTGCGCACTCCGTGCGCCTGCGGGGTCATGCTGCCCGCGCCTTGCGCGGGCCCAGCTTTGCTGGGCTCGGGGGGGCGCCCGCGTGCTTGGCACGCGGCCTGCGCGGTCGGCGTGGGGCTGGTGCTCGGCGAGGGCGCGTCACGCTGCCGGCGCGGTCACGTAGAGCATGGGCGTCGCCGCCGGCACCTCGACGGTCAGGATTCCGTCCGTCAGTGCGATCGGGTGCGTCTCGGCATCCCGCGAGGCGATGGCGTGGACCATCTGCACGTCTGCGGGGAACTCGACCGAGACCGCATGGGGCGCGTCGTCGCAGTTGACCAGGCAGACGCCGACGCGGCCGTCCTCGTGCCGGTAGCGCATGGCCTTCATGTACATCGCCGGGTCGGGCGTGGCCTGGGTGACCACGATGACGCCCGTATCCTCGAAGCGATAGGTGTGAGTCAGCCGGTCGCGCTGACGCTGGAGGGTACAGTGTGCGCTCTCGGGCTGCAGCAGCCGGCTCTCGTCATCCACGCGCACCTCCAGCGTGAAGGTGATGGCCGGCTCACCGGCGCGGAAGGTCAGTGGCTGTGCGGTGTCCTGGATCACGCCGATGAAGGCCTCATCCTCGCCGACGAAGGTCATCCGCAGATCACGGGCGGTCAGGACCGCCGCGCGCCCCGCGCTGGAGATGATCACCATCATCAGCATGAGCGGCAGCACAGCGCGCATCACACACCGCCTCCTCCGGTCGGTTCCCGTGGCCGTGTGCGGGACTTCGCAGAGGCCGGCGGCTTCCCCTCCGTGCGACTGTGGGCCGGCAACAGGTGGCTGAGCCCGACGTGCGTCCCTGGACTGTGCGACGGGCGAGGGCGCCCGTCGCACGGGAAAGGCGGCGTGGAGTTGGGCTCCCGGCCGCGGCAGGTATTGGTCGTTTCGGCGGGAACCAGCCGAACGCACGCAACCTGCCACGGAAGGATGAGACCCATGCGCATGGGCTACGGAACTCTGGCGAGCCTGCCGGTGCTGCGGGATGCGCGCTCAAAGCGCATCTCGAGCTGGAACACCACCGGCCGCAACCGCGACTGCTGGAGCTTCGAGCCGGGCCAGACCAGGACCCTCGGCGAGATCGAGGGCCCCGGCTGCATCAAGCACATCTGGATGACCATCGGCTCGCGCGAGCACGCCTTCTGCCGCAAGATCATGCTGCGAGCGTGGTGGGACGGCGAGGAGGAGCCGTCCATCGAGGTTCCCATCGGCGACTTCTTCGGGCTGGGGCACGGGATCCGCAGGAACTTCACCTCGTTGCCCCTGACCATGTCCCCGCAGGACGGCAAGGGCTTCAACTGCTTCTTCCCCATGCCCTTCGCCGAGGGAGCGCGCTTTGAGGTGCAGTCCGAGTGCGACGAGAGCTTCGCGCTCTACTTCTACCTCGACCACGAGTTGTATGACGAGCCGCCCGGCGATGAGGTCGCCTACTTCCACGCCCAGTGGCGGCGCCAGAACCCCACCGACGGCTGGGTGCCCGAGGAAGGGCTGTCGCGGGAGGAGATCCGCAACAGGGTGGGGGCGATCGAGAACCTCGATGGCGCGGGCAACTACGTGATCCTGGAGGCCGAGGGGCGCGGGCACTACGTGGGCTGCCACCTGGACATCGACTGCTTCGCGCGCGACAAGAACGATTGGTACGGCGAGGGCGATGACATGATCTTCATCGACGGCGACACCTGGCCGCCGTCGCTGCACGGCACCGGCACCGAAGACTACTTCAACACCGCCTACTGCCCGCGCCAGGAGTTCAACGCGCCCTACCACGGGCTGATCCTGTACTCGGGCACCGAGGCGTGGCCCTGGAAGGGCAAGAACTCCGTCTACCGCTACCACATCGAGGACCCCGTGCACTTCCGCGAGCGCATCCGCGTGACGATCGAGCACGGGCACGGGAACAACCTGAGCAACGACTACTCCTCGACCGCCTACTGGTATCAGACCGAGCCGCACGCGAGCTTCCCGGCGCTGTTGCCGGTTGAGGAGCGCCTGCCGCGCCCGGACGAGCCGATGTACGCGCCGTTTGAGGAGTAGCGTCAGAGCCTGCAGCAGCTTCGCGTCTGGCCTTTCACCATCGGCGTGACGAGGTCCGTCAGGGTCGCGGTCGCCACCGCGACCTGCGCCCTCCACTCGGGCCACCTCGTTCGCTGGCTGCGCGAGCACTGCGAGGGTCCCGCGGAGTAATCGGCCGGCGCTCGGGAACTTCGGTCGCGCCCGATCGGTCATATGAACCGACGCGCCATGCAACGTTCACATCTCGTCGCTCCGGGAGTGGATCGTGGTGTTTGTGCTGAGCAGAGTCGCGTTGCTGGTGCTGATGCTGGTGCCGCTGTTGATTGGCTGCGCGAACAACGAGACTCCGGCGGAGGCCGCACCCGCCGAGATCACCGTGGAGGACTTCGACCCGCAGGCCGCCTTCCGGCCCTGGTACGAGCCCGTTGAGGTTGACGTCGCGGCGCAGATCCCCGGCTATGAGCTGCCGCTCGACCTAGGCCAGGTCGTCAACACGGATAAGCTCGAGTACCGCCTGACGCCCGAGCTGCGCGACGTGCTGGCGCGACAGGGCTTCGTGGTGACCGACCAGGGCAGCGAGGAGGACATCGTCGATATCTACGACTGGGCGGATGACGCCGGCATCCCGCCCTTCGTGACCGTGGACACCCTCCTGCACATCTACCACCTGCAGTTCGACCAGACCCTCAAGTCCATCGAGGAGCGGGAGTTCGCGCCGAGCATGGCCGAGTTCTCGCGCTCGATGGCGCAGATCATGGAGGCCCGGCACGAGGAGCTGTCGGGCGACCTGCAGGAGGCGGCGCTGCGCAACATCGCGTTCTTCGCGGTGGGCCTGAGATGCCTGGAGCCGGACGCCGAGGCGGCCGGCCCGGTCGCGGACCTGGTGGACCAGGAGCTTGAGCTGATCGAGGGCCACAGCGGCTTCACCGAGAGCCCGATCTTCACCTACCGCGAGGACTACTCGCAGTATGTTCCGCGCGGGCACTACACGCGCTCGGAGACGTTGAAGCGCTACTTCAAGGCGATGATGTGGTACGGGCGGCTGTCGATGCTGCTCAAGGGCGGCGATGACGCCATCGTGTCCGAGGAGGAGGCGCGCATCCAGACGCTGCAGGCCTGCCTGATCGCGGGCACCCTCTACGACCCCGGCAACGCCGGCCTGCTGGAGACCTGGCAGCGCATCTACGCCGTCACCGGCTTCTACGTGGGTTTCGCCGATGACCTCACGCCCCAGGAGTACGCCGAGGCCGTCAGCAAGGTCGCCGGCACGTCCTTCGAGTGGGCCAACCTGGCCTCTGAGGACACCATGTTCCAGCTCCGCAGCGAGCTGGCGACCTACCGCGCCCCGCAGATCTACGGCGGCACCGGCGAGGTCGTGCTCATGCCGCCCTTCTCGCCGGAGCAGCTCGACGAGTTGCTGACCGACACCATGGGACTGCGGCTGATGGGCCAGCGCTTCATCCCCGACGGCTACATGATGCAGGAGCTGGGATTCCCGAAGGCCGGGGAGTTCACCGGGGAAGGTAAGCCCTTCTCGCTCGAGATGACGGCGGGCGGCCCCCAGCGTGTCTTCCCGCGTGGGCTCGACGTGATGGCCGTGTTGGGCTCGGAGCGCGCGCACGAGATCCTGGCGGCCGAGGGCGACACCGCCTACGCCAACTACGAGCAGCAGCTCGCCTCGCTGCGCGAGGAGTTCGGCGACGTGTCGCGCGAGGACTGGAACCGCAACCTCTACTGGAGCTGGCTCTCCTCGCTGCAGGCGCTCGTGACGCCCGTTGGGGAGGGCTACCCGAACTTCATGCGCACGGACGCCTGGCTGGACCGCTCGCTGTGGGCGGCGCTGGCGTCATGGGCGGAGCTGCGGCACGATACGATCCTGTACGCCAAGCAGCCGTACATGGCAATGGCCGGGGCGATGGAGCCACCGCGGCAGACACCCCCTCCCGGATTCGTGGAGCCGCGGCCGGAGTTCTATGCCCGGATGCTGGCGTTGGCGCGCATGACCCGTGAGGGCCTCTCTGCGATGGAGGTGCTCGACGAGCAGGCCGATGGCCGCCTGCGCCAGCTCGAGGACATCATCGAGAAGCTCCTGGACATCAGCCTCACCGAGCTGCGCGGAGAGCCGATCAGCGAGGAGGACGCGGAGTACATCAAGTACATCGCCTTCCGGCTCAAGCGCACCATTGAGGGGATCGAGGAGGAGGAGGACAAGACCACGATCGTCGCCGACGTGCTCACCGATACCAACACCGGGCAGGTGCTGGAGGAGGGCGTGGGGTACGTCAAGCTGCTCATCGCGGCCTACCAGGTGCCGGACGGGCGGATCGCGCTGGGCGTCGGGCCGGTGCTGTCGCAGTACGAGTTCAAGCACCCGATGTCCGACCGGCTGACCGACGAGGCGTGGCGGGAGCTGCTGCAGGAGAGCCCGCCGGATGCGGCTCCGTGGGTGGACAGCTTCTACGTGCCGAGCCAGTGAGCTCCGTTGTGATCGGACATGAGTGGCGCCGGCCATCTGCCTGGCCGGCGCCACTCGTCTGTCGTCCGCCGCCTCTTCCCTTCTCAAGCCCCGCGTCTCACTTCGCCCCATGCCAGTCGGCGATCTTCTCGCCCACCGTCCAGTATTCGCCGTAGAACGACCAGACGGGGTTCGTCCGGTCGTGCGCTATTCTCCTGCCCTCCAGGATCTCCTCGTCGATCCAGGCAACCTGAGCCTCGCCCATCACCCAGTCGTGGTCGCCCAGATGCGCCACCTCGACGATCCTGCACTCGATACTCACCGGGCACTGCTCGATCAGCGGGGACTCGATCTCGCGGGAGGGCTGCGCCGTCCAGCCGAGGTCCTCGAACTTGTTGGTGCTGCGGCCGGAGACGCGGCCGCAGTAGTCCGCGCCGGGAAGCTGCGCCACGTCGGGGATGTTCACCCCGAAGTCGCCGGTGCGCTTGATGAGCTCGTAGGAGTACTGGTGCACTCCCATGGCGAAGCCGAGCACCCATGGCCTCGCACAGCACACGCTCGCGGCGCCGATGGTGATGATGTTCGGCTTCCCCTGCTCGTCGATGCTGCTGACCAGAATCAGCGGCCAGGGGTAGAAATGCGGGTTGCCGGGATTCTCGATCAGTTTCTTCGCCATACCTCGCTCCTCCTCAGAAGCGTCTCAGGTCCGCCCAGTCGAACCTTCCCCACGGCACCTCCACGGGCCTGCCCGAGGCAAGCCCGTGCCAGGCGCCCCGGTCACCCCGCAACCAGGTGCGGCGTCTGAGCGGGCATGAAGCCCTGCAGGACAAGGCCCACGGCCTTCCGAGAGCTGTCGCGCGCGAGGTCCACGAGCAGCACGGCGTGGCCGGGGCTGCCATCGTGCGCCAGGTAGTCGCCGACGGCCAGCTCCTCGAAGGCTGCCGTGTGCCCGTCCTCGGCCGGCGAGATCGTCCCGCACCAGGCGAACACCCATGCCAGGTAGCGGTCGAAGCTCTCACGGGAGGCATCGGGCTTGGCGCTGCGGTGAAAGGCCAGCGTGTCACCCTGCAGTCGCGGGCGCATGCCCCTGCGCCACTCTGGCCATGAGATCGCGCCCGAGCCGGTCAGGTTGAAGACGATCTCGTCCTCGCGGCCGGCCCAGCGCAGGTACTCCGCGCGCAGTCGGAGGATCACGTCCGCGCACTCCTGGTTCTCGCGCACGTCCATGTCCACGACGCCCGCAAGCGACGGGCTGTCCCCATCGAGGAGGATGGCGCCGCTCTGCGAGCGGACGGGCGCGCCCGCGGGAAGCATGGGAAGGTGGCGGAGCCACTGCCCCCAGCTTCTATCGGCCACCGGCACGCGCTCGAAGCCGGGCGGAGCCGGGAAGCGCGCTGCGAGCGGCTCGTAGCGGTCGGGCTGCGTGCACCACGGGTAGTGCTCGGTGGCGAGCGGGGAGATGTAGACTTCCGGCTCGGCCACAGTGGGCGGAGAGACGTCCGGCTGCCGCGCCGGGCAGCCACACAGCGTCGCGACAGCCAGCGCCGGCGCCGCCGCGGACCATCGGGAGATGCGCATCAGCATCCGAGGCGTATCTCGCAGTCCTGGAAGTGCGGGTTGATCAGGATCCCCTTGCTCTGCGAGCGGGTGACCGTGATGTCCTCGGCCATCTCCCGCGCCTGCTCGGCGCTGTCGGCGGCGAGGCGCATGGTCCACAGCACGCCGGTCTCGACCCCTACGACCCGCCCGCCGTAGCCCAGTCGGCCCTGCAGCGCCGAGAGGATGCCCGCTCCCGTGGCGTCGTCGGGGTTCGTCACCAGCACGCTGACATCGTACTCGCCGTCGGTGGCGCCGTCTCCACCGCGGTCCTCGGGGAAGCGGACCTCGTAGACGTGCTTGTTCGGGTTGACGAACAGGTTGGTCTCCTCCGCCAGCTCGCGGGCGAGCTCCTCCGCCTGGCTGCGGTCTCCGGCCTCCAGGTCGAGCCGGTAGTAGTCGGCCCGGCGGAGGCTGGTGAGGACATCGGCGTAGCCGAGCCGCCTGCGGATGGCGTTGGCGGCGGTCAGTGCGGTCACGTCGGGGATCTTCAGGCTGACGGTCAGCTCAACCGCGATCATCTATCGCACCTCCACGGTCGCCTTCGCCGGCGGCTCGCCCTCCTCCTCCGTGGTGCAGGTCGGTGCCGCAACCCGGGGACGGGCGCCGGCGCTGAGCGCTCATGAGGAGTGCCGCCAGGGTCGCGGCACCAGCCGTGGAGTCTACGGAGGTCGCTGCGCCCCGTTGCCGCGGGTGATCGAGGCTAGCGGTCGCCCACGGCGAGAGCCGTGAGGAGCATGCTGCGAGGATCGAGCGAGAGGACCACCGCGTCACCGACAAGGACGAACTGCTCGGGGTGGCCGATGAGCATGCGGAAGCCGCCGGCCTCCATGGTTAGTGCCAGCGGGATCTGCACGGGGTGGTCGGCGCAGTTGGCGGCCATGATGTACCAGACGTCATCGAGGCCGCGCACCGCGCAGGCACGGGCCGACCTCTCGTTAGTGCAGGGGCCGACGTTCCACGCCGGCCAGCGCGATGTCTCCTCGGGACCGAGGCCGCACAGGAAGACCACGACCGCGTCCTCGACCACACTCCCCTCTGCGAGCTGGCGCGCCCTGCGCGTACGGGGGTGGCAGATCTTGCTGTAGCAGAGGCTCCGCCCACATGCCCGCCTCTCGCCGTCAACGAGGACCGTGAAGTGCTCGTGGTGGTCCAGCTCCACGATGCCGAGCATCCCGTCGACGTTCAGCCACGGCCCGTTGAGGGTCAGCTCCTGGCTCTCGGCGCCCACGCCGGGGAGGTCGACCTGGCCGTCCTGGCTGTAGAGCACTCGGCGGTTCTCATTGAAGACGTCGTTGGCAACGTTCAGGCACATCCCCTCTTGCCCGATCAGCTCGGCGGGGCGAACCGCCAGGGCATGGGTCAGGAAGATAGTAGTGCGTCCATCGGGGAGTGCGGCGAAGGCGACCGTGTGCACGATCTGATCTTCGGCGGTGGCGAGCGAGCCGCAGGTCGCCAGGCCACCCGGGAAGACGTACTCGTGGTGGGCGAGCACGCGACGGTCGGTGGACGCGTGACGCACGTAGAAGCGGCTGACCAGGTTGCCCTCCCACTCCGCGAGGTGGTCGCCGTCCTCGGGGATGACCAGGCCCTGGACGCCTGCGCCGTGGGCGTTCCAGCTCCAGCTCGCGAAGCGGTGCCGGCCGCGGTGGAAGACGACGCCGCAGTCGCGCTCCACGAAGGGCTCGGCCAGCTCCTCGGCGACCTGATCGTCATCCGGCGGTTCCACCTCGCCGCCGCGTCGGTGCCACCAGTAGGCCAGCGCCAGGTAGTAGGCCGTGTCCACCTGGGTCCGGTAGTAGACCGAGGCGGCCGGCCGCGTGGGCCTGAGGCCGGCCTGCCGCTCGATGCACTGGCGCCATGCTCCGAGGCGCTGCGCGCAGAAGGAGCCGTCGCCGTTCTGCTCTTGCTCGCGCATCAGCAACTCGGCAAGGCGCATCTCGGCCCAGCGGGCCACCGGGTCGGCCAGCTCATGCTGTGCGAACACCAGCACCGGAAGGAGATAGAGCAGGCCCCAGCAGTAGCGCGGGTAGTCGTTGCCCGCCGGGTAGGCGAGGCGGCCGCGCCATAGCAGCAGTCGGCGCTGCACGTCCCAGACCTCCGGGACATGCAGCATCAAGAGGTCCGGCGGGGCTTCCCCGGCGTCCTCGAAAGCGTAGTATGCGCTGAAGAGCGAGAGCAGCGCACGATTGACATAGCCCGGATGGAAGAAGCCGTGGTGCTCGAGGGCGAAGCTCGGGTGCAGGTTCGCGCCCGCGTGCCACTCCCGCAGGGGCCTGCCGTCGTAGAGTGTCTCATCCTCTGCGTCGGCCGGGACGGAGAGGGCGTTGGCGAAGTACGTGAGCATCGACTCGCGCCACTCGCCGGCGTTCTCATGCGCCGGGTCGGCCAGCAAGGCGCGCGCGAGGATGCATGCGCGCCAGGCGTTGCTCTCCGGGTAGGAGTTGCCGAACCGCTGGGTCGGCACCGGCGGGCGCTTGCGGTAGAAGCCGTGATCGACGTGCTCGAGGTGGTAGGGAAGGAGGATGTTCTGGTCGGCCTCGTACTCGATGAGGCGCGCCAGCCGGTCCCGATCCCCATCCTCCAGCGCGCCGTCGAGCACCTCCGCCGAGAGGGCGAGCTGGTCGGCCATCTTGGGAGACATGCCCGTGCCACCCCAGGCGGGCCCGTCGGGAATGTCGCCCTCATGCGCCGCGTGAGTGTGCAGGCACCACCTGAAGGCGGCAAGGGCGTCATCGAGGCACTGGTCCCTGCTCTGTGCGCACGAATCCAGGTCGAAGGCGTCGTCGGTGGCGGCCAGGCCCAAGGTGAAGGCATACAGTGCCGTCGCCTCGATAGCCAGGTCTCCAGCCTCTGCCGGGCCGAAGTGCCCGAGTCCGTCGCCGCTGTCCAGTTGGCTGAAGTGGCACCTGCCGAAGTCCAGCCATCGGGCTATCGCGGATGGGTAGTTCTGCCACGAGGTCGTCCGGTTGTGGCTCAATGTGACCCCCCCTTGCTCTTGGGTGGCCGCCCGGCTGCGGCTCACGTTTGGCGTCTGAGCGCTGGCACGATAACACGCTCGCCCCTCCCCGGGCAGTGCGAGCGAAAGCTGTGCGTGGCTGCAGTTGGCTGTCCCCCTGCGGACAGGCCTCTGTGCACGTCGAAGGCAGTCCGCCTTCGCTGCGCGCGCCCCAGATGGCCTCCTGCCCTACAAGGTATAACGATGGCCGGCGCGAATCTGTTACTGCTGTTCCGGCGGGCGAGCCCGACAGCCCGCCGCTGCGTATGCCATACGAGGACCGGCCGGCCCGCGCCGCGCTGCGCCCTTTCGGCCGCGCCGCGGGCGCACGCTCACCACCGGGAGGACCACCCATGACAGGCGCTCAGGCTCTGATACGCCAGCTCACGTCGCGCGGCGTCGAGTTCCTCGCCATGCTCTGCGGCAACGGAACCGAGCCGATCATCGAGGCCGCCCACGAGGCGGATCTGCCGCTCATCCACACCCGCAACGAGCAGGCGGCCAGCTACATCACCGACTCCTATGCCCGTCTCACCAGGCGCGTGGGCGTCTGCGTGGTCTCCAGCGGGATCGCTCACGTCAACGCCATGGCCGGCCTGCTCAACGCCCACTATGACGGCGCCCCCATGCTCCTGATCACCGGCTCCAATGAGTCCGACACTCTCGGGCGCGGAGGGTTCCAGGACCTCGACCAGGTCGCGCTCTGTGAGTCGATCTGCAAGCACGCGGAGCTGGTCACGCACACCGAGCGCATCCCCCAGGCGGTCGCCGAGTGCTTCCACGCCGCCACCACCGGTCGTCCCGGCCCCACGCATCTGACGATCCCGCGCGACGTGCTCCAGGGCGAGATCGCCGACGGAACGCCGGCGCCGCCACTGGGCGAGCGCGGGCGGGTCGAGCACTCCGGCCAGCCGCTGCAGGAGGACGCCATGCGCGCCGCGCGCATGATCGCCGAGGCCGAGAGGCCGCTCATCGTGGCCGGCGGCGGCTGCTTCTACGCAGACGCCGGGCCGGAGCTGCTCGAGCTGGGGGAGCTCGTCGGCGCGCCGGTGGTCACGCCGATCTGGGATCGCGGCGTGGTGAACCGGCCCAGCGAGCACTTCATGGGCGTGATAGGCGCCGCCTCCGGCGAGCCGCCGCTGCTCGAGGAGGCCGACCTGCTGATCATCGCAGGCGCGGACATCGACTACCGCCTGAAGTACCTCGACCGCCCGCCGCTGCGCGAGGACCTGAGGGTCATCCGCATCGACGTCGATCCGGGCCGGCTCTACCAGGCCATCGCCCCGGACCTGGCGCTGCTGGCCGATCCGAAGAGCGCATTGACGGCGGTGGCAGGGGCATACGACGGCAGCGCGCATGAGACCTGGATGGGCGCCGCGACCGAGATGCACGCCGAGTTCTACGGCACCTGGGACGAGCGTCCGGACGCGCCTGAGGGTGCGATGGTCGGCTGGGACATCGCGCGGGCGGTCGCGGATGTGCTTGAAGATGACATGATCCTGGCGATGGACGGCGGCAACATCGGCCAGTGGCTGCACATGACGCTCTGCCGCAGCTCCTACCCCGAGGCGCTGCTGACCTGCGGGGCCTCGGGCGTGGTGGGCTACGGCATCCCCGGCGCGATGGCGGCGAAGCTGGCCTTCCCGGAGCGCAAGGTGCTGCTGGTCATCGGCGACGGCTCGCTGGGCTTCTGCATTCCGGAGATGCAGTCCGCCGTCCGCCACGAGCTGCCCTTCGTGGCCGTGGTCGCGGACGACGAGGCCTGGGGGATCGTGGTGACCGGCCAGCGGTCGCGCGGAGCCCCCTGCGTCGCCAGCGAGCTGGGCCGGTGCGGCTGGGCGCAGGCCGCCATCGGCTTCGGCGCGCGCGGGGTGCGCGTGGAGGCCCCCGACCAGATCGCGCCCGCAATCGAGGAGGGCTTCGCCTCCGGCGTCCCCACGCTGGTCGAGGTGCCCTTAGCGGTCATGTCGCCGGGTGAGTGCGGGCCGTAAGGGATGGACGAACGGCCGTATCGATCCATTTCGTTCGTCGTCAACGTAGGACAGGCATTCTTGCCTGTCAATGCCGCTAGCCGACGGTGCCGTTTACACGTCAATAACGACGCGTGTCTGACAGGCAATAATGCCTGTCCTACGAACGGCGGCGCATGATGGTACACCGCCAGGGCGGTCGCGCCGCAGGGAGGCCCCGCCATGAAGATCAGCTTCGTCGATGCGCCGTCCGCGCCGAGCACGAGCCGCTGGTATCGGGGCGGCCGCCCGCCCCTGGTGCTCGAGCCGCTCTCGCGCCTGCCACTGGGCGCGGTCAGACCCGCCGGGTGGCTGCGGCATCAGCTCGAGCTGATGCGCGACGGCATGACCGGGCGGCTGATGGAGCTGAGCGATTTCCTGGCCGAGGACAACGGCTGGTTCGGCGGCGACGAGCAGGGATGGGAGGAGCAGCCCTACTGGCTGCGCGGCTTCTACGACCTCGGGGTGCTGCTGGGCGACGAGCGGATCCTGTCCGAGGCGCAGCGCTGGGTCGAGGCTGTCA
>JALGUJ010000141.1 GCA_029820945.1 Candidatus Zipacnadia bacterium | reverse complement strand
TGAGCCGGCAGCGATCGCGCCACCGCGTCGATGGCCCCGCCGAGCCGCGCCGTGCCGCACAGCCCCACGAGCATGCGCCGGGCGCGCTCGCCCGCCTCATCGGGCGGAGAGGCCGCGATGGTCCGCTCCAGGACGCGCAGCCCGGCGCGAGCCGCCCGCTCCCGCACGCCCGTGCCCTGGCCCGCGAGACGCAGGAGGGCGCCGCACTGCTCCTCCGCGGCCGCCCATTCGCCCTCGCCGGCCAGAAGCGTCCCCAGCGCCTCACGGAGCTCGACCTCGACCTGTGCGGCCTCCGGCTGCTCGCTTCTGCGCAGCCTGGGCACCATGCCCAGCGCGCGCTCCAGCAGCTTGCGCGCACGATCGGGCCTGCAGGCGGCCACCTCGGCCGCCTCGGATGCCAGCGCCCGCACCCGCTCGGTTGTCACCCCCCACCAGGGCAGCACACAATCACTCCGAAGCCGCCGGGTTCACCCCAGGATCCAGGTCAGCGGCTCAATGATGCCGTGGCTCTCGAACGGTTCCCCGTCCCGCTCCCCGGCCTCCCGGCCCAGCGCCGAGCACGCGAAGTACCGCACCTGCTCCACGTGCGTCTCGAGCATGTTCAGCGCCCCTCCGCCGTCCCAGTCGAAGATCGCCTGGCGGCAATCGCGGCTGCTGGGCGCCCGTTGAGCGATGTCGCCCAGCCTTCTGCGTACCGGCGGCACGTCGGCCTTGCTGATCACTACCGCCACGCGCACGTCCCTGTGCCCGCCGCCTCCGTTCCCGCGCATCCGGTCCAGGGCGTTGATGGTGGCGTCGGCGATGTCCTCCAGGTGCTCGGCGGCGGCGTGCGCCGGCAGATCGGCCGGACTGAACTCCTCGCGCAGGCCCGGCAGCCCCAGCGGATCGACCAGCAGGATGATGCCGTCAATGTGCTCGATCTGCCGGTGCCTGGCAAAGGTGTCGATGCGCACGTACTCCTCGCCGGAGGCGTCGTAGAGATAGAGCAGCCGCTTGCGGCGGCCGTGGCTCAGCCGCAGCAGCACCGCCCGCGGAATGCCCGTCTGCGTCTTGGCCGGGGCGCGGCCATGTTCGAGCTGCGGCGCGTCGAACCCCCACTCCTCCCGGTCCCGCTCCTCGGCGATCTCGGCACGAAGGAGCCCCGGGTTGTGCCCGACGCCCCGCAACAGCTCGCGCACCAGCATCAGGCGGTAGCAGGTCTTCCCGCTGCTGCCCGCCCCCACGACGGCCACCAGCCACTCAGGCGACGACCGCGGCAGAGGCTCAGCGCAGAATGACCCGTCCGGCCTGATGCCCGCGCACCGCCGCTCAAGCCGCCCGCGCCCCAACCGGTCCAGGGTCGGCAGCCTGGTCCCGCACCGGCCGCAGATGTGATAGAGGTGGCCGAAGAGGTTGGGCCGCAGCCGCGGGTACTCCTTCCCGCAGTTCGGGCAGACGTGCAGCGGCTGGCCCCGGTACGAGCATCTCCCCGAGGGGCACGTGTAGAAGATGCGCCATTGGGCCAGGTACCAGAGCTGGCCGAGCCACAGCACCCCCAGCGGGATCAGCAGCAGCAGCTCAACGCCCATCAGGCCCAGCGTCAGCACCCCGGAGACCAGCATCCCGGCGAGGACAAGCAGGCGGATGCCGATGACGGCCAGGAAGCTTAGAACGGCGAAGAGGGCCGGCAGCAGCCAGGACAGCACCCACACGAGGAACGCGACCGGCAGGGCAAGGCCGGCCACAACCAGGATGGCCAACCCCGTCCATATCGGCGCTAGGTGCGCTATGATGGGGACGAACCAGATCAGCCCGGCGATGAAGGTCGGTATGCCCGCCGCCACCCACACGCCGACGAAGTGATCGTCGATCCAGTTCCCGGCGTCCCGACCGAAGGTGACAAGCCACCGGCCCACCACTCTGTGCGTGCTCCCGATCCTGCGCAGCAGGCGGCGGCCAGTGCGCCACCAGCCTGACAGCGCGCGCCCGTAGAACGTGGTGCGATCCTCTCGGAAGCTGGCTGTTGCCATCGGCTGCGCCCGCCCCGGTGCACTGCCCCGCCCACACCCACGATCCGCTTCCGCGGTCGAACCGCGCAGCGGATGCTGAAGGGCGCCTCCTCTCCGTCGCCGGGCTCCCTCCCGAGCGCCAAGCCGGCGCGTATCTCGCCCTCGTCGAGTGCGTCCCGATCGTCTCTGGCGCGTGCCTCCCCCCCCGTTCAGGGCCCCGCGGCCCTGGTCGCTGCCGCCCTATCCGTCACCGGCCGCATCGAGCATGGCACCTGCCCCGTCAGCGTCTTCCGTACACCAGTAGCCGGTGGCGGCGCCAAGCGTGACGGCGGGCCTCCCACGTTCCCATCTTGCCCTGCTCTCCCACGCCACAGCCATGCGCCGCTCCCCCGACGGCTACGCCCCTCGTCACGCCCGGCCACGGTGCTCCAGGATCCACCTCAGCGGCTCCAGCACGCCCGTGGCCTCGAAGGGCGCATCCCCATCCCCGTCGGCCTCCCGGCCCAGGGCCGAGCAGGCGAAGTAGCGCACGCTTCGCAGGTAGGTCTCGATCGTCTGCAGCGACGGTCCCGCCCCCCACTGCTCCAGCGCGCGGCGGCACCGGTCGCTGTCCGGGACGCCGTTGGCGATGTCCCCGAGCACCGCCCGCACCGGCTCCGTGTCCCCCTTACTCACAACCACGGCCAGGGGCAGGTCGTGACGGCCGTCCGCGGATGGCCGCCGCAGCAGGCTGATCACGTTGATGGCCGAATCGACGATCTCCTCCAGCGGGGTGACCGCCCCGTGCGCGGGCACCTCGTCCTCATCCAGCGAATGGCGCAGATTGGGCAGGGCGAAGGGGTCCACGATCAGGATGATCCCGTCAACGTACTCGATCTGCCGGTGGCGGGCGAAGGCGCGGATCGAGTCGTACTCCTCGCCCGCCGCGTCATACAGGTAGACCAGCTCGCGCCGGCCGTTTCGGCTGAGTCGCAACATGAAGCCTCTCGGGACGCCCTCCTGCGTCTTCGCGGGTACCGCCCCGCGGTCGAGCGCCGCCGCGTCGGGTTCCCAGTCCGCCCGATCCTCGTCGGTGGCGATCTCCGCGCTCATGCCCGAGCGGTTGCTCTGCTCTCCCGCCAGCAGCTCGCGCACCAGCATCATGACGTAGCAGGTCTTCCCGCTGCTGCCCGCTCCCACGATGGCCACCAGGCGCTCGGGATCCCGGCCCTGTACGTCGAGCCGGTGTCCGCACCCGGCGCAGCGCCGCTCGAGCTTGCTCCGCCCCAGCCAGTCAAGGGTCGGCAGCTTGGTCTCGCACCGCCCGCAGATGTGGAAGAAGTGCCCATAGAGACTGGGCCAGAGGTGCGCGTACTGCTCACCGCAGACGGGGCAGACGTGCAGCGGCTGGCCCCGGTGTGAGCAGTGCGGGCAGGTGTAGAAGATGTGCCAGTAGGCCAGGTACCAGAGCTGCGTCAGCCACAGCAGCACCAGTGGCACCACGAGCAGCAGCTCGACCATCGTCAGGCCCGCCAGGCCCACGCCATAGAGCACGCATCCGATCAGGATGGGGAGGAACAGCAGGGCGGCGATGACCGCCGAGATGACCCACGGGACGATGAAGCGCAGCACCAGGTAGATGAGCGCGGCCAACACGCTTGCGATCAGCAGGCTCATGATGGTCCCGGCCAGCAGGCCGCCGACGGCGATCTGCACCGCCTCGTCTCCGAGCTGACCGGTCAGCAGGTTCTGCACGTACAGCGCCATCATGCTGCCCCACAGCAGCAGGGCGAGGCCGCCGATCATGCACCCGGGGCTGTCGGCCATCCACTCCGTCGCGCCCTCCCGCATCTCGTCGATGACCCACCAGGCGCCCCGATAGCGGTCCATGGCCCACTCCAAGGCCGCGCTGCCGCCCTCGCGGAATGTCCGGTACGCTCGTGCCGGGAACAGCTCCCGCCTGTCCGCCATGATCGCACCCGCTCCCCGCCCGTCTCAACCGCGGCCTGCCCGCCCCTCGCGCCACGCCCGCTTGTTCCACCACCCATCATCCCTGTAGTCCAATACGCATCCGGCGCCGGAGTCCGCGAATCTCAGGCTCAGCGGCTTCGCACCGCTCCCCGTGCGCCGCTGCCGGGCCCGGCAGGGCGTGTGCGGGCCGGCACACGATCACCCCACACCGAACTGCCCGGCCAGCCACCGCCACCAGGCGACCGTGCTGGTCCAGACGAAGGGCGCCGCCCGGTAGATGCCGTAACCGATCGCGCCCAGGACGCCCAGCCCCACCAGCCCGCCCACGACTTCGCCCCCGCTCAGGTCACCCTCGTCGATGGCCTTCCACAGCCAGACGATGACCCAGATCCCCACGACCACCCCGAGGATGGCGAGAGCGACGCCCGGAGCCGCGCCGAGGAGTGCCAGCCAGGCCCAGAACAGGCAGCCGCCCAGCTCGTCCCACCAGTGGCTGCCGCCCGATGACGAGCCGAAGCTGCCGCTCGGCGGCTGCACGTTCTTGTGCTCCGCCATTGCCTTGAGAACCGCGAGGATCAGGCCGTCCTCCCCCACCTCGCTCACGGCGCGCCGGTAGGCATCTTCGCCCATCGCGCTCCTGATCTCTCGTAGCAGGTCGTCTCGTGTCGCCAATGCCCCCACCCCTATGCGACCGTCGGTTGTCCGCCCGGGCTTGGGGCGGGCCGGTCACGCGGCCGTCTCGACCGGACCTAAGCCTGCTCCTCAAGCGCTCTCACTATCTGATACGGTTCGAGGCCCATCATCTGCAGGATCGCGATCGCCGATCCGGTTGCTTGAGTGAGAACGGCCATGAGCAGTTGCTTCTGGGTGAGGGGCTCACCGGTCCCCGCCTGCTGGTGGGCGCGTCGCACGGAGCGGAGGATGTTCGACGATGGCGCGACCTGTTGTCGCTCGGGTGTCGCGTCGAAGGGGTCCGTGCCATCGGGGACACCAAGGGCGAGCACGATGCCGGCCAGCACCTGCTCAGGGTCGTAGCCCTCGCCGCGCACGGCGTCCTTCAGGGTCTCGTTCAGCCGCAGACCGGCGGCCACCACGTGCGGCGTGCCGACCACATTGTGCCCACACGCCGCGGCGCAGTGCGCGGCGGCGACCAGAAGGTCTTCGGTCTCGGGTGCAAGCTTCCACGCCCTCGCGACCTCGTGAGCGCCGGTGGACGTGACATCAGGCAGCACCTCGGACTCGCCGGCTCCGGGGTAGTGCCACTCGGCGAGCAGCTTCCCGAAGTTCCCGGCCTGCAGCTCCGCGGCCGCGTCCACGATATCGTCGATCAGCACCTCGCCGCGCGCGGCCTCCCGCGCCCGTCGCCGGGCGGTCGCCATGATCCGGCCGCAGTTGACCGACAGCGTGGTCTCATCGATCGTCGGGTCGGGATCGCCCTCCAGGAGGGTCTCGCGCAGCTTCTCGGCCACCGCCTCGGGCTCCAGTCGCACCCGGCGCAGCCAGCCCGGCAGAGGGCCGCCGCCGGCCTCGAGGATGCCCAGCAGCAGGTGCGCGCTGCTCACCGCGCCCTCGTTCCACTTCGCGGTATCCTGCGCGTTCTCCAGCGCCTGTGCCGCCTCCCGGGACAGCTCGATTGGCGCGGGCACCTCGGGGTAGTCGGACAGGTCGATGCACAGCCACTCGAGCAACTCGCCCATGAGCCCGCCCCCGACTTCCACGAACTGCTCGGAGAGATCCGCGAGCGTGATCCTCCCCTGGGCATGGGCATCCTGGGCCCAGTCCCAGATCCTCTCCACCGTTGGGCTCATCTCCGGCTCTCCCGAGGGCCGGCCGCCGTCCCAGCCCGCCTCCTCAGGCACGCCGGCCAGGGCCGCCGCAATCACCCGGGCATTGCGCAGCGGGTGCCGGGCCTCCCGCATCCAGTGCGCCAGCGGCGCCTCATCATCCGATATCAGTGCCCACCCCAGGTGCACCGACGTCATGGTGCCCCCGCCCAGGTCGGCCAGCAGCGTGGCGCGCCGGATCACCTCGCCCGCCCTCTCATCAAACCAGCCCTCGGGTGGATAGGCGATGGCCTGCTCCTCTTCCTCCCCCCTCACGGCCATCGGTGGCCCGGGCACCGCGATACGCATGTCGGGGTCGCCGTAGAGCACGAACCCCGAGAGCGTCCCCGCCTCCAGCGCGTCGTCGGGCGGCTGGAGGTTGAGCTTCTTGGCGCTCAGGAGGGCCGCGCCCAGGCTATTGGTGTGCATCAAGGCGCGGTAGAACTCCTCGGCGAAGATTCGCGCGGTGTGATCCTCGGCCTTCCAGAGGCTGCCGACCACGCCGAAGGCGCCGGCCTGGATGAAGGCCTGTGCCATCCCGGCCACCATCGGCGAGATGCCCTCACCCGGCGGCTCGCCGTCGGATCGGACCGCCGAGCGGCAGGCGTTGATGTACACCACCTGGCCGCGCATGTCGAAGTTGGCCACCGTGCCGGCCGCGAGCGGGTCGGTGCTGGTGGGTATCGCGCCCCCGGTTGCATGCTCAACCACATCGCAGCAGAAGTGCACGAACCGGTAACGCCCCGAGCCGAGGGTGTCGAAGAGCTGGTCGTGGGTGCCCTGGCGGCCGAAGATGCTGTCAACCTTCCAGCCCATCTCGGTGAGCCGTTCGGTCAGATGCTGCGCCTCGCAGCGCGCGTCGGGCAGCTTCTCAAGCGGGTCGGCGATGACCAGCGCCCGCAGGCTGCCCTCATCCCCGCTTTGCCGGGTCGGCTCCGAACGCAGCCGCCTCTCGCTCATTCGCGCCCAGAGACACCGGCCTACGGGCACGCGCTCGCCCAGGCAGGTGGCGTCGGCACCGTCGCCCACCACTCCCGCCAGCTCCCAGGGGATGCGGGGGTCCTCCGTCACCACCACCACCGCCGTCTCCATGCTCTGCAGCTCTTCGCGCACCTGGTCGGGCAGGAAGTAGTCGTCGATGAAGCGCCCTACCCTGAGCACTTCCTCGCGCGTAACCGGCTCGCGCCGGCGGTGGATCGCGTCCACCATGGCGAGCAGCCTGTCCAGAACCGGATCATCGACGAACTTCGCGTCGGGCTCGGGCCGCCACGGCCCCACGCCGGAGCCGGTGTCCTGGACGAGGAGGCGTCGGTGGAACTCGTACGTCTTCCCGCGACGCGTTATGGCAAGCTCTCGCGGCACCATGCTCCTGCCCCTCTCGACGGCGCCGAGGTATCACACCACCAGCGTGACCGGGATCTCGTAGATGCTGGGGATGGCCGGGTTCGTTACCACAACCACGAATTGCCCGCCCTCGACCTTGGGAATGAGCATCGTATCCCCCTCGCTCAGCCAGCAGGTCATGACCTCCTCCCCGTCCCACCTGCGGAACGCGACCCTCAAGTCCTGGATCGGCGCCTCCGCCTCGGGGAAGTACGGCCGCACCTGAACGCTGAGCTCCACCAGCGCCTCGTCCTCGTCCCTCGGCGGCTCCCCCTTCTCGACCTCCAGCTCGAGCCCCGCCCCCAGGTCGGGGAAGTCGAAGACCGCCCTGACCGACGACGGGCTCTGCTCGACGTCCACGCCGGGTCCTCCCTGTCCGCCTTCCTCCGGGCGACGCCCCAGGACGGGGCGCTCCTGTCCGCCCTGCTCCGGCCCACGCCACGCGTAGGCGAGCGCCCACTCCCCCCCCGGCCCACCCGTCCCCGTCAGCGAGACCTCCAGCGCTCCCTTCAGCCGTTGCACGCCCTCACGCACGCTCTCCCAGATACTGGGTCCACCCATGGCGCTCTCTCCATTCTCCCGGGCGGCCGTCACCGCCGCGCTGCTCTCGCCCAGGGCCGACTCAAAGGCATTGACAAGCCTGCGGCAGTCCTCGCATTCGCCGATGTGGCGCCGCGTCGCCTCGGGCAACGCATCCCATGACCCGTCCCGTGCCAGTTCGTAGGCCTCGCGCCACGACAGACACTGCTCCGTCCGCGGCAGCGGTCGTCTGCCTCGCATCTCGCCCGCCTCGCGTTCGAGCCAGTTCTTGATAGCCCTGCCGAACGCCTTATCGCTCATCATCCGGGGACTCCTGTACGCACATACGCTCCTCGGTGCGCTCCCTGCGAATCGGCAACGCCCTATCCGAGCGTCCTGCCCGTCGCCGTCTCGATCTTGCGCCTCGCCCTGCTCGCCAGGTACCTCGCCTGGTGCGGGGCGATGTTCATGGCCTCCGCGACCTCGTCCCAGGTCTCCTCCGCCCAGTACTTGCGTACGAGCACAATCCGCTCCGCGCTCGACAGCTCCGGCCAGGCGTCACTGAGGTCGAGCACATCCACCAACTTCTCCACGTCCGCCCTCGGATCCGGCGGGTCAACGGGCGAAGGCTCCTGGGGGTCGGCGTCGAGGCTGACGGTCTCAAGGCGCGAGCGGCGCCAGCAGTCGATGCAGAGGTTGGAGACGATGCGGAGCAGATAGGCCTTGAATGAGCTGCACAAGTCGGGGTCGAACCGGCCCTCCGCCATGGCGACGTATGCGTTCGTGAAGGCCTCCGTCGCGATGTCGTCGGCGATCTGGTCGTCACCGAGCGACCGCCAGGCAGCCACGTAGGCGTCGTGGTAGAGCCGCCGGAAGAGCGCCTCGAAGGCCTCGTCGTCACCCGCCGCGGCGGCGCCGGCAAGCTCTTCGTCGGACGGTCCGGTTTGCGTCGCCATGTGCTGACGCTCCCATGTGCGCAGGCACGCTCGCGCGGCTGCGACCGGGAGCGACACCGCGACGAGGCCCCTGGTTGTGCCCATCCGTGCGAAACGGCGCCGACGGCTCAAGCTGTGCCGGAGGCATTCGCCGCATCCGCGGCCACGCCCTCCCGCCACGCCTGAGGACACCTGTCCCGCCCTGAGCGCGCCCTCCGACGCGCACCTCAACCTGTCTACCGGCCGTTCGCGGCCTCCGGCACCCCCGGCGCACGGTCAGCGCGGCCCTGCGGCCTGCAGTTCCGAGACCTGGCCTCGCAGTCGTCGCACCTGCGTGTACAGGCCTCCGAGCTCGCGCTTCTGCCAGTCCAGTTGCGCCACTATCTCATCCGTGCTGGCCCGGAATGCCTTCGCCCGATCCGCCTCTTCCGCCGCCGATCATCCCCCGCCTGTTCATACGCGCCCGCGGCGCGCAACTGCGAGAATGGAGCGCAGGTACGCCGTCCGGCAGCTCTCCGCCGCGCGGCGCCGCTCCTCCCCATTCGTGCCCCCTCCCGGCACAATATCCACGGACCCGGAGCAAAGCCAAAGGCACAACACGCGTCGTTCACACACCTCCGTCGGGCGGCCCGCCGGCACTCTCGCGGCGAGACGGGCAGGCCTCACAGAGCCCCTTCTTACCGGGAGAGGCCGTCAGCGCGGTCCGCCACGCGCAGCTCGTAGGCGTACAGCCTCGGCAGCTCGGCGTCGCCCTCGAACGCGAAGCGGAGGCGCACCGGTCCGTCCGGCGGCTCGATGGTGCGCCGCCCTGACCAGGTCACGGTCTGCGCGGTCTCGTCATCGGTCAGCGCGTCGCAGTCGGCTTCGGACAGGCCGGCCAGCGCCTCCCCAGACTCGGCATCGACCACGCCCACGTGCAGCACGTGTGCCGGGTCGCAGGCGGCGTTCACGACGAGCGTGGCCGGCTCGTGGACCTGGATCGGCAGCGACACGAGATGGCCCGTCGCGGCGCCTTCGGCCAGTCGCATGCAGGTGAAGCCCTGGGGCCGGAGTGTCGCCAGGCCCGGCCGGCAGACCATCTCCTCGTATTCCGGCCGGCCAGGCCGCCCGCCGTGCTGGTAGGCACCGCCACCGTAGTAGAGCCGGATCTCGTCCTCCAGCACAACCGGCACGGACGGGAGGATGGTGTGCGAGTCGAACTCGCCCGGCGCGCCCAGGCCGATGACCTTCTCGCCCGGGCACACGTGCACGAAGCGCTCGCCGTCGCGGCTGACCGCCAGCTCGATGTCCAGCCCGTCCGCGTCGTGCTGGCACTGGTAGAGCGCCACGTAGTAGCCGCCCAGCGGCAGCACGACCGTGTCGTGGATCTGCGACTGCGGCCCGCCCAGCACCGGCGGCGTCCCGCGCACGCGCGGATCGAGCACCGGGTTCTCGGGGTGCCAGTGCCAGGTCAGGCCGTCGGCGGAGTAGATCAGCGCCGCCCCGCGCCGGCGCAGGTTCAGGCTCATGAAGCCGTAGGCCTTCCAGCGCCTGGCCGGGTCCGGCTCCCGCTCGTCGCGGAACACGCACTGCGGGACCATCGAGAACGGCTTGACGCCATCGAGCCCGAACAGCACCCGGACCGGCTCAGCCCTCAGGTCCAGGCCGTCCGGTGAGGTGAACAGCGCGCCCGGGAACTCCTCGCGACGCGGGTCGTAGCCGGTCCCGTACTTGCCCTCCCGCGCCATCTCGCCCATCTCGCCCGAGTTCCACAGATACAGCGACTTGTAGCGCCTGTCCCCGTCCGGGTCGGCGTCATCGCGCATCATGTTCGGCGCGTGGCGCAGGCGTGGGACGATGTTATTGGCCGTCGAGCCCGCGTCCTCGACCAGCCCGATCTCCACGCGCTCCCACTCGATGCCGTCATCGCTCTCCGCGTAACCGCCGCGGATGGTGTCCCACCATGGGAGCGGCCGGTCGGGCTCGAAGCGCACCCCGCCGTACCACATGCGGAAGCGCCCGTCCTCGTGCAGCACCGCCCCGTGGTTGAAGACCCGGTCGCAGTCGAAGGCCCCCGGCTCGCCCGGTTCCATCAGCGGGTTCGCGGCGTGCTTCTTGGCCCCGCACAGTTCGAGCTGCAGCCCCTCCGCCGCGGCCAGCTCCTGCAGGTCGAAGAACATCACCGTCTCGCCCTGTTCCGGGTGGTCGATCACCGGCTGTGCGCGGTAGTCGATGATGCCCGCGGGCGGCTCGGCGTGCATGACCATGCCGATGTCGGGGCTCGCCGAGGCGTCCTTCTGCACCGACAGCCGCGCCAGCGGCAGCAGGTTCCAGTCGAAGTGCGGGGGTCGGAAGAACACCCGCGGCCCGTTGTAGAGATCGCTCCACCCATCTCCCAGCCACCGCGCCCAGAAGGTGGAGCCGCGCGTGTTATTGGCGAAGAACAGCCAGATGACGCCCTGCCGGTCGCCCGCGAGCTGCGGCGAGTGGCAGAGGTCGCCCCCGAACCACGGGTGCAGCATCGTCAGGTGTTCCCGGTACCTGACCTGATCCCCCTGCACGAGCGCCCAGTGGACGTGCGGGTAGTCGTCCTCATAGGCGATCAGCGCGGCGTCGCCCACCGCCATCACGGACGGCTGCCGACCGTAGTCGTCCAGGACCATCGGCTCCTGCGCCACCGAGCCGTCACGAGCCACGCACGCGTACCACAGCCGTCCCGCCACGTCGTGCCAGGCCAGGTGCAGGTGGCCGTCGGGTCCGGAGTCGGCGACGGGCGGGTAGATGGGCTCGGGTTGCTCAAGGCGGTGCATGCGCCAGACGTCGCCCTCGCGCACGGCGATGTCGATGGCGTCTCCGTCGGCTCTGGGGACGCGCGACGCGGCGCACAGCCGATCGCCCGCGGCGAGGATGTCGCCCACCCAGGCGCCCTCACCCGGGGCGAGGACCTGCGGCGAGCGCCAGGCCCGGGCCTCGTCGATCTCGGCCGCATCGCAGCAGGTCCACTCGACGCCACGCTGGCCTGACCAGGCGAGGTGCACCAGGCCGGCGGCGTCGAGGGTCATGCTCGCGCCCACCACCGCCTCCGGCAGCGGTGGGGGTTCCGCGGGCTCCTCACCGGAGACCAGCAGGGCGGCGGGTGAGTGCTCCCACGGATGGGCGTGACAGAGCACGGCCACACGGCCGTCGGGCAGTCGCAGGACCTGCCGCCCGTTGTTGGGCGCGCGGTAGTGAAGCTGCAGCAGCCGGTTCAGCATGGGGACCTCCCGGCACGGACCGTCTGACGCTGGAGCTCGCGATGGCGGCCAACGACCGACGGGCGTGGACGCCCGTCGCACGGACGGGCTCACTCCTCCGTGGCCGATCCTGGCCCCAGCCCTTTTCCCTACGGAGGGGCGGCCTGCCTGGCCCGCCCGAGCCCAACGGCGTCCGGGGGAGGGCGCCCGGACCACGGCCCTTTTCCCTACGGAGGGGCGGGCTGCCTAACCC
>JALGUJ010000140.1 GCA_029820945.1 Candidatus Zipacnadia bacterium | reverse complement strand
ACGCCGAGATCATGGGCTACGGGACGAGCACGGAGGGCAAGCACCTGGTCATGCCCGACCCCAGCGGGGTGGAGCTGGCACACGCGTTCCGCAACGCGTTGATGCAGGCGCACCTCGCGCCGCAGGACATCGACTACGTGTGCGCGCACGGCATCGCCAACGTGGGCTACGACAAGGCCGACACCCGGGCCATCAAGTTCGTGCTGGGCGAGCGTGCCTACAACATCCCGGTCAGCTCCATCAAGAGCACCACCGGCCAGCCCTTCGCACCCAGCGGGGCGTGGCAGACGCTGGTGGCCTGCATGGCAATGAAGACCAACATCGTCCCGCCCACCATCAACTATCACCACCCGGACCCGGACTGCGACCTCGACTACGTGCCGAACACGGCGCGTCGCGCGCGCGTTGACACCGCAATGGTCAACTCACACAGCTTCGGCGGCACCCATGGCGCCCTCATTATCCGGAAGTTCGATGAGGCCAGCTAGCACGGCCGGGAGCAGTCCGGTCTCACACCCGCGCTCCGCACCGGAGGGTGCGCACCGTTGGATGCAGCGAACTGGCTGAACCTCAACCTGGTCGCGCTGGGAACCACGGCGATCGCCGCCATCAGCCTGGGCATCGCCGTCTACCAGCGCATGCCCGACCGGGTCTGGAACCGCCTCTTCGCGATCCACGCCACGGGCGGTGGACTGTGGACCTTCACCAACTACATGATCATGTCCGCAGACGATGCCGCAACGGCCGGGATCTGGCTGCGGCTGTCGCACCCCGTCGTGGCCATGCTCATCTGCACTTGTGTTGACTTCGCGTGGGTCTTCCCCGAGCGGATTGAGTACGCGAATACCAAGCGGCGGATGATACTCTATGCCATCGGTCTCATCGCCGGAACCGTCGGGTTCGCACCGAACCTGTACTACTCCATCGAGATCGGGCAGGGCATCGTCAACGTCGAGTACGGATGGCCACTGATCCCCTTCGGCGTCTTCGTGCTGGGCACGCTGGGCTACGCCGACTTCGTGCTACTGCGCAAGGCGATCCGGCTCGAGGGGGTGCAGCGGGTGCAGGTCATCTGGGTGCTCCTGGGCCTGCTCGGCACCCACCTCGTCGGCAGCCTGACGATCATCATCATCCCGCTGGTCTGGGGCACTACGGCGCTGAGCGGCTGGGGCACGGCCGGATACATCATCACTCTCATCGGCATGGGCTACGCCATCGCCAAGCACCGCCTGATGCGGCCGGAGGTGGCCCTGCGCCGCGTCGCGAGCGCAATGCTCTCCACCGCCCTCGTGCTGTTCGTCGGCATCGGCGCGCTCGAGACGATCCGGCCGCTGCTGGTCGCCGGCGACGTGCCACTCCGTCTCGCCTACGTTGCCGCCGGCCTGCTGATGGGGATGCTCATCGTGCTGCTGCACGAGCGCGTGACGGGATTCCTCCGCCGCACTCTCTCCAAGGGCGCCGATGCCGACACCGTGCAGGCTGAGACGTCCTCGCACATCCTGCGCACCCTTGATGCCGACCAGCTTCTGCGCTACCTGGGCAGGGCGCTGGCCGAGGCGCTGGAGCCGACCGAGGTGGCCGTCTACACCGGCGATCCCTCGCAGGATCAGCTCATCCCGCGGGCCTGGGTCAACGGCGAGCGGCACGGCGAAGCCGAGTGGGACCGGCCGCGGCCCATCGACATGGGCAACCAGATCCTGGTGCTGGCGGCCCGGGAGGGCACGGTGATCACGCGGGACCATGTCTTCCGCTTCGCGTCCCTGGACGAGGCGAAGCGCCTGGCCCTGCTCATGGACGAGCTGAACGCGCAGATCGTCGCTCCCATGATCTGGGAGGACCGACTCGTCGGCGTGCTTACCCTCGGGCCCAAGCGCTCGGGAGACATGTACACCGAGGAGGACCTGCGCTTCGTCGCGCACATGGCGCTCCAGTCCTCCCTCGCCCTGCGCAACGCCGAGCTCTATGCGCAGACGGCGTCGCTGAAGGACTTCAACGAGCGCATCCTGCGCCAGATGGACAACGCGGTGGTCGTCACCGACGCCGACGAACGTATCGTCGTGTTCAACAGGGCCGCGGAACGCCTCTTCGGCACTCCGGCGGCGGAGGCCCTCGGCCAGTCGATTGAGGTGCTGCCCGAGGGCATAGCCACCTGCATACGCGCCAGCCTGGGCAGTGGTCGCATCCTCTCGAGCCGGCATTTCGAGATGGAGCGGGGCGCGGAGACCATCCCCCTGGCCTGCAGTACCTCACCGCTGGCCGATGACCGCGGCGGCCCGCAGGGCGCGGTGGCGGTCATCAGCGACCTGACCCTGATCCAGGAGCTGGCCCGGGAGCGCCAGGAGGCCGAGAGGCTCTCCCTGATACGCGTCATATCCGCGGGCATGGCGCACGAGATACGCAACCCGCTGGTGGCGATCCGCACCTTCGCCGAGCTGGCACCCAAGCGGCTGGACGACCCGGAGTTCCGCTCCAACTTCCTGACGGTCGCGCAGCAGGAGATCCGGCGCATCGACAAGCTCGTCGGCGATCTGCTGACGCTCTCAAAGCCTGCGGACGCCGTGGTTGAGTCCGTGAACGTCAACCAGGTCTGCGGCGACGTAGTGCGCGCGGTGGCAGGCATGGCGGAGGCGAAGGGCATCGACGTGAGCCTGAGCACCACCGATGCCGAACCACACGCGACGGGTGACGGCTCGCGTCTGCACCAGGCGCTGCTCAACATCGTGAGCAATGCCATCGCCGCCGAGCCGCGCGACGGACGCGTCAGTATCGCGACTGAGACGGAGGGCGAGGAAGGCGCCGCCCGCATCGTTCGCGTGCGCGTCCACAATCCGGGCAGCTACATCCCGCCCGAGCAGACGGACGAGATATTCCGCCCGTTCGTGAGCAAGAAATCCAGCGGAACGGGCCTCGGGCTGGCCATCTGCCAGACCATAATCGAGGAGCATAATGGCCGCGTCAAGGTGCACTCCAGCCCCGACGAGGGGACGGAGTTCAGCATGGAGCTGCCACTGACCAGTACCGCCAAGCCGATGAGGACGGTCGGTGATTGGTGAGATGATCGTTGCGATCCTCGCGGACCTCAGTCAGGACTGGGCTCGTCGCGTGCGTCGCGCGACGGGCGAGCGCGCGGCCGTGCTGGAGGCCACAAGCCCTCAGGCCACCGTCGAGCTGTTGCAGTCGGTTTCCGCGGACCTGATCGTGTGTGATCTGTCGCAGTTGACCCGGCCGCGCATCAACGCCTTCGAGCGGATGCGTGCCCAGGCACCCGACGCGGTGTTCGTGTGCATCGCCCCGGAAGAGGTGATCGAGCGCGTGCGGCTGGAGGGGCTGCAGGCGCCCGACCTGTGGCTGCGCGATGGCATGAGCGACGAGGACAGGGATGAGGTGCTCGCCCAGGCGGTCGAGACGGCGCGGCTGCGCGGCGAGGCACAGGCACTGCAGGAGCCGACCTCAGAGGCGGCGGGCGTCGTCCACGCTCATGGTCAGCACGCCTCGGACCTGGATGCCTTCCAGCGTCTGATGAGCGGGCTCACCGGCGGGTTCGACCTCGACCGCCTGCTCGAGGCCTTCGTGGACGCTGTGAGCCACTTCGTCCGCTGCGCCAGCTACTGCCTGCTGTGGGAGGCGCCGGACGGCAGCCTGCGGGTGCGCTCTCAGCGAGGCGTCAGGGCGGAGATCGTCGAGGGCGCGTGCCTGCGCCCGCACGACGCGTTGCCCACCTGGTACCGGCGCAACCCCCGGGTGCTCACCACCGCTGAGCTGTCCTCGTGGAGCGACCGGAGGCGGGCGATCCAACTGCGCAGGGAGATGGAGCTGTTCGGCGGCCGGCTGGCGCTACCCCTGATGACCTGCGGGCGGCTGGCCGGCATCCTGATCCTCGGCGAGAAGGTGCTCGGCGCCGGCTACTCCGGCGATGAGATCGAGACCCTCTTCAGCGTCACCAACCACGTGGCGCTCGCGGCCCAGGGGATCGAGCTGCACACGGAACTGCGACGCGCCAAGGCCTACACGGACCGCATTGTCGAGAGCATGGGCGCGGGGCTCATCACGCTCGGCCCCGATGAGCGGATCGGCGTGTGCAACCCCTACGCGGCCGAGGTGCTTGGGCTCGAGCGGGGTGAGGTGGAGGGCGGCGACCTGCGCATGCTTCCATCCCCTCTGGGCGACATGCTGTACGCGGCGTTGTACGCCGAGAGCGGCGAGGGTGAGGCCGAGGAGGTCGCCATCCACGGGGGCAGCACGCTCCGCGTGACGACCACGCCCGTGCGGGATCAGAGCGGGGTGGTGCTGGGCAGCGTGCTCATGCTTGACGACATCACGGCCGAGCGCGAGCTGGCAGAGGAGCGCACCCGCCGCGAGCGCCTGGACATGCTCACCAATATCGTGGGCCGGATCGCGCATGAGGTCAAGAACCCGCTCACCGCGGTCAAGACCTACGCCGAGCTGATGTCGGGGCGCGGCAGCGACGAGCGGCTGGTCCAGTTCTGGTCCCAGACGGTGCTGCCCGAGATCGACAGCCTCGACGAGATGCTCAAGAGCCTCCTCGCCATGGTCGAGCAGCCTGAGCCTCAGGTCGAGACGGCACGCGTCGAGGACCTCGTCGCCGGGGCCGTGGACGCCGTACCCATGGCGGAGGAGATCAAGCGCCAGTCCTTTGACCTCCGCTTCGACGAGCACCTGCCCTCCGTGCTGGTGGACCCCGGCGCCACGCGCGAGGCGCTCGCCTACCTGCTCCGCTACCTGGCGGGCTCCCGGCCGCACCCGGTGCAGGTCGAGGTCACGGCGGGTGCTGACGAGCCGCCGAGCGTGACGGTCACGATGACGCGGCTGTCGAGCGCGGACGGGGAGTTCGACCCGGACACCATCTTCGACCCGATACGCGCGATCCAGGATCCCCACACCGACATCCGCCCCGCCATCAGCCAGAGGATCATCGCAAACCAGGAGGGCCGGCTCGACGCCTCATGTGACAACGGCCGCGTCACGATGCGCGTCTTCCTTCCGGGCGCAGGGCCGGAGCCTCAGTCCAGTGCGGAGGTGCAATAGAGTGACTGCGAAGATACTGGTAGTGGACGACGATCCAGGTCCGCGCGAGTCGCTTCACATGATTCTCCACCTCGACCACGAGGTGAGGCTGGCCTCCAGCGGCAAGGAGGCCCTGGAGATGATCCGCCAGGACAAGCCGGACCTGGTCTTACTCGACATCCGCATGCCGGAGATGGATGGGACCGAGGTGCTCAGGCGCATCAAGGAGACCGCGCCCGACGTCGAGGTGGCCATGATCACCGCCTACGCCGCGGTGCAGACCGCGCAGCGCGCCATGCGACTGGGGGCGCTGGACTACATCACCAAGCCCTTCGGCGTCGCCGAGATCGAGGACGTGGTGGAGCGGGCGCTGGCCAGGCGCCGGGACGAGCGCGAGGGACGCCTGCTCCTCGAGCAGCTCAGCGCCACCATCTCTCAGCTCTCCGACCAGCTCACCAGCTCCCGCAGCCGGTCGGTAGGCGCGGACGACGATCTCGCCAGAGGGCTGGCCTCGGCCCACAGCTCCATCGCGGGCCACCTCAACGAGGTCCTCCGCCTTAGCTCCATCGGCGAGGTGGCCGCGGAGGTCGCGCACGACCTCAACAACTTCCTCTCCACCATCCTGTTCCGCATCGAGATCATGATGCTGGACCTCAACCAGAGCCAGCAGCTCGACCCGCAGACGCTCGCCGACGGCCTGCAGCAGATCGCGCTGGCCGCCCGCGATGGCGGTGAGGCCCTCGAGCGCATCTCGGCCCTGGCCCGCTCGAACCCCTACGAGCCGACGGAGAAGGTGGATGTCAACGAAGCCCTGCGGGCCGCCGCCGAGCTCAGCCAGGGGCGGGTGGACCACTCGGACCAGTACTCGCTCGTCTTCGAGCTGGAGGAGCTCCCGCCTATCGACGGCAGCCCCGCGGGTCTGCGCACCGTCTTCACGAACCTCATCATCAACGCCTATCACGCGCTTGAGGAAGCCGCGGGGCCCGGCGAGGTGCGGGTGCGCACCTACCAAGACAGAGAGTCGGTCGTCGCTGAGATAGCCGACAACGGCTGCGGGATGCCCGCCGAGGTTCTCTCACGCCTCCCCGAGCCATTCTTCTCCACCAAGGGGGAGAGAGGCACCGGCCTGGGCCTGACCGTCGCGCAGAAGGTGATCGACCAGCACGGCGGCACCATCACCTTCGACAGTCACCTCAACTCGGGCACGACCGTCACCGTGCGCATCCCGGTGCGGCAGCAGCCGGCCGAAGCCGAGGGCCAGCTCCACGAGCCCACCGTCATGGTCGTGGACGACCAGGACGGCATGCTCCTCGTGACCCGCGAGGTGCTTCAGACGCACGGCTTCCGCGTAGTCACCGCTCAGTCGGCGGAGGAGGCCCTGGCTATGTTCGAGGAGGCGCTGGACGACCCGAGCATACAGGGACCGCGGGTGGTCATCAGCGACCTGCGAATGCCGGGGATGCAGGGGACCGACTTCGCGCGCCGCATCAAGGAGATCGCTCCGGACACCCGCGTGATCATCCTCAGCGCCTTCCTTCAGGAGGCGGACCCCGACGCCCTGCACGCGGCGGACATCGCCCTCGAGAAGCCCTATGACCTGCAGGAGCTGTCCAAGATCGTCGGCGAGTTCCTGAAGTCGGGCGCGGCCACCTGAGGACGGCTCAGCCGAGCACGATATTGCGGTTCGCCCGCGCCACCATCTCGCCCATCGCCTCGGCCTCGCCGATGGCGCACCAGACCCTCGTCAGGTCGCGGAAGCGGCGCGGGTCCATCCCGGCGCACCTGGCGATCAGCGCATTGTCGTCGGGCAGCGCCGTGAGTATCCCCGCCTCCTCCAGGTCGGCCGCGAACTTCGCCGTGATCTTCGTGAACTCCCGGAAGTCCATCCCATCCAGGCGGTAGGGCAGGGGCTCCCACATCGACGGCGGGAAGAGCAGCTTGATCTTGTAGTCCAGCTCGACCCAGGTCAGCTCATCGGGGTCAAACTCGAAGCCGTACTTCTCCGGGTGGTTCCACCACGGCGTCTGGGGCACCAGGCCGGGAAACTGCACGGGCGCCGAGTCCGGCCGCACCTCGCGCAGGAACTGCTGGCTCTCCTCGATCGTCTCCGGCGTGTCGAAGGGCAGCGGCGCGATCATGCTGGTCACGACGAAGATCCCCGCCTCCTGGGCACGCCGCACCGTCTCCGCCACCGTGCGAAGATCGACGCCCTTGTGGACGGCGCGGTCCAGTATCTCCTGGCAGCCCGTCTCGATGCCGAAGAAGATGGCGTACAGCCCAGCTTCGGCCATGCGCTCGAAGTGGTCCGGCCGCGCGCTCGCGAAGTGTCCGAAGCAGGTGAAGCTCACCTCCAGGCCGCGGCCGATGATCTGCTCGGCCACGTCCGCCATCAGCCAGCCCGGCGTGGAGGAGCCCGAGAATCGGAAGGCCGTGATCCCGTACCGCTCGACGATCGACGCCATGCGGTCGGCCAGCACCTGGGCGCTGGCGGTGCGCAGCAGCGTGCCGCTCTCGACCGGATGGGTGCAGAACCCGCACCGCTGCGGGCAGCCCCGGCTATCGTCGATCACGACGATCTTGACCTTCTCGTCGCCCGCCATGGCCGGGTAGACATCCTCGTCATAGATGGGCTCGGGCAGCTCGTCGAGGTCCAGTCCATCGGCCCGGGGCACGTGCCGCGGCGTGCCGCCGTCCATGAAGACCACGCCCGGGATGGCCCCCAGATCGAGCCGCCCGGCGGCATGCCTGGCGAGGAGCCTGATGACCTGCTCGCCCTCGCCATCAGTCAGACAGGTGAATGCGCCCGTGCGCCTGTAGACCGCCCCGCGGAACCACGACGATTGCGGCCCGCCCGCGTAGATCGGCAGTCGCGGGAACTCGCGCCGCAACCGCTCGGCGATGATCACGCTGCCGGTGAAGCCGTCGCCGTTCCACAGCTTCATGCCCACGAAGTCGGGCCGAAGCTCACGGACCTCTTCGACCATCTCCTCCGCGATCGCGTGCATCTGCTGCTGCTGATGCTGCTCCAGCGCTAGGTCGAGCTCGCGCAGCCTGCTCAGCGCCTCGTCCCCGCGCGGCGCGCCGCCGCCCGCGAGCAGCCGCTCAGCCATGGGCCGCAGCCTCTCGGTCAGCTCCCTGGGGAAGAGCCGCCGCATGCTCGAGACCGTGCCGAAGTCCAGGATACGCGCCTCGTACCCCTCCTCGGCGAGGGCGCCGGCCAGGTTCGCAAGGCCGTTGTCGGGCGTCAGGCTACTGGGCGTGTACGGATAGCCGCCGAAGCTCACAAGCAGTGCACCGGGCATGGCAGATCATTCGCTCCTCATCTGGAGTTGCTGACGTGGATGACTCCCCCCTGGCTCTCGGTTCGCCAACGCGGGTGTGAGACCTTCCATCTACGAACCTCGCGTGACACGGTCCCGTCGCACAGGTCTGCCGCCATTCGCGGTGAAGAGTCCTCTGACGCCAGGGGTTCCCGGAGGTACGCTTATGTGTCTGCCACACCTCATGCTTGCCGTCGATCTGATCGCCCTCTGCGCGATCGCGGCAGGCGACCGCGAAGCCGTCTCACGCCAGGACGCGGAGATCGTCGCGACGCATCACGGCCAGCCAAAGACGCACCCGATCGAAGCGGCGATCGACGGCGACCAGGCCACGTGGTGGATCGGCGATGCGCACGATCTCACCGAGCTCCCGACCAACATCGTCCTGACGCTCGCCGAGCCGGCCTCAATCGCCGCCATCGAGCTGCTCACCGATGACGCCAAGGGCTACGTGCGCCTCAAGGATGTGGAGGTCTACCGGGCCGCGCCGGGTGGCTGGGCGCAGTGGGGCCGGGTCGAGGACAACGATCAGGTCGCCTTCACCATCGACGTCGCGGATGCCCGCGTGCGGCGGCTGCGCATCCGCATCCGAGACACGCAGCGCCCGGACCACGCCTACCCGCGCATATACGAGATAGGCCTGATCCCGGCGGAAGGGCCGGTGCAGGCGCGCGCCGCTCCGGCCTCCCCCATTCCCGACGAGACGACGGCCGAGCAGCTCTTCCTCGACCACGCGATGGGCGTGGCCAAGCAGCCTATCGCCGAAGTCGAGTTCGACCCGCAGGTCGGCTACCTCGGCTACGTCCGGCGCTTCATGGACACGTTGCTGGAGCGCGGCACCGACCGCTACGGCGAGGTGCATTCGCCGATGTGGGTGAGCATCCTCTCCTGCCACGACCTCACGCACCCGGGCTGCCCTCTGCCCCCGATCGAGGGCCAGCGGCAGGGTGATCGGGCGCTCATGGGCGGGAACCTCCAGCATGACCTGGTGCTGCTGCTCGCCTGCGACCCTCTCAGCGACCTGACCGGCGACAATCGCTACGAGCAGGCGGCCGAGGCCTATCTGCAGTTCTTCCTGGACAACTGCACCAACACGCCCACGGGCCTCTGGCCGTGGGGCGAGCACGCGCACTGGGACTTCTATGAGGAGTGCGTCGGGCATCACATCCACGAGCATCTCGGCGCCGCTCCGCTGCGCTTCTGGGAGTGGGCCTGGTCCCTCAACCCTCACGCCGTCCTGCGCGAGGCCGACGGCTGCATCAACCACGTCTACGACCTCGACACATTCGCATACAATCGCCACGCGGACGTGAACCAGCCGCTGCCCGTTCCGCGCAAGCCGAACGGCTACCTGGACTTCCCCCGCCATGGCGGCTTCTACCTGCAGGTGTGGGCCTTCACGTGGAGCAAGAGCGGCGAGCAGAAGTACCTGGACTGGATCGAGCGCATGATGGACCATCACGAGCGGGCGAGACACCCCGAGACCGGCCTGCTGCCGGCCACCACGACGCGGCATCCGGAGCTGGCGACGCCCACCAGCCAGCTCAGCCTGGCGATCACCATGCTGGAATCGGCGCCACTGCTGGCGAACACTCCGACGGGGGAGCGCTGCGGCACGCTCGGGCTCGAGCACCTGGAGGCGGTGGCCGCCCTGCCGCATCAGCCGAGCGACGGCCGCTACATCAGCTCCTGCGCGGTGAGCGGAGCGGGAGCAGAGAGCAGCATGGGTTGGACGCCCGCATTCAGCGCCAACTACGGCGGCGGCTTCGCGTGCGCCGACGCGCTGCTGTGGGCGCACGCCCATCGGCTGACCGGCGAGCGGCGCTACCTCGACCTCGCGCGGGAGATGGCACAGTGGTACGCGAACGCGCAGGAGCTGCCCGAGGCCGAGCACATCCGTGCGCAGGTCTTCGCGGGCATCATCAACCTCATGATGGACATGCACGAGCTGGACGGCGGCGAGCAGTGGCTGCCCGCCGCCGAGCGCTTCGCACGCATGGCCGTCGAGCGCCTCTACTGCGAGACCGATGGCCACGGCATCTTCCGCGGCGCGACGAACCTGTGGTACTACGAGTCGGAGCTATGGGTGAGCAATCTCGCATACGCGCTGCTGCGGCTGCACACGCTCACGGAGGACACGGACGTGACCGTACCCCCAAACTGCTTCATGCGCTGATGCCAGGTCCGTTCCTGTACACATATGCTTAACGTGGGACGTAAGGAGGTGCAACTGGCAGGGAGACGAAGCATATTAGGAGGATTGGCCTATCAGCAACACAAGGAGGTCTCGACCATGAAGCGCGGGTTCACCCTCATCGAATTGCTGGTGGTGATCGCGATCATCGCGATACTGGCCGCGATCCTGTTCCCCGTGTTCGCACGGGCGCGAGAGAAGGCCCGGCAGACCTCGTGTCTGTCCAACCTCAAGCAGATGGGGCTCGCCGAGAAGCAGTACGAGACCGACTACGACGAGCGGACCACCGGCGTCTACGAGGTGCCCTGGAATACCGGGGAGTCCAACTACACCTGGATAGACATGCTCGAACCCTACGTCAAGAACGCGCAGATCTTCGAGTGCCCCAGCAGCCAGGACGACTACCGAGCGTGGAAGAGCGGCCACGCGGGCTGCTACGGCGGCAACCGCATGCAGACCAGCGATGGCACCAGCTACGTGCTGTGCTACCGCAACATCGCGTCGATCCCCCAGCCCGCCGAGTGCCTCGTGTTCGCCGACTCCAACGGCAGCGTCCATGTGCGCCAGTACGAGGGACTGGTGGACAGCATTCATAACGGCGGCAGCAACGCCGCGTTCTTCGACGGCCACGCCAAGTGGCTCGACGACAGCAAGCTCAGGGCGGAGGACGCGGCCCTTTGGTACGGCGGCATCCCCAACAGCATGGGCTGGTAGCCGCCGACCTCTTGCGGACACAACCAACGGCGGGCGGTCCGCTCCTGCGGCGCCGCCCGCTTCCCCTTAGAGCAGCATTCGTCTCGCACAGGAGCGTGATCGGCATGACACGCGCAGGCCTCGCACCGATACTGGCCGCCGTCCTCGCAGCGACCGTCACATGGGCGCAGGATGACGCCGCGCTGCTGAGCAACCCCGGCTTCGAGGAGGTCGCCGACGGGGCCCCGGCAGCCTGGACGCTGAGCAGAGGCGCCGAGCTGATAGAGGACGCGGCGCTGGCGCACTCGGGGCAGAACTGCGCGAAGGGCCGCTTCGATGACGCCATCACGCAGCAACTTGCGGTCGAGGGCGGCGCCGCGTACCGCATCACGGGCTGGATCCGCCGCGTGGACCCCGCCGGCGTTGAGGTGCCCAAGATCAAGGTCTACTTCCTGGACGCCGACGGCGGCCGGCTGAAGGTCGAGGCGGCCCTGTTCCATGACGTCGGCGATGACTGGACGCGATGGGAGACCGTGATGCAGGCGCCCTTCAACGCGACCACGATGAACCTGACCCTGCGCGGGTTCTTCGGCGGAGGCGAGTGGTTCTACTGGGACGATCTCGCCGTCGAGCAGGTTGAGGCGCCCGACTGGCCGGCGTGGGAGGCGACCCCGAACCTCGATGGCATGACCGTCACGGTGCCCGACATCGCCGACGTGTGGACAGACGCGCTGCTGCGCATTCCGCCCGGATCGCTGGTGCCGGTGGATGGCCAACTCGACAGCTCGGTGCTGCTAGAGGGCGAACGCGTGCGCATTCAGTTGGAGCGAACGGCACCCGTGAGCTGGGCGCTGATCCACTCGATGCGGCCGGGGATGAACCTGGGCGCGGCG
>JALGUJ010000139.1 GCA_029820945.1 Candidatus Zipacnadia bacterium | reverse complement strand
CTGGTGGTACTCGGCCGGCATGCCCGGGCTGCCGTAGGGGTCATCGAACTGGTAGAGATCGTCCCACGTCACGCCCTGCGCCTCCAGCCACTGCGCATAGGCGTTCTCGGGCCAGTCGGGCCTGGGGTGGTGGCTCCAGTGGAAGACGCGGTAGCCGTCGTTGGTGCGCGGCTCGACGCGGTTGTGGCAGACGGCCAGATGGAGCTTCCCCGCCAGCCCACAGTCCCAGCCCGCGTCGGCGAGCATGCGCGTCACAAGCAGCTCACCGTCGGGGGGCACGGCCTGGCCGTTCTGGCGCCCGTGTACTGTCGTGGGGTACATCCCCGTCAGGAAGCCGCAGCGGCTGGGCGTGCACACCGGGCTCTGGCTGAAGGCGTGGGTGAAGGCCACGCCCTCAGCGGCGAGCCGGTCGAGGTTGGGGGTGCGGATGTGCTCGTTGCCCAGCGCGTGGATGGTGTCGTAGCGCTGCTGGTCGGTGCAGATCCACAGGATGTTCGGCCGTGGCATGACGGTCGGCCCCCTCAGCGATGCTGTGGTCACCTGAGTAGCTTCGCTCTTCGAGGCGGGGGGCCTTCCGCCGGCAGGGATGCCCCGCCATCTCACGGAAGAGAGACGCGGCCCTTGCCGTCGCGGCTCGCCGCGAATCGGTCCTGATGCTTGCCGCCATCGGGCCCGGCTCGACGGGCCGGAATTCCGTGCATCGTGTTGATTCTGCCGTTGGGCGAGGAGAGGGCCTCATGCGCATCGCGATCGCGCAGCTCGACCCGGTCGTGGGGGACATCGAGGGGAATCTGCGGCGGCTGATCGAGGTCGCTGGCCGCTGCCACGCTCTGGGCACGCAGCTTGTGGTCTTCCTGGAGCTGTACCTGGTGGGATACCCGCCTCGGGACCTGCTGGACAGGCGATGGTTCATCGACCAGGTGGAGCGGGCCGTGGCGGAGCTGCAGGCGGCCTCGCGCGGTTTTGGGGGGACCGGGGTGCTCTTCGGCGCCCCGACGCGGACCGGCAGCCGGGTCGGGGCCGGCCTGCACAACTCGGCCCTCCTGGTCGAGGACGGCGAGGTCGTCACGGTGCGCCACAAGTCGCTGCTGCCCGCCTACGACGTCTTCGATGAGCGCCGCTACTTCGATCCGGCGCCGCGGGTCGAGCCGGTGCCCTACAGGGGCGAGGTGCTCGGAGTGAGCATCTGCGAGGACGCCTGGAACGCGCCGGATCTGTGGCCCGATCAGCGGCTCTACGAGCGGGAGCCGGTCGCGGAGCTGGCGGCACGGGGCGCGACGCTGATGATCAACCTCTCGGCCTCGCCCTTCTGCGCGGGCAAGGATCGCGTGCGCCACGAGCTCATGGCCGGGCACGCCCGCGAGCACGGCGTGCCGGTCATCTACGCGAACCAGGTAGGGGGCAACGACGAGCTGATCTTCGACGGCGGCAGCTTCCTGCTCGATGCCCGCGGCCGCGTGGTCGAGCGCTGCTGCTGCTTCGGCGAGGACACCATCACGGTGGACACGAAGGCGGCCGGCCGGGGCGAACACCAGCCCCTGGAGCCGGTGGCTGCGGTCCACGACGCGCTGCTGCTGGGCATCAGCGACTACGCGCGCAAGTGTCGCTTCGAGGACGCGGTCATCGGCCTGTCGGGAGGCATCGACTCCTCGGTGACCTGCGCGCTGGCGGTGCGGGCCCTGGGAGCGGAGCACGTGCTCGGCGTCACCATGCCCTCGATGTACTCGTCCGAGGGCAGCGTCACGGACTCGGAGCGCCTTGCCCGCGACCTCGGCATCCGGTTCGAGGAGGTGGCGATCGCCGACATCTACCACGCGTACGTGGATGAGATCCGGCCGCTCATCCCGCCGCCGCCCGGCACTACGGAGGAGAACATCCAGGCGCGCATCCGGGGCAACATCCTCATGGCCATCAGCAACGAGCACGGCCACCTGGTGCTGTCCACGGGCAACAAGAGCGAGCTGGCCGTGGGCTACTGCACGCTCTACGGCGACATGTCGGGCGGGCTGTCCGTCCTCGCGGATGTGCCCAAGACGATGGTCTACGAGCTGGCGAAGCACATCAACCGCGACGGCGAGGTCATCCCCCGGGCCTGCATCGAGAAGCCGCCCTCCGCCGAGCTGCGCCCGGACCAGACCGACCAGGACACGCTGCCGCCCTACGAAGTGCTCGACCCGATGCTGGAGCTGTACGTCGAGGAGGGACTTTCCTCCGCCGAGATCATCGATCGGGGCTTCGAGGCGGAGACGGTGCGGTGGGTCGTGAATGCGGTTAACCGCAACGAGTACAAGCGCCGGCAGGCGGCGCCGGGGCTGAAGGTCACCACGAAGGCCTTCGGCACCGGGCGCCGCATGCCGATTGCGGCCCGCTACGAGCCGTGATCCACGCTGCCCGTTCAGGGCGCCGGCTCGGCGACGTGGCCCTCGGCGCTGGGGAGTCGCGACCAGCTCATGCCCAGCCACCACAGCGAGTCTGCCAGCTCACGGCCATCGTCCATCAGGCTGCCCGCCACCTCCGCGGGGTCGGCCGCCAGGCGATCGGCGAGCATCTGCTGCAGCTCGGCATCGCCGATGCCGAGCAAGTCGGCCGCCTGGCGCTCCTCCTCGTCGAAGCCTTCCGTCCGGAGGCGGCCCTGGTAGGCCTCTGCAGCGTCCACCGTGATGACCAGGTCCTGAATACCCGCATTCTCGACCGCCTGCAGCACCGCGCGGAGGTGTCGGGAGATGTCCATCATCCCCCGGCCCGCCTGGTGCTTGTAGTCGATAAGCGCGGCGGCCTGGCGCGTGGCCCAGTCGTTGTCGCCTGCGGCGAGTGCCCCGCCGAGCCGGTCCTGGCAGATCTGCGCGGCGCGCACAACGGCGAGGGTGTCGCCAAGCGCGCGCGCCAACTCATTCAGGGCCGCCGCGTGCTCCGCCGACACCGCGTCCTCGGCGCTCAGAACAGGCAGATCTATGGCCTCGGGGAGAGCCATCTCCGTGTAGTCAGTGCGCGGCGGATCGCCGCCCAGCGCCTGAGTGGCCCTGCCCCAGGTGTCGAAGTTGAAGTCCAGGATCTTCCCGAACAGGTAGTTCGGTATGCCGAACCCCACGCCCTTAGCCACTCCGGCCCTGGGACTGGATAGCACCTGGATCGCCATCTTGCCCCTTCGTATAGCCTTGATCGAGGTGCGCGCGCGGTTGTAGGTGGGCTTCCCGTCCTCGCCCGAGGGCTCGCCGTCATCATCGTCATCGCGCGGGTCCGGCACGAAGTCAGGCAGGTTGTAAGACCCGCCGGAAAGCCCCAGGCGCTGCCGCCCGCGACTTGCGGGCGTCGCCGCGCCGCCGGAGGGGCGGAACCATGGCAGCCCGTCCGGGTTGCCGACCGGAGCGAGCCACGTAGAGGGCGGTGGCCCCAGGGCCCCCAGCACGGGCGTGTGTGTCCACGGCAGCAGCGCCAGGCGCACGCCATCGTGGGAGCCATCAGACGCCTGCGCGAACTGGGACTCGCCCGCGCCCGTCAGCAGCAGGTGCAGCTCCGACGCCCACGCCTTCCGGGCCATGTTCACCCACTGTGTGATATCGGGCGCGTCCGGATCTGCCGCCATTGCCTCCAGGCCATTGCACAGGTGTGCCAGGTCGATCACGTTGCCCATCAGCTCGGGATCCGACGATGCGGACGGAACCTGCGTCGTCAGCTCCTGGACCTGCTGCTTCGTCTCCACCGCAGCCGTGTACAGCGCCGCGGCGTCGCCGTCGAACCGGCCACCACCTGACGGAAGCCCGGTCAGCACCAGGTCGTCATCCGAGGCGCCCAGCTCCAAGCTGCTGCCATCGGCGCCGAGCATCTGGATGGCGGCCAGCGTGTGGGCCATCACGGCGTCGTCGCCCGGGCACGGGATCGGAGCGGTGTCCGCGTACTGCACACTCAGTCTCGCGCCCTGGCGCGTTGTTATCGAGGTGATTCGCCCGGTCTGGTCCACCTGAACTGCGAAGCTGTCGGGGGCATAGAGCTGGACCGTCGTGTGTGGGTAGCTGTGGGGCATATAGCGCACGAAGAAGCCCTCGGGATCGTACGACCAGCGGCCACGCGGGATGACCGGGCCGCCCTCATCGTCCGGGTCGCCGGCGAGCACGGCAACATCCTCCAGCGCCTCGAAGTCATAGACCTCCTGCTGCAGCCGCTCTCGCAGGCGTGCCTCGGCCTCCAGCACCATGCGCACCTCCTCGGGCACGTCCACGAAGGCCTGGTCGAACAGCTCCTCGGGCACCATGCCCAGCGCGCCACCGTTGAGCCGGTGAATCTGCTCGCGGGTGAGCAGCACGTCGGCGACCTCCCGCAGCTCAGGCGCCAGCTCCGAGATCCTGGCCCGAGACTGGATGGCCCAGATGAGCGACTGGATCTTGCTCTGGTCGATGTCCTGGTGTGCCATCGAGCGGTCGAGGATGGTCTGGATCTCTCCGGCGAGGCCGCCGCGCAGAGGCGCGTACAGGTAGCCCTCGCCCTGCCCGGGTCCGTGTGTGCCGGCGTGCAGGCAGTATGAGCGCGCCGCCAGCTCGTAGGTGCCGGGCAGGGCGACGATGAATGCGCCGTCGCCGGTGAAGGGGAGCTGCGACATCGGCGCCGTGAACACGGGCTCGAAGTCATCCAGGAAGGGCACCGCCGTTACCGCGTCGTCGAAGCTGGTGGACACGGCGGGCGGCTCCTCGAGGATGCGGCTTAGGTCGGGGATCTTCAGGTCCAGCGTGTCGCGCACGATGTCGCCGACATCCGGGAGCCTGGGCAGGTCGAAGGGCCCCGCGGTCGCACTTGCCGCCAGACTCAATAGCAGTACGCCGCACAGCAGCACACGACGGAATGAAGTTGCCATTGCCTCCACCTCTCTCCGGGCTCAATCGTGGCGAGCCCATGGTGTCCACTTGAGTCGTCGGTCGCGTGCCGCCGTCGCGCGGAGGCGGCTACTGCAACTGCTCCTGCAGCTCCATGGCCGCGCGCGCCATGCGCCAGCGCCAGTAGTCCATCGTCGAGCGGTCCCAGTTGTTCGCCGGGTCGCGGTAGTCCACGGCGACGGCATCTCTCAGTTCCTGCAGCGCCTGCCGCGCCTCTCTGGCCGCATCAGTGTCCCCTCGGCCCCGTGCCTCCGCGCGCTCAAGCGTCTCCTCGAGGAGCTGCACGTAGCGGTAATCGTCCACACCCTCGCGCTGGCTGAGCATCCCGATGGAGGGCAGGACCTCCCAGTCGGGCGTGTAGTGGCAGTCGCAGGAGACACGGGCGCCGGAGGGCAGCGAGATGAAGGGGTCGCGCGAGTCGCCGTCGTAGCTGAAGGACCACTGGGCGCGGTTGATTGCATCGACGCGCCAGGGGTAGAAGCCGTAGGAGAAGCGGGTGGCCCCCATGTTGTAGAGCCCGAGGGTGCAGCCGTGTTCGCGCAGCTCGGCGATGGTCTCCGCGGTGACGGGGAAGGCGGCGTTGGGCATCACGATGTCCGCCTCGTCGAGGTACTCGCGTGCGATCGAGGCCCGCAGCGTGGAGATGCAGGTGCGGAAGCCGCCCGGCACGCGCTCCCTGCAGACGTTGATGGCCTTGAGCAGCTCCCGGCCGTAGCGCGCGCCCCTGGCCCCGTCGTTGCCCAGCTCATCCTGCACGTAGAAGACCAGCTCGGGGAGATCGCGCGTACGAATCTGCTCGTAGAGGAACGCGGTCAGGCGGCACATGCCTTCGATGGCATCGTCCGAGAAGGTGATCTCGTCGATCTCCATCTTGGAGATCGCGCTGCGGGACAGGAAGCCCTCGACCTTGGGGAACATCTGCGGACCGCCGATGTAGTAGGGGAAGATGCGCTCGCTGAACTCGGGGATGGAAGCGGCGGTCTCGAAGACCTTGAGCCAGTACTCCCAGGTCTCGGTGGTGACGATCTGCCCGTCGGCGCCGAACTCGAACGGGAACCAGCCCATGCTGTCGAACAGGCCGGTGAAGCCCTGGTCGGCCATGAACTGCATGCGGGTGCGCAGGACCTGCCAGACCATGTCCTGAGGAAGCTGCTGCATTGTGCGGTAGTGCCGGAAGGTGGTGCCGGACAGATCGCCGGCGTAGACGCCCGCGTAGAGGCGGCACATGGGCAGCTCGAGCGGCAGAATGCGGACCTCGATGGGCACCTCAAGCTCGAAGCCAGGGCCGGTGAGCGTCAGGGCGCCCTGGTAGAAGCCGGGCCGCGCGTCCTCGGGAGTGAAGAGGTCCACCCAGAAGCCGCGCGTGAGGCCCGCCTCCAGGCGATCGGGCCGCCAGGGAACCAGGAAGTGCGGTCGCACCTGGTAGCCGCCCGTCACCGGGTACTCGCCGTAGCGGACATAGCGCACGTCGAAGGCCTCGCCTGGGATGGTCGCGCCGGCCTCGCCACGCAGGTCGCCGGCGACGAGGTCGACCGTGCCGGCGATGTCGCGCAGCGGCAGCACCGCGATCACGCCCGGCTCGCGCTCGCCGGGGCTGGCGAACAGCCGCAGCGGCCGCCCGAAGTCGTGAGCGATCGGCCGCGTCGATGGGCGCAGGTCATCGGCCGTCTGACGCACCCAGACCGCCACGCCCGCCTCCGCCATGGCGGCGGGGAGCTCCGGCGTCTTGCGCTGCGGCTCCTCCGCCAGCCACGGATACTGGCGGTTGAAGACCTCCTCCTGATGGGCGCGGAACTCCGCCAGAGCCGCGTCCCCGGCCTCGCTGTCGGCCGGGAAGACCCAGAGGGCGTTGATGGGCGCGTAGCGGGAAGCCGTGACCTCAAGCGCCCCGCCCGCGACCTCCACCTCGGCCTCGCCGTAGGGGATCCAGCGTGCGATATTGGCCCGGTAGAGGTTCACGTCCGGGTGCCAGTCGCGGGAGTAGTTGGCGAAATAGCGCCCCTCGGGGTCGAAGAACTCCTCCGGGGAGTCACCCTGCTCGTAGAGGACCTGGTCGCTGGCCGCGATCTGGTACTCGCGGAAGTGCGAGTCGGGGCGGTTCGCCCCAGGCCGGCTGTACTGGCCGGTCAGGACGACGACGCGGTAGCGGCCGTCGGGCAGGTCCACCCGGAAGGGGGCGCCGCCGTAGATCCCGTCGCGCGTGACGTCGTCGAGCACCAGGACGTCACGGATCACGCGGCGGTTCTGGTCGAAGGGCGTAGGCCGTGGGCCGCCCTCCGTGTAGCCGTAGCCGCGCTCCGCATCATAGGCGGTGTCGGGCAGCACGCGGTAGAAGCCCTCGCCGGCCGGCGACTCGGGGTGGCAGAAGTCGAAGCGCCAGACTCCGTCGCCGGGTGGTACCGGCAGCGGCTGCTGCTCCGGCTCCTGCGCATCGGCGGGCCCGGCCACGCCGGCCGCAAGAGATGCGATGAGGACCAGACACAGACAGATCGTCGCTCGTGACATGGAGTGATCCTCCGATCGTGCGCCCCGCCCTACTCGTCCGACGGCTCGTTGAAGGCGATGTCACCGTATGTGCTTACCAGATGCGTGACCTCGGACTCGCCGGCTCGAACCAGCATCTGCAGGTAGCCCGGCGTGAGGTGCTGCATGGGAACCTGGGCCTCCCACGCCAGATCGTCGTAGCGGTCCAGCGCCAGGCGCCCCAGCGGCATCTCCCAGCTTCGGCGCAGCAGCGCCCTGGCGATCTCGTCTCTCTCGACGTCGCCGGTGCCCGGCATGCCCCCGGAGTAGGCATGCACGTAGCCCATCCCCCTGTAGATCTTCACGTAGACGGGCACGTTGGCCTGCGGCCGTAGCCTGTAGCCGTCCGCTGTCTCCTCGTACGCGAGGCCTGAGGCTTCGACCAGCTCGTCGAGCCTCTTCTCCAGCTCGGATTCGTTGCCGCCGGGGTAGAGGTCGTAAGGCTGCTCGGCCTCGATCCCCGCTCTGATGGCCTGCCAGCGGCGTGCCTGCTCGCCGGCGACGCGGACGGCGTAGCTCAGGTACTCGGGCTTCGCGGCGTCCACGTGGATCTTCGCGGTCCAGCGCAGGACTTCGGCGCGCCCGCTCGCCTTCAGTGCGAGGGAGCCGAGTGGGTCCATGTAGTTGAAGCGAAGCGCCTCGACCTCGTGGCCAATCTCCAGCACGCCGAGGGCGACCGTGACCGCGACCAGGCTCTCTCGCTGCTCGACCCGCACGTCGAGCCCCCCGGCATCGGCAAGGGCATAACCGCCTTCCTCCGAGGCGCGGTAGTCGAGCTGGGCGGCCTCGAGCAGCCGCGGGAGGACCACGCCTGGCTCGGCGGGGGCCGTCTCGTCCTCTGGTGGGCTCTGCAGCCACCGCGCGATGGCGTCGGCCGCTATGGCGGATCGCTGTGCCTCGGCTGAGGCGGACGCGACCTGCAGCGCCACCAGGCGACCGTCGCGGTCGAAGACGGGGCCGGCGGCGCCCGTCTCCGCCCCTGCCGTGTGCAGGAGCATCCGGGCCTCCCCGGACCCTTCGTAGCGCAGAGCCTTCCCCGCATAGGCCGCGACCTCTGTCAGGCCGGGAGCGGTGCCGAGCACGTAGACCCGATCGCCCGCGGCAAGATCGCCGCCGAACTCGAGCGGCTCCAGGCCCGGCGGCGCCGCCGTCAGCAGCGCGAGCCGCGCGTCGGCATTGATGCGCTCGGCGGTGCACTCCCGAGTGTCGCCGGCGTCGCCGCCGGGGAAGGACGCCATGATGGAGCGCGCGAGGGCATCCCCCGCCTGGCCCGCTTCGTCGATCGCCAGGGACAGGGGGGCGGCGGCCACCAGGATGCCGCCCTCGGACGTGACGACCGCACCGGTCGCGATTCTGCTTTCCCCGCCACTGGCGCCGCGTATGTCTACCTTAACGAGCGGGACTCGGTCCCCCACGTGCTCGAGCAGACGGCGCGCGCCCTCAAGTTCGACCGAGGTCTGTGCCGGTGGCGGTGCGGCGCCCGGCTGTTGCCTGCGGCACCCGGCCACGAGCGCCGCTGCGATCCCCGCCAGCGCCACTGCCAGCGCCGCCAGCTTCATCTCCCGCCCCCCTGGAACGGAGAGCTGGCCACTCGAAGTGCGTCGCTGCCCGAGGCGACCACCTCCCCGCCGCTGACGGCCTCCAGGCTCAGGGCGTAGACGCCTGGCGCGAGGCCGTCAAGGGGCATCACCGCGCTGAGGTTGGGGCCATCCACCGCGCCGATCTCCTGCCGGGCCAGGACATGGCCCGCACCGTCGATGAGACTCGCCACGAGGGTGAGCCCGCGTGCGGTCAGGCGCCCGACACCGAGCCGCGCCGACACGCGCACGGGCGGCCCGTCGCCGAAGGTCGCGCTGGTCCCGAGGGCGACGCGCATGGGACCGGGCAGATCGCCGCTGCGCCGGGTGGCGTAGACGGCGCGACCGTCCGGCCCGATGATGTCGATCTGCGCGCTCCAGCGACCCTCTTCGGCGTGACAGGGGAAAATGAGACCAACCTCCCGGCGGTCGCCGCCCTCCAGCGCGAAGGACACCTGCTTCTCAAGGCGCTGGCCGGGCGCGTCGAATACCAGCACGAGGCGGTAGCTGCCCGTGGGGCCCCTCAGGTGCTCGGCCGCCAGCCGCAGCAGGTTCCGGCCCGGGCCGACCCCGGACAGGTCCAGCTCGGGCACGCCCAGGCGCGGCTCGCCGAGCGACAGCACGCCGAACTGGCGTGGGTCGTGCCAGTTGCTTGTCGGCGAGAGGCAGGTGTACTCCTCAGTGTCCCAGTCGGCGCTGGTGAGGTTGAGGCCCATGCGGTGGCCGGCCGGCGCCCCGGCCAGCCCGATGGAGGCCATCGGCAGCGCCAGCTCGACGGTCCAGTGCCTGTCCTCGATGTGGACCGCGCGTTCGACCCCGGAGGGCCAGGCGAGGTCGCTCTGGCGCACCAGCTTGGTGTCACCGGGTGAGGCGCCGCGGGGATCCGCGACCTCCACGATCGTCATGCTTGCGTCGTAGACCACGCCCTCAGAGTTGATGATAAGGTGGTAGTACTCGGTTCCCGTGCTGAATGGGTCCACGAACACCTCGATCTCGTCATCCTCCCAGATGGCGCTGACATCGGGCTCGTGGGTGAGCACCCGCAGCTCGGTGCCCGGCTCGCGCTGGAGCCGAACGCCGATGTAGAGATACTGGTCGTCCCAGGCGGCCCAGGCCTCGCGCGTGTGGCGGGCCGGGGTGGCGGAAAGGCCTAGCCGGAACCGTCCCAGGTATGCCCCCGGCTCCTCCCACACGGCCTCGTCCAGGCGCCCGTCCAGAGTCGGCGGCTGCTCGGCTCGGGGCGGATCGAAGCGCAGGCGGTCCACCTCGGGCAGGCCCGCCTCCGGGGGCTGAGGGTTCAGGAAGCGGACATTCTCCAGCAGCTCGGCGCCCGCCACGCAGGCCGGCGCGAGGATGAGTGCAAGCGTCAGCAGGGCACTCCGCTTTGAGATCGATCGCTTAGCGCGCAAAGGGACCCTCCGCTCGTCGGAAGGGCAGCAGCACTTCGACCTTGCGCTCGCCCGCCTCCTGGCCGAGCGCAAGGCGGAGTGCGTACAGCCCCTCGGTGAGATCGGGAACGGTCACGTTCACGACCGCGGCGCGGTCTTCAAGGTCCATGTCCGCCTCGGCATGGCTGCGCAGCCCATCGGGCGAAGTCACGTTCCAGCGCAGGATGCGCATCCCGCGCTCCCACGCCGCCTGGGATACGCTCACCTCCACGGGCAGCGTGGTGTCAGGAGTCATGAGCGTTGAGCCACAGGCGAGATGGGCGGCCAGGGCTGGCTCGCCGAGGACCTCCAGCCGGACGTCGTCGAGGAACACCACCGGGCTGTTGGTTAGGTCAGGGCTCTGTCCGACGGTGATGTTGACATCGGCCTTGCGCGTATCGCCGAGGCGGAAGATGAACTCGCTGCTCCAGCTCGACCACTCGTTCACGTCGGCGGTCATGCGCATCGAGTGATGGTCGATGGGCGGGCCGCTCTCGCCCCACTGGCGCATGGTCATCTGCACGCGTTGAGCCGCGGGCCCGCTGGCCAGCAGCACGGAGGCCGACAGGCGCATGGCCTTCCCGTCATGCGGGGCCAGGGCCTCGCGGGCGATGCGCTGCTGGGCGATCAGAATGCGGTCGGCGCCAACGGTCGTGAGGTCGAACACCAGCGCACGCCGGCCCTCCCGCGCCTGGTCGGTGGTGTAGCGCACCGAATCGGCGATGAGCCGGGCACCGCTCTCGGGCCGGGGCGGCCAGTCGCTGAAGGCCCAGACGCCCGCATCGGCGTCCTCGAACCCGCTGTCGTCGAGCAGATTGACCGCGGGCGCACGCTGGACGGTCAGCGGCGGAAGAGGCGCGCCCTGCTGCGCATTGCCCGCCGCGGGTGCGAGGGCGAGAGCGAGCACGATGCACATGGACGGTTGGCAATGCATGTCGGCCCTCCGTGCGCGTGAGCCTGGCCGCAGTGATGCCGCCAAGGCATATCTTCGCCGATCAGCGACGATTCTCCTCGGTCCAACGCGGGGGTGATCGCCGTACGACGGGGCCCTGGTATTGCCGCTTGGGCGTAGCAGGAGTGCGCCGTCGCGCCGAGCGCAACGGATGTACACGGCCAGGATGCGCGCGGCAAGCGCGGGCCCATTTCCCACTGTTTCGCAAACCCGTAGATTCGTTTGTACCGGGCGGAGGTCATGCCGTATGCAGGGCGAATATATGTACAGCGATGCATCACTGGTTTCTCAGTCCAGGGGAGGAGCAATAATGAAGCGCAGTGGATTCACGCTGATCGAATTGCTGGTGGTGATCGCGATCATCGCGATCCTGGCCGCGATCCTGTTCCCGGTCTTCGCACGGGCGCGTGAGAAGGCGCGACAGTCGTCGTGCCTGAGCAACGTCAAGCAGATCAGCCTTGGTCTCGAGATGTACAACCAGGACTACGACGGTCGATGGCCGTGCTACCACAGCGACTACATGGGCTGGGCCGAACTGATCATACCCTACGTGAAGAATCAGCAGGTCTTCCAGTGCCCGTCGCATGACTCCAGGGTCAGCGCGCCACTGTCGTACGCGGCCAATGACAGTAGCTATAAGTCATACGGCAACGGACCCTGGAGCTACGGCGTCTACGTCGGTCACAGGGCCAAGGTCGAGGTCCCTGCCGAGACAGCGTTGATCCTTGAGGTCCACACGGACAGTTGGTCTGTCTCCAGCAACTTCCCCAACTCCCGCTGGCCGTCGCACGATATGTACACAGGCCACAACGGCGGGTCGAACATCGGCTTCGTGGACGGGCACGCCAAGTGGATGAAGCCCGAGCAGACCGTCAGCCCGGACAACTACCCCGATCGCTTCAGCTCCGGTCCGCCG
>JALGUJ010000138.1 GCA_029820945.1 Candidatus Zipacnadia bacterium | reverse complement strand
CCCGCACACGCCCTCTTCGCACTGGCGCTTGGCCATGGCGTAGCGCGGGTTGAAGCGGCAGATGTGCCCAACCATGAAGGAGCCCTCGGCGCCGTGCGCCGCGTCCACCATGCGCTGGCAGTCCCCGACGGTCGAGGCCATGGGCTTCTCGCAGAAGACGTGCTTCCCGGCCTCCAGCGCCGCCAGCGCCGGCTCGACGTGCTGGTCCCACATCGTGGTGATGCTCACCGACTCCAGCTCGGGGTTCGCCAGCATCTCGTTGTAGTCCGTGTAGTAGTGCTCCACGCCGAAGCGCTCCGCCACCTCCTGCAGGCGCGACTCGGTGCGCGTGCAGATGGCGTACAGCTCCATGTTCGGTACCGCATCCACCGCCTCACAGTGCTTCTCGCCAAACCAGCCGATCCCGATGACTCCATGCCTGACGCGGTCCATCGATACGCCCTCCCTCATTCGAGTTCGCAGCGCGTTGCGAGGTCAAGGCTTCCTCGGAGGGGAGGTTCCGCATGATGGTGTCCCGGACCTCTCCGCCGCGACCGCGTACATGACAGTAGCCCCGCATACGCGGAGCCACCACGCCTCGGGCCTCTGCCGCACGGCAGAAGTTCGGGCGCCATCAACTGCCCGGCGCCAGGCCAGCGCCTGATCGCTGGCGGGAGGCTACTGGATGTTCCGGATCGTCTCGGCTGTCCGTCTGACGGTGTTGCTGAGCGTGTCGCCCAGGCCCTGCCAGGCGCCGATCGCGGCCAGGACCACCGTCGAGAGCAGCAGTGCATACTCGACGGTCACCAGGGCCTCCTCGTCATGCCGAAGCGCCTTCAGACTGTCCAGCATCGTGCTCACTCCTCCGACGGGTCTGACAGAGGGGCGTGCCGCGATCACCCTCACCATACACGGGGCGCAGCGCCGTCCCCCATTACGCTCTATCCGTAGGGCCTCGCCACGTGCGTCCTTGGGATCGCTTCTCGGAAGCAGCCCGTCCCCGCCTCCACACCACCGGAGACCCTGTGCCCCAGCACGTGCCATGCCGAGATCGACGCCACCACAATGGCCGCCACGATCAGCGCCGTCTCGGCTCCGACATGTCCACTCTCATCGCACCACAGCTCGTGGCTCACGGACATGCTGCGCGCCTCCAACGCGTACGCCGTATCTCGTTGCGGCTCCCGGCGCAGGGCCCCTTAAACGCAACCAGGCCACGAACCGTGCGCGGCCCGGGCCATGAGTGACCCGCGACCGTCTGCACGACGTCCGTAGCCGGCGTTGGCACTATACTACACGATTGCGTGCGCCGTGTGCTCAAGGAAAGCTCAGGGTATGCTCACAGCCTTATCACAACCTGTCGGCGGCTCGGCGCCGTCAACGCCGGTCGGTGAGGTTGTCGGCGATCGCGCACCAGCCTTCGCAGGTCAGGCGCACCGGCTCGCCCGCGCAGGCGACGATGCGGTTGCCCGAGATGACGTGGCCGCCGCCGCCCAGCCCCAGGATCGCGGCGTCGTCGGTGACATCCTCCAGCACGTTGCCCGTCACCACGCAGTTGGAGGAGTCGCCCAGGATCACGCCCCCCTGCCGCTTGTCCTCGACGATGTCGGCGTAGACACTCTTGCGGATGATGTTGCTGGAGATGACGTGGCCGCCGGAGCCGCCGGCGTCCTCGATCAGCACCGCCGCCTCCGTGGTGTTGATCATCGTGTTCCCCGTGATGGTGACGCCGTTGCACTCGCCGGCGAGCTGGATGCCGACGGGCGCGTGCAGGTAGTTGGAGTTGATCGCCAGATCGCGGCAGCCCAGGGCGCAGATGCCCTTGCTGAAGCCCTCGATGGTATTGCCGGAGATGACGTGCTGGGCGGTGCCGTCGAGGATAATCGCCTCGGCGTCGCCGTAGGCGAAGTGGTTGCCGACGATGCGCACCTCGCGGCAGTTGCGGTCCAGGTAGACGTGCTCGGCCTGCACCTGCCCGTCGTTGAGACGCCGCGTCTGGTTGCCGTGCATGGTCAGGTGATGCAGGTTCTCGGCGAAGATCGCCCGCTTGCAGTCGCGCATCCAGCAGTCGCGCACAGTGGCGTTGGTGCCCTTGCTGATGAGGTGGACCGCGCTCCCGCCGTGGCCGATGAAGAAGCACGCATCGATCATGGTGTCGTTGGGGTGGTCGATCAGCAGGGCGTGGCCGCTGTCATGGTTGCCCACGAAGGTCAGGTCCCGGATGGTGATTCGCAGGTCCGGCCACCATTCGCCGATGGCGCCGACAATCGACAGCAGCGGCGCCCGGGTGGTATCGCCGTTGACGATCGCGCTCGCCCGCCCCTCACCCACCAGGAAGAGGTGCTGGCCCTCGCGCAGCGCGATCTCGAGCGTGCTCTCGACCTCCCATCTGCCCGCGGGGATATGCACGGTTCCGCCGTCCTCGGGCAGGGCATCGAGCGCCTCCTGGATGCCGCCCGCCTCGCCCGCGTCGATCCATCGCTTCCCGGTCATCGCCATCAGCTCTCCCTATCGGCCGCCTCCGCGCACCTGCTCGCCAGGGCCAGGCAGATGTCCACCACGTTGTCGGTGACCATCACCAGGCCGTGCGTGTCGTCGCGATTGCCCGACATCTCGATGAGGATCGGGGCGCGGCAGCCCCGGTCCGCGGCGTAGCAGATGACGTAGGGCGAGTCCACCGGGTCCGAGATCCGGTCCATGTTCACCTGCTGGTAGTCGCCGTTGTAGGGCCGCTGGCAGAGGAACCGGTCACGCAGCCGCTCCTTGATGTCCTCGTGGATGGCCCCGACCAGCTCCTCGTCGCAACCCGTGGCCGGCATGAGCACGTAGTGGGCGGTGTGGAAGTCGATCAGCCCGATGGGCCGCAGCTCATCGACCAGCCCCTGGATGATCTGCGTCTCCCGGGCCGAGGCCGGCCGCGTGCCCTTGTAGTTGTAGTCCCACGGAACCGCAAGGTCCTGGGGCGTTGGGTAGTCCTCCCACCCGTGGTCGAAGTTGCGGTTCAGGTCCACCCCGTCTCCGTTCTGGCGCGTGAAGTGGTCGAAGCCCCACGGGTTCTGCACCGGCATGATCACCCACTGCAGGCGGTCGGCGTCGAAGCCTACGTCCTCGCCGGCGCCCAGCAGCTCGGCCAGCCGCAGTAGTCCGTAGCAGTTCTCCCACTCCCACCCGTGAACGGCGGCGCCGAAGTAGACCGTCGGCCGGTCCGGCTCGCCCATGCGCAGCGTGTACATCTCCCGGCCGTCGCTGCACGGACCCTCCGCCCGCATCTCCAGGTCGGGGTGCTGCCCGGCGGTCTCGCGCATCAGCGCCACGAACTGGTCGTAGCTCAGGCGCGTCGGGTAGTGCTTGCCCCACCGCACGCTGCCGCCCACGAAGTTACCCACAAACAGCCACTTGTTCGTCGATCCGTGCGAGTTGTACCACGGGCGTGCCGGCGACATCAGGTCCAGGGCCAGAATGCGCCCCTCCCCGACCCTCTCTTCGATCATTACGGCCCCGTGGTTGATGTCGGATCGGCCCAGCACGGTGGTGCGCTCGTCCTCGAGCGGGTTGAGGATCTGCCGCTGCAGCATCTGATTGCCGTAGAGCGGGTCCACCGCGCCGGAGACCGTGCCGTACCACCAGATGCTGTCGCCGACGGCAAAGCCGCGCGTCACGTCGCATTCGCGCTCGATGCGCATGCGCGGCTCCATGCGGTCCAGCACGTGGGTCTTCGAGAACTCCCAGCCCCGGTCGGCCGCGTACTCGAACAGACACGACACGACCTGCCCTCCGCCGCGCGCATACTCGCGCACCGCACCGTAATCGAGCAGCTCCAGACTCGCCCCATCCTGTACGGCCGTGATGACGTGCGTGTGCTCGGCCAGCAGCTCGGCGCCGTGGGCCTGCTCCGTGAAGTCCAGCCTCGTGACCCGGTCCGGGTAGAGCAGCTCGAGGTCGGCCTGCAGGGCGCCTGGGCCGTCCGAGAGCAGCAGGATGCTCAGCTCCGATCGATCCATCTGGGTGCCTCCCCTGTCGGTGGCGCGGTCACATCGCGTGCGCAGTTCATCGCTCGCGGCGCATGCACCTCCCGGCCGGGCTCCGTATCGGGACCCAGGGGATCGAGACTCCCGGGCAAGTGGCGGCGAGGATGTGGTGAGGCGTGAGCACACCGGGCCTGCCCCGGCGGCTGCCGCGTAAGAGGGACGGACGGCCGTGGCAGTCCCTCAGCGCGGCGTGATGGCACATTTCATGCTCTCGTACCGCGGCAATGATGGGCCTCTCGGCCGCGGCCTGCGGGGAGCCGTGCGAAAAAACCTCCAGAAAACCTCTCGATATCACTGGACATGAGGCGCGACTTCATATATCATACACAGGCGTTGAGGTAACCCAGAGTAAACATTGAGATAGACTTGAGATTATCGCGGTCCCAGGCGCATGGGACCCATAGAGCCGGCTTGTGGCGCGGGGTCAGTATTAGGGCAGACGGTTCGGACGGAGGCAGTGCCATGGCCTTTGCTGTCGTCGCGGCGCTCATGATCTGCTACCTGTTCATCTTCTCTCTGGCGCGGACCAGCGCGAGGTCGGACGCCGCCCTGGACGCCGCCGGGCTCTCCTCACTGACTGCGCGGGAGCATCGGCGCGAGGGCGTCGGCGCGGAGCTTGACGGAGCGGTCGAGGCCGGCGATGCCGCGCCCGAGCGCTCGCGCTTCTGAGAGCCACCGGCTCTGCGGGTGCGCGCACCGGTCATCGCGTGGACAGGCGGCGGACCATTGGCGGCAGGTGCGGGGGGAGACGTGGCTGAGCGGGGTGCATCGTTTCCGGATCCGCACGGGAGGGGTCGAAGTGATGAGCACGGTACGGAGGGAGACGTGTTGCGTGCTGTTGGTGGCGCTGGCGTGCCTGAGCGCGTCGGCGCAGGAGCTGCAGTGGACGAGATGGGCCGAGGAGGACGGGGGGAACGGCCACTACTACGCGGTGCTGACTGACCTCGCGACCTGGGACGAGCAGCAGGCGGCGGCGCAGGCAATGCAGGCTCCCGCCTACCTCGCGACCATCACCAGCGCCGAGGAGCAGGCGCTGGTCATGAGCGTGATCGCCGAGGCCGAGGCGGAGGCCCGCAGCACCACGGACTTCTACTGGTTTGGGCTGGTTCAGGATCCTGATGCGCAGGAGCCGGGGGAGGGCTGGGGCTGGGTCACCGGCGAGCCCTTCGACGAGACATCATACCAGAACTGGGGCTCGCTGGAGCCTAACAACTACCTCCAGCGGGAGCATGTCGGCGCGATCCGTATACGCGGCATGTGGGGCGACTGGATCGATGGCTGGGGCGAGATGGCACACCGGGCGGTCATCGAGCGCGGGGGGGGCGCCGCGCAGGACACAACCCCGCCGGAGATCGGCCTCGATGCCCCCGATCCGGCGGTGCTCCCCTGGGTCGAGCAGCCCACGCCCGTCACTATCAGCGGCCGGATCGCCGACGATGACAGCGGCGTTAAGGCCGCCACGGTTACCGTCACGGACGAGTACGGCGAACTCGATGCGGAGTATGACGTGATCGGTCTGCTCGACAAGGCCGGCGACTTCGCCATGACCATCGAGGTATTGGCCGAGGTCGAGGCGGGCGACGCCGACGGGCGCAGCTACGAGTTCGCTCTGAGCGCGGTGGATAACGCCGGCAACGAGGCGAAGCCGATATCGGTGACCGTGCTGGCGCCCGCCGACACGACGCCGCCCACGCTCAGCCTCGATTCGCCGGAGCCGCCGGTGCTGCCCCGGCGACGACCCTTCAGGCTCAAGCCGGTGAAGATCAGCGGCAAGGTCACCGACGATCACAGCGGCGTGGCCTCCGCGACCCTGATCGTCGAGGACGAGTACGGCCGGCGCGATCAGACCATCGACATCACCGAGATGCTCGACGATGAGGGCTTCTTCGAGGTCATATTGAAGCTCTCGTCCTGGGTCAAGCTGCGCGACCGTAACGGGCGTGAGTACGAGATCTCCCTGACCGCGATTGACAGGGCCGGGAACGAGGCCGGCCCGGAGACGGTCATCGTGAAAGCCCCGCACCCCGCGCGCCGGCCCTGGCGTCGCTGGCGCACCTGGCGTTAAGGTGCGGGCGCTCTCGCCCCGCGTCTACCGCCCTGGTACCGCCGTACGTGCGACGGCTCCTGGGAGCTGACCACAATGCGCCGCGGCCGTTCAGCCCATCCGCTGAACGGCCGCGCGACTCGTTCTGAGGCCGGAAGGCCCGCCGCCTGCCGCTACTCCTCTATCTGCATCCGCCGCGTCTGCGCCTTCGGCCCCGGGTTCCTCGGGGCCTTCTTGAAGGTGGCCGAGCCGTGCTTGAGATACGGGCAGTCTATGCCCGCGCCCCCGAGCAGCTCCTCGATGGTCAGTATCTGAATGCGCGCCACTCTGACCGGCTCGCCCGTGTCCTGGCGCACGCTTTCCCTCTCGGGCGACCAGAAGCCCGCGGAGGCCGCTTCGCGCTCCATCTCCCGCGTCGGCTCCTCGAGCGTGATGAGCACACCGATCGCGGCCTCCTCGCGCTCGATGACGCCGCGCAGGTCCCGGACGTGACTAACGCCCGTGCCCCCCGACTTGACCGATATGAGCACCCGCTGGGTCTGGCCCCCGTTGTCGTGGAAGTAGAGCCGCCCGTCGATGCCCCGGTCGGCGCCGCGCCTCTTCTCATGCGGGCGCGCGCCCACCAGCCCCAGCGCCCACAGCTCGAACTGCCAGCGGTCCTGCTCGGCCAGCGCCTGCGCGCCGGCCAGGTCCGTCGGCTCCCCGATCACGTCGTACTCCTCGCGCACCTCCTCGCCGAAGGTGTCCCGCAGGCGGTACTTCATCAGGTTGACCGCGAGGTGCGTGATGTCGATGCCGATCCAGCGCCGCCGGAGCCGGTGGGCCACCGCAATGGTGGTCCCGCAGCCGCAGAACGGGTCGAGCACCAGGTCGCCCTCGTCGCTCGACGCCTCGATGATGCGCTCCAGCAGCGCCTCAGGCTTCTGAGAGGGGTAGCCGAGGCGCTCCGCGGCCTGAGCCGGGATTGGGCTAACATCGGTCCAGATGTCCTGTAGAGGCACGCCCTCTTGCTCATCGAGGTACCGCTTCTCTCGCGGAACTCCTTCCCCGCCGCGTGGCACGTAGATCCTGCCCTCTTCGTAGGCCTGCATCATCCGTTCCTTGGTCCAACGCCACACGCGTGTGTGCCCACAGAACTCGTAAGTCAGGTTAGGCCTGTCGGGATTGGGGTTGAGCAGCGAAGTGGCTTGAAAGCGACGCCCAGTCTCCTCCTCAACGTGGCTGTACTGCTTCAGCACCTGCTCTTCCACTTCGGGCTCCAGGGTACCGTCGGGAAGGTAGTATGGCTTGTGTGGTTCCATCCACGTATACTCGCTGGTTTTGCCATAGAACAGGAGCACGTCATGAATGGCCCCATACGAACGGCTTACGTTGCCGTGAGGATGAGAACGGCGCCAGATGATCTCGTTCACGAACTGCTCGACCCCGAAGACGCCGTCCATCAGCACCTTCAGGTAGTGGCTGGCGGTCGGGTCGCAGTGCAGGTAGATGGAGCCGGTCGGCTTCAGGACGCGGCGCAGCTCCGCCAGGCGCGGGGCCATATTCGCGAGGTACGCCATCATGTCGGTGTCGCCGAGCATGGCGCGGAAGGCCACGAGGGTGTCGGCGACGCGCCCGCCGCCCTCCACGCACTCCGCGTACAGGCGGGCGGTCTCCATCGTCCAGTGCCAGGTGTCGTCGAAGGCCTCGATCTGCGCCCCTGAGCCCGTCCCGTTCTCCTCCTCGAAGATCACGTTGTACGCCTGGTTCGAGTTGAAGGGCGGGTCGAGGTAGACGAGATCAACGCTCTCGTCGTCGATGTAGCGGCGCAGGATATCGAGGTTGTCTCCGAAGTATAGCGTGTTCTCGGCCATTGAAGGCCCCCCACGGATTGCGCCGTTGTGCCGGATATAGTGTACTTCGCGGTGCGAACCTGTGTTCCCTTCCCGGCGCCGACGCCAGGGGGCCACGGGAGACAGGCCGGAAGGCCGGCCTACGCGCGCCGGCGACGACGGCGGCCTCGCCGCAGCTTGCCGCTTGCACCCGTCACGCCGCCGGCGGCGGGCTCACCGGGCGCGCGCGTGTCCCCGCCATCCACGGACGGCGTTCAGCTTCCTTGGCCCCGCACTCCGGGGTAGATCACGCAGTCGCGGAAGATGGTGCGGCAGCCGTCGCAGCCCAGGGCCACGTGTCCCGCGCCGAGAGGCTGCGGGTCCTCCCAGCGCAGCACCTCGATGCCGTTGAAGGTCAGGCTCAGCTCGGCGCCCCGCCGCTGTGCGCGCAGCCGCACCGCGCGCGGGCTGTTGCAGTGCCCGCCCATGACGATGCGGCATCGCGGGTCGTCGCTCGATGCCACCTCGACGCCCTCACGCAGCAGCACGTTGCGCCTTCCGCCATCGGCCCCGGCGATGAAGGCGTAGCCGCTATCCGGCTCGCCCCGGCTCCCGCTCAGCACGATCTTGATGTCGTGGTAGGGGAAGTGGCGGTGGTCGCCGTCGGCGTACCCCTCGGTGTGCTCCGCGGCGGAGACATCGAGGGCCACGTTCCGGGGCATAGGCAGGCGGTTCCAGGTCAGCGCCGGCTCCTCGCGCCCGTCCCCGGTCATCCAGTAGTCCCAGAGGATGCAGGCCATGCCCGTGTGGTCGGTCCACTCGCCTGACGCCGGCTGCCAGTCCGGCTCGGACCGGTCGAACTTGTACGCCCGCGCGCTGTCGCTGGCGAGCGTGATCGAGCGCAACTGCACCTCGGTGCCGGTGGTGCTGACCTCCGCGCAGCCGTCAGGCAGCGGCTCCGGATCGCGCCAGGCGTACTCCGTGCGCATCTCGCCCCGCAGCCGCGTGCCGATCAGGATCCAGTCGCCAGCGCGGCGGATCTCGCCGGGGCCGCGGGTGCCCTCGCTCCCCTCGCCGCTCTCGTAGATGACCTCCCCCCGCCTCAGGAAGCGGAACGCGCTCTGGGTCTCGTTGAACTCCACCTCGTAGCCCGGCTCATCGCCGGCGCATATTCCGAGCGTCACTGCGCCGCCGGGGGCATCCCCGGCGTCCACGATTAGCCGCGGCTCCCCCGGAGTCACCTCGTGGAAGCGCACGATCGCTCGATTGTCCCCCGGCCGGCCCCTCGCGAGGATGCGCGGCCCGTCACCGGTCCTCCGGCAGTGCCATGAGCCCCCCCTCGTCCGCCACAGATTGCCGATGGGGCGCAGTTGCCGCTTCTCCTCCAGCGCGGGCATCGCGGTGTTGTTGCCGTCCGCGTGGCAGATAATGGCCTGCGGCTCATCGGTCAGCTCGCGGCAGGCGAAGTCGCGGAAGATCGCGCGCCCGCCCTGCAGGTAGGCGCCCGCGCGGCCGAAGAGCTGCTGAGGGACGAACGTCTCGCAGAGCGTCTGGCCGTCCAAGCTGCACGTCACGCGGCCTCGCACGAAGCGGAGCGCCATCGTCCCCGATGCGGCGGGCGCGGGGCCGGCCGCAAGCCTGGTGGTCTCGTCGCCGTCCACGTGGTTGAGCTGCCAGGTCGGCTGCTGCGAGACCTTAATGGTGAAGATGAGAGCCCGCTTGTGCTCGTCCGGCTCGTGTCCGGCGACGATCCCCACTACCGCCTCGTTCGTCGCGCTGACCGTCGCGGACACCTCGCTGTCGGAGTACCTGCCACGCAGGCCGGCGACCTCCATGCCGCGGACATGCCCGTGCAGGACGCCGTCCTCGATCTGCCAGGTGCCCTCATCGAACTTGAACGCCTGCGCCGCGGTGGCGTGTCGAGGGATATGCGTGGCGACGAAGGGACGCACCGACACGTCATCGAAGCGGCTCCCCGCCCCACCATCCGCGCATAGGCCGATGCGGCCCATCAGAGCGGGGGAGAGGTCGGCCTCGACCAGCGGGCGGTCGTTCACGAACCCGCGCGCGTGCCCGGTTGAGACCTCCGCGCGCAGGCGGTACCACCAGTCGGGCCGCAGCTCCACGGCCGTCTCAGCCAGCACCTCGTGCTCGCCGCCGTTGACTTCGATGAGCCGGGCGCTCCCCTCGCCCACCTCGAAGGCGCAGTAGTCGTCGGGCCCGCGCACGTGGAAGGCCAGCCCCCCGCGTCCCTGCCCCAGGCGCGCGGTCGCGGCGACGCGGTAGCTGTCCCATATGTCATACCCCGTGGCCGCCAGGCAGCCGCCCTCGCCGGGCTCGTACCAGGACGCGCCGATCGGTCGGTTGTCGCGCTCCTGCAGCGGGTCCCAGTAGATACCGACCTTCCACTGGCCCCGCAGCGTCTCCCACCGGTCCGGCACACTCTCAGTGGCAAAGAAGTCCTCGTCGAAGATGATGTCCCCCAGTGGCTGGACGAGAAGCTCCCCGACCGTCGCGCCACGCTCCGCCCACGCGCCGACCCGCGACACGCCGAAGCCATCGTTCAGGAAGTGCGCGAGCACATCCCCGTCCGCGCTGACCACGATGTGCGGACCGCGCCGGCGCACCGCCAGCTCGAAGCCCTGGTCAGGCGGAGGGAGCTGACCGGTGCGCCGGTCGATCAGCTCGGGCTCGCCGTCCCGTACCCGGAACAGCTCGGCGGCACCGGCGGTGATGCGCAGCGCCCGGAACGAGTCGGGCGGCACCCCCTCCTGCGCGAGGACGATCAGAACCTCCACCTCCTGGGCCGTGCGCTCGACGGGCAGGAAGAGAAGGAAATCGTCCGCGTCCACCCGCTGTGATACGCGCTCCTCGGGCAGGCGCGGGGGCACCTCCGCGAAGGCCGGCAGGGCGATCGCCGCGATGAGTATGACCGCCGGGCTCAGGCGTCGGCTCATGGACACCGGCTCCTCGTCACGATGGTGGGCGGGGCCGGCCGGTCGGAGTACCGAACGCGCGCGGCCGCGAGGGGGTCCAATTCAGCCCGCCTCCGGCCTCAGCAGCACCTTGAGCGAGTCGGCCTCACGCGCCCGCTCGACGGCGCGCACCGCCTCGGCCAGCGGGAACTCATCGGAGATGATGGCGCCCGCGTCGATCCGCCCCGCGGCGAGCAGCGCGACCGCGCGATCGTCCATGAACGGTCCCGTGTAGGCTCCGGCGATGGTGATCTCGTCGCGGAAGACTCGTCGCGGCCGCAGCGGGACGGTGACCTCCTGCTCGCAGACGCCGAACTGCAGCACCGTGCCGCCCGGCGCGACGAGGTCGAGCGCCAGCGCGGCCGTCTCGCCGATGCCGACGGCTTCGATCGCGAGGTCGGGCGGGCCGCCAAGCGCCGCCAGCACCGCCTCCGCCGCGTCGCCCTCTCCTGGATCGACGCTCGCATCCGCGCCGAGGTTCCCGGCCAGCTCCCGCTTGCGCGCATCGGGCTCAGAGACCACGACGCGGGCCGCGCCCAGCAGCCGGGCCAGTTGCGTCATCAGCAGCCCCACCGTCCCGCCGCCGATGATCGCGAGGCGGTCGCCCGGGCAAGGTCCCGCAACCGCCAGCCCGTGCAGGCAGCATGACAGCGGCTCCATCACCGCCGCGTCGCGTAGTGATAGCTCGTCGGGCAGCGGCACCGCCAGCTCCGCCGGCATCGCTACCAGCTCGGCAAAGCCCCCCGGCATCGTCACGCCCACCGCCTCTGCATTCTCGCACAGGTGGGGCAGCCCCCTCCGGCACGCCCGGCAGGCGCGGCAGGGCAGGTTCGGGTTCACCGTCACGCGCGCCCCCGGCTCGAGGCCACGCACTCCACGCCCGACCGCCGCCACGGTCCCGGAGACCTCATGGCCGGGGATGGCCGGATACTGCGCGTGATAGGTGCCCTCCAGGATGTGCAGGTCGGTGCCGCAGATCCCGCAGGCCGCCACCGCGACCACCACCTCGCCCTCGCCGGGCGCCGGGTCGGGCACCTGGAGGACGTCAAGCCGTCCGGGCTCCTGACAGACTGCCGCCAGCATTTCGCACCTCCGCGGCCGGTGATGCGCCGAGCACGGTTTCGCCGCCTCCGGGCCGGGGACCTGTTCGCGCGGCGACTGCGCCGCGGGGCAGGATTCCCGCCGCGCGGCCCGGAACTGCCGTGCCGCACCGATCGCCAGGCGAGCGGAGTGAGATGCCATGCTGACCGCCCTTGCACTGCTGCTGACGGGCACCCTCGCGTGGGCGCAGGAGCCGGTGCCGCTCGGCGAGACCATCGAGGCCGAGAGCCTGATCGCGGTGGGCGCCGAGGAGGAGACCGAGCACGCCGAGGGCGCCTCGGGCGGCGCCTATGTGGACCTGCCCGAGAAGCAGATGGAGCCGGCCATGCCCAACTCCTACCTCGTGGTGCCGATCGCCGAGCTGCAGGGCGTCTACGCAATCCGCGTGCGCGCGCTCGCGCTAAGCGGCG
>JALGUJ010000137.1 GCA_029820945.1 Candidatus Zipacnadia bacterium | reverse complement strand
GCTACGCCTATACCTTCGTCGAGGCTGAGGGCATCACCGGACACTTTATCTCCGACCACTTCCGGGGCCCGCTCACCGACCTCGTCGTCATCAAGCAGCGCGCGGACGAGAGCCGGGGACTGGTGGGCCGCGACCTGCTGCTGCTCGGATGGATCACGGCTGAGGACAACGGCAGGGGACATGTGACGGCAACGGCAGATGGACAGGATTACGGCAACGACCTCGAAGTCCGCTGCCTGCGAACTCCCCGCCTGCGACCTGCCGACCTCCGAGCCGGGAACTGTGAACTCCGAACTGCAACCCCCGCTACTCGAACAACACCGCCTTGAAGTCGTGCCTCTTCAGCGGGAAGCCGGCAGTGCCCGGCGCGTTGGACGTGAGTGCCTCGCCGGTCTCGAAGTCTTTCGGGCTTATAGTGTCCGGCAGCCCCACCGCGTCGAGATCCAGGGCGATGGTGCAGTCGCCCCCCTCCCCGTAGTCCGTGACCACGCAGATCGCGCGGTCGCCGGTCACCAGCACGATCCCCTGCGCGTCCGCGCCCTCGATGGTCAGCGGGAAGTCCCCGTGCCAGTAGTTGTAGACGCGGCACTCGTCGGTCCCGTAGCCGAACTCGAAGAGCCTGCGGTACATCTCCCAGTGGAACTCCGGCCGGTAGTCCCACGGCCGTATCTCGTGCACCAGGCATACGCCCAGCCGCGTGCGCTGCATCCAGTCGTAGGCCGGATCGTCGGGCGGCGTGTGCCCGCCGCCGAGGATCATCGGGATGTTCCCACAGCTTCGGCCGATGGTCTCGGCCACCGCCAGGTCGGCGGTGAAGCGATCCTGGAAGTCGCGCTTGCCATACTGCCACTCCCAGTCGAGGTTCACCGTCGCGAAGGACAGGATCGGGACGATGCAGGTGTTCGTCATGTGCGGGACGTTGGGGTAGGCCGTGCGGCCCTGCTCGTTGAGGAAGACCGCGGTGCGGCGGATCAGCTCGCGCATGTTCCACAGGCCCATGCTCGGGTGCGTCCGGCCCCGCCCATCCACCCAGGCGTCGGAGACCACGGTATCGGTGTTGCCCGCCATGTAGATGTTGTCCCAGTAGATTCCGTCGAAGCAGCGGAGCATCTCCCGGTAGTACCACATGGCCGCGTCGCGGAGGCTTTCAGTGGGGTCCATGTCGTAGCCCACGGCGCCCTCGGTCGAGCGCTCGTGGAACTGCGACCGGATCCACTCATCCTGGAAGACCGGCCACTCCTCGAGGTGGAAGCTGATGCCGCGCGCGTTGGTGTAGGGCGTGAGCAGCCAGCCCTGCGAGCGCGGCGTGGTCGCGGCGCGGTGCATCCCCGCCCGCACGTGCCTGTGGTAGTACTCCCATCGCTCCGTATCGGGCTCGATGCCGAACTGCCTGTACTTCTGCATCCACTGCTCGACCCACTCCCAGTCGGGCTCCCCGGTCTCGCGCGCCTTCGCGAAGGCCTCGTAGATGGAGTAGTCGCGCTGCAGCGGGTACAGGTCGAAGCGCAGGCAGCCGTAGTACGGGTTCGAGCCCACGATCCCGTACGGCTGCATCTCGACGCCCTCGTAGTAGCGAGGCACCCAGCGCCGCCAGCTCACCGGCTCCCGGGGCATGGGCTTGGCCGGCGTAGCCTGCAGGCCGAAGACGATCTCGCGCTCGGCGTCGAGGGAGGTCGGCGTGGTCACGAAGTTGACGCGCAGCAGCAGCGTGCCCTCGGAGCGCTCGAGCTGGACGGTGGGCGTCTCGTCGTCGAGGCTCCAGCCGCGGTCGGAGTCGGCGAACCAGGCAAGGCCGCGCTCGCCGTCGCCCAGCCAGATGTAGGGGTAGAAGGTGCCGATGATGTCGCGCTTGTTGGCCTGCGAGGAGTCCCAGATGGCCCCGGTGCCCTCCGGCGTGAAGCCCGCGTAGTTATGGCGGAGGCCGTCGCCGCAGGCGTGCATGTAGCCGCACAGCGCATCGTCGAGCGGGATCTCGAGGCTGAGGCGGTCGATGCTCGCGCCGGCGGCCTCGGCCAGCCTCAGGAAGATCTTCGCCATGCCGTCGTAGTCCCACTCGCAGCGGATCCTCGCCGCCAACGGTCCGGCGCTGAAACCGCCCTCGCTCAGCGCCCGATGGCCCTGGGTCTCAGTGCGCAGTTCGCCCCGGGGGGTGACCTCAAGCTGCCGGCCCGCCGACCACACGCGCCAGCGCATCGGGGCCGCGAGCAGCGGTGTCCCCTCGCTGGTGACCTGGTCCCAGACGCCCGCCACGCCCACCTCGTGGTCGCGCAGAATCGTCGAGATGGTGTTGCCCTCGACCTCAATGGGCGTGAAGGGCGGGACGATGAGGTCTGACGTGCCCAGCTCGTTGTGCTCCCACTCGAAGACCACGCGCTCATACTCGCCGACCACCGGCTCGGTGGGCACACCATCACCCTGGAGCGCCACGCTCACCTCGTACGTGCCCTCAGCCAGCTCCGGCAGCTCCAGCAGCGCCTGCGCCGCGTACCGGGCGAAGGTCACCTCGGTCTGGGCGAGCGGCTCGTCCGAGCCCTTCGGTGCGAAGCCCACGGTCGCGCCGGTCACGTTGTCCTTCGAGGCCAGGGCATTGATGTCCACGCGCACGAGCGCGCGATTGTGGTAGGGATAGACCGCGTACTGCAGCGCGACGGCCTTGCGGTCCTCGCGGGTGACCGTCCAGCGCTCCTCAGCGGGCGGGCGCTCGAGCCTCCAGCGGAACTCGCGGAGGTAGTACACCTGCTGCTCGTCGGCCGAGGTGACGCGGATGATGGTGTGGTGCTCGCCCTCGGGGCCGCCGTGGCGGGGCTCGAACGCCACGGTCGCGTCGCCGCCGGCCGCCACGGTCAGCGCCTCGGTGTGCTCGTCGGGCGGGTTGTGGTGCCAGGTGTCGGAGATGAAGGCGGCCAGCGCCAGCTCCCGGTCGCCGGGATTGGCGATGGCCAGCTCGATGTGGGGCGTGTCCTCGCCGCGCAGGCTCATCACGCGCACGACGGGTGCGCCGTCCTGGAAGCTGACACGCGGCATGCTGGGGATGTCGGTGTAGGCGCGCTTGACGTGCTCCCAGCACTGCTGGTCGCCGGGGCGCCTGAAGTTGCGGCCGACGCGCAGGCCCCAGGGATGCGCCAGGTCGGCCTCCGTGGCGCCGATCTCGCTGAAGGGGATGGCGATCTCGACCTCCCACCAGCCGTCGCGTTTGCCGGTGGCGAACTGCCAGCTCTTGAGCCGCCACGTGAAGTTGACCGGGTTCTGGGGGTCGCCCTCATCGAGCGAGCGGTCGTACATGGCCATGCGGTCGTTGGCAATGATGTGGAAGTAGCGCCGGTCGCCCTTCGTCTGGCCCAGGTGAGGGTGGATGATCAGCTCGATGGTCTCATCGCGGGTGGCGGCGGTGATGTCGCGATCGCCATCGGGGACGGCGCGGGTAAGCAGCTCATCCCCCGGCGCCAGCTCGGACCTGATGGCGATGTACAGGTTCCCACCGTCGGCACCGACCCAGAAGATGGCGGAGCGGTCGCCGAGGCGGTCGAGCCTGCGACTGAACATGCCGACGTTGCGCACCGCGCCGGCCCACTCGTCCTCGTCGATCTGGCCGTCGATGGTCGGCGTCGCCTCCATGAGCGGCAGCACCACCTCGGGCCGGGCCATCTCGGCGTGGACGACCGAGGCGGCGGCTGCCATCAGCGCGATCATCACCAGACGCCTGAGGTGGTTCATTGCTGCTCCTCCGAACCCGGGCGGAATGTCTCGTACATCAGGCGGATCTCCCTGAGCGTCAGGGGCCGCTGGTAGAAGGTGATCTCGTCGATGAGCGTCGGCTCGCCCCCGGTGGCGCCGACGGCGAGGCGGCCGAAGTAACTCTCGTCCGGGCTCTGCTTCACCGTGGTGCTCTGCAGCTCGCCGCCGTCGATGGACCACGAGATGACCGGCCAACTCCAGTTGGCGACCACCAGCCGCCACTCGCCATCGAGCCACTTGGAGGTGCCCATGCCGAGGCCGACGTTACCGGTGAGATCCCCGCGCACGAGGTACTGCAGGTTCTCGTGACGCGTGGCGCGGCCCTCCTCATTGTGGGCGGGGCCCTGGCGCTGGACGTAAAACGTGGAGTTGCCGGTCATTACGAAGGTGGTGTTGCCGCCGTTGATGCGGGTCCACTGAACGGGGCAGACCCAGAGGGAGACCGCGCCGCGCGTGCCGAGCGTGGCGTTCGGGCCGCGGGGGTAGTAGGCGCGGGCCGAGTCGGAGCCGGCCAGCAGCGCCGATCCCTGCACACCGGGACGGAACTGCGGGGTGCCGTTGAGCTGGGGCTCCCACTCGCCCACGGCCATGTCGGGGGTCATGCTCTCGCCGTCGAAGCTGAGCTGGAAGGTGACCCAGTCCATGAGCTGCTCGAGGACGGGATCGGCGGCGTAGCGGTCCTCCACGACGTCCACCATGGGATCGGCGGCCGCCGTCAGAGCCAGCGCCATCGCGCCCGCGGCGGCCGGCAGCCATCGGCCCATCGAGCATCGCACCTCCAGACGGGACGCTGGGATGCTCGGATGGGGATTCGCGCAGAGGGGTGGGGGGACCTCTGCGGCGGGCGGGCGGCGACGGCATGGCATGCCCGGGGAAGGGACCTTCCCTCCCTCCGGACAATGTACCCGCGCCGACCGCAGACGAGAAGGAGTGGTCTCTGATGCAGCACCTGCACACCGTGGCCGGGGGGTACTCGTGCGCAGCGGCCGCGACCGGTGGGGGCTGGCTGGGCGCGGCGCTGGTCATCCCCGACATCGACGATCAACACCTGGAAGAGCTCAACCGCCACGTCTTCCGCCTGCGCTCAGGCGAGAGCATCGAGTCCTGGCGCGAGGCGCTGGTGGGGATGCCCCGGCGGCTCGTGCTGGTCGATGCTCGCGACGGGGCGGTCGAGGTGAGCGAGCCGGCCGAGGCGGAGCGCATCGACGGCCCCGCGGTTGCGGGTGGGGAGCGACCGGCGGTCGCATGGACGCAGCGCAGCGACGGGCGCTGGCGGCTGATGCTGCACCGCGACGGCGAGGTGCGGGAGCTGCACGCCTCGGAGGGCATGCTCCGGCGGCCGGACGTGTCCACGGAGGGCGAGCTGCTGATCGCGTGCGACCTCATCGAGGGCGGCCGCGAGGTCTGCGGCGTCTGGGACGAGCGCGGGCGGCAGGTGCTCGGGACGGAGGGCCGCAACCCGCGCCTCGGTACAGGCCTGGTGATCGTCGAGCGCGCCTCAGGGAACCGCTCGGCACTCGTGGCGGTGGAGATCGACGGCGGGCGGGAGATCGGGCTGCCCTGCGTTGATGACCTGAACATGAATGCGGCGGTGGCGGCGGACCGCGAGGGCGGCGGCCTCTATGTTGTATGGGAGTCGGCCCACTCGTTCGGCTACAACGAGCTGGTGGGCGCGCACCGGGAGCTGAACCTCTGGTGGCTGCCGGAGGATGGCGCGTGCTTCCAGCCGGCGCCGGGCACCTGCCGGGGGCGGCTGGCGCTGCCAATGAAGGCTTTCACGGACGGCGGCCGCTACGGCAGCGCGCACAACCTCACGCCGGTGCACCCGCGGGTGCTCACGATCGACGGCGAGGCGGCGGTCGCCTACCGCCGCTTCCGCTTCTTCGGCATGAAGTGCTACGGCTGGGACACCTGGCTGACGCGCTGCGTGGACGGCGTCTGGACCGAGCCGGCGCGGATCAGCCCCAACTCGGGACACTGCGACTCGCGCTACGAGGTCGTGGCTGATGGGGAGGGCCTCGTCGTTCTCTCCCCGTGCTGCGACCAGCGGCCGATCACGACCTTCGCGCAGCAGGCCGCGGGTGAGGAGGGGCTGGCAAGCACCGACGCGGCCCGGAACCACCGCGTCGAGGTGCATCGCCTGGCGCGGGACGAGCGGCTCGAGGAGCCCGGCTATCCGCGGAGCAAGGCGGCACCGTATATCATCTGGCCGCCGGTGCCGGGGCCGGCGCCGGAGCCGCCGCGGCCGGAGGGGGCGCCGGACGGCCTGGAGCTGATCTGGGCCGACCTGCACGCGCACAGCGCCTACTCCAAGTGCATGTCGGCCAACGACGGCCTGCCGGAGGACGTGCTGCGCCTGCAGCGGGACGCGCTGGGCTGCAGCGTGCTGCTGCTGACCGAGCACATCGAGTACATGACCGCGCCGGAGTTCGCGCACGACATGGACGAGGTGGAGCGCGCGGCCGGCGATGACCGCATCCCGCTCTACGCCGTCGAATGGGCGCAGAAGCCGGCGCACCACACGAACTTCTACTCCTTCGACCGCGCGGTCTTCGAGCACCTGCGCACCATCCTGCTGTCGCGCCACGACCTGCGCGAGATCTTCCCGGCAATGAAGCAGGAGTTGCCGGAGGGCTCGGCGTTCGTGATCCGGCACTTCCACGGCATGGGCGCGGATGAGTTCGGCGTCAACGGGGCCCGCGTCGCCGACACGCACGACCCGGACCTCGAGTGGGCCATGGAGGCGATGCAGACGCGGGGGAACATGATGGTCGATGCCTACGGGACGCTGCCCATGTTTCCAAGCAACTTCCTGAACGCGGGCGCCCGGATCGGGCTCATCGGCGGCAGCGACCACTCGCGCGGCAAGGGCCCGAACCGCTTTTGCCTGACGGGATTCTGGGTGCCGGAGGTCACCGCCGAGGCGGTCAGCGAGGCCATCCGCGAGCGCCGCACGCTGGCCATGTCGAACGGCAAGGTCGCGATCTGGGCGACGCTGGACGGACGGCCGATGGGCTCGGAGGTGGTCACTGAGCCGCCGGTGACGGTCGTGGCGTCGGTGTCCAGCGCCTACCCGCTCCGGCGCGCCTGCCTGATCCGTGACGGCGAGCCGCTGGAGTGGGTCGAGCTGGAGGGGCGCTCGGCGGTGCTGGAGCTGAGCGACGACGGCGCGGAGCCGGGAGAGCACTGGTACTGCGTGACGGTCGAGGCGGGCTCGGCGATGGCTGACCCGCCGACCCTGGCGCACGCCTCGCCCTTCTTCGTGAGCGTGACATAACGCGCGGGCCTATGTTGACGATGCGTCGCCGTGGACGAGAGGGCCGCAAGACAGAGAGGATGGTCGTGATGACCTTCTATGAGAACGCCTTTGAGGCCGAAACCGGGCTCATCCAGCGCGGCATCACCGATCGGCAGCGGCTGCTGCGCACCGAGACCGAGGACTACCTGCGGGCACTGAACCTGGAGTACGAGCAGCGCGCCGCGCAGTACTGGGACCGCGACTACTCGTCGGAGGAGGCCTACCTGCAGTCCGTCGAGCCCAACCGCGCTCGCTGGCTGGCGGCGATCGGCGACTTCGGGCCGGCGGAGTCGGAGATGGACCCGCTGGTGGAGCCCTTCGCCGAGAACGACGAGTTCCGAGCCGAGTGGGTGACGGTCAACCACTACGGGAATCTGCGCGCGCGGGGGATCGTGGGCGTCCCGAAGCAGGGCGACGGGCCGTTCCCGGTGGTCATCTGCCAGCATGGCGTCTCCAGCTCGCCGGAGAAGACATTCGGGCTCGACGACGCCAATGAGGTCTACCACTCCTACGCGCAGGAGTGCCTGCGGGCGGGGTTCGCGGTGATCTCTCCGCTGAACGTGACCTTCGCCCAGCCGCGTGCGCGCTACACGCGGATGTGCCGGATGCTGGGCAAGACGCTGTGGGGGCTGGAGATCTCGAAGATCGCCCGGCTGATCGACTACGCCGAGACGCGCGACGACCTGGACGCGGAGCGCGTGGGCATGTGGGGCATCAGCCTGGGCGGAGCGTACACGCTCCTGACGCTGCCGCTGGAGCTGCGCATCAAGGCGGGGATCATCTGCGCGTGGTTCAACGACCGAGTGCGGAAGATGATCGTCGAGGACCCGCGTCACTCGTGCTTCCTGCCGCTGGACAGCCAGCACGTGTGGATCCCGGGGCTGCTGCGCGAGTTCGCCGACGCCGACCTGGTGTCGCTGATCTGCCCGCGCCCGGTGATGTCACAGACCGGCAAGTGCGACGGCATCGCCTGGTGGCCGTGGGTGGTCGAGGAGTTCGAGCGGGCGCGGAGCCACTACGAGAAGCTGGGCATCGCCGAGCGCATCGAGCTGGACCTGCACGAGGGGGGCCACGAGATCCGGGTGGAGACGGGGCTCAGGTTCCTGCGGCAGTGGTTGTGAGAGGGCGGCATGTCGTTGCCGTCATGTGCGACGGGCGCCCTCGCCCGTCGGCCGCCCGAAGGGCGGCATGTCGTTGCCGTCATGTGCGGCGGGCGGGGGCGCCCGCCGCACAAACCGGGGGGAAGACGCTGATTTCCCGGCGACGAGGCAAGGACGGGCGGCTTAGGCAAGCCGGCCCTCCGTACGGCACGGCACGCGGGCAGACGACCCCGCGCCTGCGGACGGCAATGCCGCGTGGACGCTGCCGCTGCCGCCGACTGACGCCCCGCCGCTCACGGCTACTTCACGAAGAAGATATGCCCGAACAGCTCCGGCTGGTGGAACTTGCCCCGGATCAGCGGGCTCCAGCAACTGAAGGTGTCCTTGTCCTGGGGCGGGTTGCGCATCGACCGGCAGAAGTTCGCGCCCCACGGCCGTCCCTCGGGCCGCTCCATGCCATCCTTCATGCTCGCGCGCGGCACCCGCACCTCCACGATCCAGCGGTCGTCAAGCTGTTGGGTCGCGACCTCCACGCCGCTCTCCCACTGCTCGTCCGCCGGCTCGCCGCCACCCGGGAAGCGCCAGTCGAGCACGCGCCCGGCGATGTCGATCTGCCACCAGTAGTACGAGTCCTCGTCGTGCTGGGGGTCGAGGAATATCTCTACCGAGTCGGTCTCACCCTCGCCGGTGGGGAGATCTGCGGCGTTGGGGTCGTGGCAGGTGAAGCCGAAGTACAGGTTCTCCGGTGCGCGCAGCAGCCGCAGCTCCGTGGGGTACTGCGTCGGCTCGCCGTCCTGGTTGTTGACGAAGCTCACGCGGGCCGAGCGCGCCCAGCCCTCCTCGTCGAGCGCCCCGTCGATGGTGATCTCGCCCACCAGCGCGCGGATGCTCACCCGAGCCCCCTCGCCCTCCATGACGCGCTTGACGTGCTGCACGTAGAGACCGCGGCCGCGCTCGATCTCGCCCACGAACCAGCGGGAGAAGAGGTCGGCGGCCTCGGCGTAGCGGGTGCCATCGGTGGCGGCAAGCAGCTCATCGGCCTGCGCGCGGTACTGCTGCACCGCCTCCTCGGTGAAGTACTGCTCCCACACATCCACCGGTCCGGGCTCGTCGCGCGCGACCTGCATCGAGCGCGCCTCGACGTCGCGCAGGATGGCCAGCGCGACCTCCGCGCCGGGGCCGTAGAAGCTGTGGGCGTAGTCCTCCACGATCTCTTCGGCCTCCAGGTTCGGGTTGTACAGGAGCCTGAGGAAGACGTAGCGGTTCAGGTGCTCGAGCATGATCGAGTCCGAGTCCATCTCGATGTGCATAAGGTTCGCGTGCTGCGACAGGTCGCGGAAGAGACGCTCGGCGAAGCTTGTGAGGAGCATCGGCACGCCCTTGCGGCGCTGGGCGCGGTGGCGGTAGAGGTGGTGGAGCCAGATGAGCATCTTGCGGTCATTGACGCCGCTCCACTCGCGGACCATGCGCATCAGGTCCTGGTAGTTCTCCTCGGCCACGTCGTTGTGCGTGCGCGCGTAGTGCGCCGGGCACATCCCCACGATCACGTTCTCGGGCAGGCTCTGCAGGTTCGGGGGGCGCTCGGAGTAGGAGCTGTAGGCCAGACAGGTGATGAGCGCCTCGGGGTGCGCCTCCTCGAGCCAATGCGCCACCTTCTCGACGAACTGCCAGACGAGCTCGCTGTGGCGCGCCCCGTACTCGCGGTCCTCGTGCACGTAGGGCGCGCAGTCCTCGCACTGGCATGCAACGTAGGAGTCGTGCGGGAGCAGGGAGATCGTGCGGCCGTAGATCGCGGAAACCGGCCACCCGTTGTTGTGCGCCCCCAGCCGCACGCGGTGCGCCGACAGCCCCATCTCAGCCGCGGGCACGCCCGCGTAGTAGGCGTCAATGTCGCGCTTGGTGATCTCCAGCACGCCCGGCTCGGTGTAACACAGATGTCCGGTGCGGCCCGGCTGCGGCGGCAGGTCGCGGTGCCCGTTGGGGCGCAGGGCGAAGTACTCGGGGTGTTCGGCGGCGTAGCGCTCCTCGAGCTCCATGCGCGGCGGGCGGTGGTTGAAGGCGAAGCACTCCGACGAGCCACGCACCCGTAGCAGCCACAGGCGCAGCGCACGGCCGCCCCAGCCCAGCTCCTCGTACTCCTCGCGGTTAACGAGGCCCTTGAGCCGGCTTGAGTCGAGCATGTACCACTGCCAGGTCTCCTGGCCGACCTTGCGCAGGATGAAGACCGGCTCCTCGCGCAGCTCCACGGCGTCGAAGGCGAGGTCGGGAGCGTCGGGGATGACGGTGCCCTTCGGCCCGGGGAAGAACCAGCGGCAGCCCAGCGCCTCGAGGAACCGGTAGCTGCCGTAGAGGGTGCCGCGCTCGAAGTCCCAGCGCGCCGCGCCCAGCTCGTCCTCCATCACGTAACGGCTCGCATCACGCGGGAAGGGGGTCTTCACGTCGAAGAGCACCGCGCTCTTCTCGCCGCGGTCATCGGTCCCGAGGATGAAGATGCGGTCGCCGCGGACGCGGATGACGTAGCCATCGCGGGCGAGCGTGCTCACGTCGATGCCGGCCTCCCGCGCCGCGGTGCAGTCACCGAGGATGATCGCCGCGCCCTCCGCCGGCGGGCTCTCGACGATCGGGAAGTCCCCACCGGTCATGGCGTCGAGGTGCTGCTTGAGCTCCTCGCCAGCGAAGACGACGGGATTGGGCGCGCCATCGGGCACCACGATTGCGGCGCGCGCCTGCCCGTCCTCGGCGAGGACAATGTCCCTGCCGAGCGCTTCATACTCGAAGTTGCCGATCTGCTGCGCGCAGGCGCATGTTGCCACGCCGGCGATGATAAGCAGGGCGGTTGCAGTTCGCATGAGTTGCCTCCGTACGTCCGTTGCTATCCGGCGGTTGCGGTCGTCCTGGCCTGCCCCCGGCCCGGCTTTGCCGGGGCCCCCCTCCTTTTCGAGCCTTCGGCCCGAGGACAGGAGGGTGGAACGACCGGTACGTCGTCAGTGTTGCTGCTGTCGCGCCTGCCGTCCCCCTCCCTTGCCCTCGCGCGAAGCGCGAAAGCGGGAGGGGGAAGCGCGACGCAGTCGCGCAGGGGGAGGGCCGCCGTCATCGCTGCTCGTCTCGCAACCTCTCCCTCGACTCGTCGTTGAGCAACAAACCGATGTCCTCTTCCATGTACCCGCAGGTGATGTCGAAGATGTCACGGATGCGGATGTTGATGACCTCGGCCGCGCCCACCCGGGTGGTGTGGAGGACGCCGTGGCGCTCAAAGACCGCGCGCATCCGGCTGAAGTCGTTCACGTAGCCCGGCTCGCGCAGGAACTCGATCGACTTCGAGGGCACCTCGGTCCCGTCCTCGAGGATCACCGTCGATTTGGGGAAGTCGCGGTGATGGCGGTAGGGGACGCGCATGTGCTCCTCGCAGGCGTGCAACTCCGTGCACGAGCTGAAGCCCACGCCGAGGAAGAGGCACCACGCGTCCAGCTCGTAGAGGCGGTGGAAGGTGCTGCCCGCGCCGAAGCTGGAGACGCCCTCGCCCATGACCCGGTCGGTGTGGGGGCCGATGGCGGCGATGGAGTGACAGATGTGCGTGCTGCGGCGGGCCTCGGGGCGCCGGCGGAAGGTCTCCGGGATGATGCCGACCTCGTCCTTACATGAAGTGTGCTGCAGGTCCAGGGTCACGGCTTCGGCGTCATGGTTGGCGCCCCAGGTGAAGGTGGGGACCACGACGGTGCCGCTCTCCCCCACCGCCTCCAGCAGGGCGTCGATGACGGTGTCTGCGCCGCCCTCGACCCAGCCGAAGGCGCTCAGCGATGAGTGCACCAGCACGACGTCGCCCTTCGAGAGGCCAACCTCGGCGAGCCCGAGCAGGATATCACTTCGTTTCACGTGCGGTCTCTCTTTCATCGTTCGCTCCCATGCTGCTGCCAACGCTGTGGCGTGCAGTTCCCCGCGGCAGGCCCTCATGCCTCCGTCGGCGAACTCGCCTCCGTGTGACCAGCCTGGCACCCGGAGGTGGGCGCCGTGACCATCGCTGTCGCCTTCATCATCGCTCTGACAGGCATGCCCGCGCTCGCGCAGCAGACGATTGAGCTCGCCGATGAGGTCATGCTGCCGGGCGGGGGAGCGGAGACGCTGACCTTCCAGGCGCCGGAGGTGCCGGAGGGGCAGATCGCCGTCGTGCACTTCCGCGGGCGGCTTGTGCGCGACGAGGGCGTCGCGGGTCATGCGCCTGGCGTGCGGGTGTACGTGAACGACCGCGAGGTGGCCGGCGACC
>JALGUJ010000136.1 GCA_029820945.1 Candidatus Zipacnadia bacterium | reverse complement strand
AGTCGAGGACCGCTCGTGCACGGCGTGGGTGCGCGTGGGCAGCCCCATATGTGCGGGCCCGGTGGCGCTGCCGGGGCGTGAGGCGTGGGCTGTGGGCGACCTCGACGGGACGGTACACGTGGTCGATGCTCGTGGTGCCGAGGTCGCGACCTTCCCTAGACGCAACGCCGGTCGCGTGCGCTCGATCGCGTCGTGGAATGATGGGAGCTTCGCTGTCTGCTATGACGACGTGGTGCTGGCCGTCAGCCCCGAAGGTCACCAGGCCATCGCCATGCAGGTTGACGACCTCAATGGCGCCGTGGTCGCTACGGGGCAGGGCGGCCGCAGGGGCGTGGTCGCTGCGGCAGGCGCACGCATCTACCGCGGCGCCATCGGCCAGGCCCCCGTGACCTCGCCCGAGCTGGACGGCGAGCCGTCCCATGAGCTGGCCATGGCGGGCGGTCTGCTGTTCGCCACCACACAGCGCGGCGCGATCTACTGCCTGCGCTAAACGACGCGCGCCGGAGGATCTCAATGCAGGTGAACCCGAGAGTGCGCCCGGGGCGACTCCTAGCGCTGGTAGGACCTGACCGGCAGATCGCGGGAGGCCTGGGTGGCCTTCCAGCAGGCCTTGGAGGGAAAGCTGTTCACGACGCCCGTCAGCGAGGAGCGCGACACCCAGCCCTCGTTCGCCCCGGTCTTCAACACTCACAACTTCGCGGTCGCGATCGCCATGGACCGCAGCGGCAGCTTCACCGATGCTCACCAGCTCACCTGCGCACACCACCTGGTCACCGACTACATCCTGCGCGACTACAATGTGCTGATCCCGGGGGATCGGGTGCTCGCGCTTACCTTCGCCGCCGCCATGGGCACGCAGGAGATGACCGAGCTGCCGCTGGTCCACGACCTCTACAGCCGGCAGATGGGCCTGCTCCGCAGCGCCATGCCGCGTACCTTCATCGAGGGCACCGGCACCGACATCGACGGCGCCATGCGCACCGGCTACGCCTGGCTGAGCCAGCAGTTCGGCTACGGCTGGCGGCACCTTCTGTTCCTCATCCTGACCGATGACGCGCAGGACCTGGTGCAGGGCCCGTCGGTGCCCAGCCCCTCATCCTTCGGCCTGCCCGACGCCGCTTACGATGGCGCCTACCTGTTCCCCAGCTCCCGCACGGGATGGTCGCGCGACTACCTGTACGTGCGCTGGTACTATTTCGACGGCCTGGGCTTCGCCGAGGCCGACGCCATCAGCTTCACCGGTCCCGACGGCCAGACCACGACCACGCGCGCGGACTTCCGGCGCAGCGTGCCCGCTCACGAGTACGCCATCAGCGGCGAGATCAAGGTCGGCGAGGGGGTGCAGGCCGCGGCGCTCGCAGACGCTATCGCGACCGCCGGCAAGGGGATGAGCGTGCGCCCGGACGGCACCGGGCAGTTCGTGATCCGCGTGCCCGCGGCCGGCGACTACACCGTGCGCGTGCAGCATCCGCAGGCCGGAGCCGAGCCGGCCCAGCAGTCCGCGGCGGTAACCGATGAGGCGCCACGTGCCACGCTCGGACAGGTGTTCACGCTCGTGCCGCGCGGAGACCGCTACGGGGTTGCCGGCACCGTCTACTTCACGACCGAGACCAGAGCACCAGCGGCCGCAGCACCGGTCCAGGTGCGCCGCCTGACGCCCGAGGCGCCGGCGGGCGTGGACGTGCTCGAGGGGGTCACGCCGCTCACCGACGGCGACGGCCAGTTCCGCATCGGCCTGCCGGAAGCTGGCGATTACCGCGTGTGGGCGGGTCGGGGATCGGGGCCGGCGCAGCTTCCACCCGATGAAGATACCAGCCGGCTGCTTGAGCCTCAGGTCGTGCACCTCAGCGACGCGGTGCCCTGGGCCACGGACCTCGAGCTGCACATGCTCCCCTCGTGTGGCGGCGGGTGGGTGCTTGCGTTCGTGGCGCTGGTCGCGCTGCTGGTGGGGGCGGGCATCGCCCTGAGCGGGAGCACCGTGGAAGTATCGACTGACGATCCGGGGCTTCCGCCGCAGGCGCTTCGGGTGTCCGCCCTGCGGCCGGTGGCGATCGGCGGCTCCGAGGGAACGCGCAGCGCCTACAGCCATCCTCGGCTGCCCGGGCCAGTGGCTGAACTGCATAAGCCGCCGTTCGGGGCGGTCGTGGTCCGCAAGCTCGACCCCAACGCGCACATCCAGGACGATGTCGGCACCGACGTGGGCGACCGGGCCGACCTGCAGTACCCGCTGCACGTGATCTACGGTCAGGACGCCGGGCGGGTGACGGTGCATCTGACCCCGGTCGCCGCCACCGCCGCGCGCCAGCCGCCTGAGTCCGGTGCGGAGTCGTCGGCGGGCAGCACATCGTCAGGCGGCTTCCGCGAGTGGCCCGACTGAGCGCGTAAGCGCAGGAAGCCGCGCCCTGAGAGGGAGGCGCAGTCACGATGGCAGAGCAATCCGCACGCGGGAGTCTGAACACCACGGTGCCGGTGGACCGGATGGTTACGGCCCCGCTGTACGGGCTGTTGAGGCTGGTGGTCGTGGTCGGCGGGGTGGCGGCGCTGGCGGTGCTGCTGGCGATCGTCGTCTCGGCCCTTCTGGACCTGGTGTACCCCGGCGCGGCGTTCGTGCAGCGGCTGCTGGGTTCGGCAGTCTGGGGCTTCTGGAAGTCGAAGCTCTTCTGGAAGCTCGTCGCCGTGGGCGTCGGCGGCTACCTGGTGGGAGTGCTGTTGTTCTACATGCTGCACTTCGCCATGAACATGCAGGCGCGTCCGGCGGCCGCGACCGGCTGGCTCATCGGCCTGTGGCTCGCCGTGGTCGTCGGCCTGGCCCTGGGCGGGATGTTCGTGCCGGGAGCGTGGAGCGGCCCCAGGGCGAACTACGCCATCGCCGCGCTGGCCATGGCGCTCATGCCCTCGGTCTACCTGCTCTTCTCGTTGCGCTCGCAGTGAGTCCGGCAGCGCCCTGGAGGAGTCAATCATGCCCAAGATCACCCCGACACTGCTGATCGGCCTCGGCGGCACCGGCCAGTCGGTCCTGTTCGATGTGCGGCGGCGCATCGTGTCGCGCTTCAACAGCCTGGAGAGCATGCCGCTGGTCAAGTTCGTCGCCATCGACACAGATGTGCAGGGCGCCACCTTTGGCCATGAGATGGAGGAGATGGAGGAGGACATCCGACTGCGGGCCGAGGAGGAGTATATCCACTGCGAGGTACCCGCTGACACGGTGTCGCACATCCGCGACGCCCTCGAGCGCAACCGGGTGCGCGACACCTACCCCTTCCTGTACCCGTGGCTGAGTCCCGAGGCCATGCGCCTGCCCAGTATCGACCGCGGGGCCGGGCAGGTGCGCCAGCTCGGTCGCCTGGGTCTGCTGATGAACTGGGCCACCGTGCAGGCGACCATCAACAGTGCGCTCACCTCGCTCGCCAGCCCCAGCGCACGGGCGGCCATGGACAGCCGCGGCCTGGACGTGGGCGAGCGCGCGGAGATCTACGTCATCTCCTCTCTGATGGGCGGCACCGGCGCGGGCATGTTCCTGGACCTGGGCTACATGCTGCGCTACCTCATCCATGCCCAGGGCGGCAACCTCGCCAGCAGCTACGTCACCAGCGTGCTGGCGCTCCCTGAGGGCGTGCAGCGCCGCGGCGATGCCGACAACCGCGCGGTCGCGTACACCTGTCTGCAGGAGCTGAACCATCTCAACGATCACGCCACCGCCTATGAGGCCACCTGGCCGGACGGCAACGAACCCCCGGACCGGCGCGAGCCCCCCTACCACTACACCATCCTGACCACGGTGAACAACGGCGAACAGCAGCTTCCGGGCTTCGGGAAGCTCACCGAGCTGATCGGGCAGCTTCTGTTCATGCGGGCCACCAGCGAGTTCAACGACCTGACCACCGCCGCGCGCGCGAACATCATCCCCCACCAGGCCGCCACCGACGAGTACGGGAACAACCAGCACTTCGCCTGCATGGGCTTCTCGAGCATCGAAGTGCCGGTGGAGACCATCGTCAACACCTGCGCCTACCGCCTGGCGCGCGACGCTTACAGCAGCCTGCTGGGGCCGGAGGCGTCGGCTCTCACCGAGCAGCAGCGCCGGGAGCTGATGGCGGCGCATGGCCTCGACATCGAGGGGTTGCTGGCCTACCTCATGCGCCAGGTCACCCACGACGAGTCCGGGCCACGCGAGACCGGCCTCGTGGACACCATCCGCAATCGCGCCGCCGGCGTGGTCAGCGCCGCGGTCAGCGTCCTCGACAGCCCGATCGCCAACCCCACCTCCTGCGAACAGCACGTGCTGCGCGTGGAGTCGGAGCTGGCGCAACTGGTGGGCACGGCGGAGACTTCAAGCCAGGCGCGCGACATCGTGCAGAGCAACCTGCAGACCGTGGGCCAGTGGAGCTACGAGCGCATGGTCGCGGCGGTCAATGCCTCGTTCGCAGTCAGGCGGCGCCGTGCGCGCCATGGCATGGCGGCCGCGCGCGCCATCGCGGACTACTACGAGAAGCGTCTCGAGGAGTACGACGGGCTGGTGCAGCACTGGCGCGGGCGGGTGCAGGAGGCAGAGAGCCAGGCCGCGGCTCTGCGCCGCGACCTGGGCGAACTGCTGCGCTCGCCCCTGTTCTTCGCGGTGCGCGCTCCGGCGGTGGAGGCCTTCCTGCGCGATGTCTACGTGCCTCAGACCATCGAGCGCTTCGAGCGGCGGCTGCGGCTGGCCATGCATGACGAGATCCGCAGGGCCCTCGAACGCATGTTGGGGTCGGCGGTCCGACTGCAGGAGGACATGCACGAGGTGCTGGAACGTCTGCAGGCGCAGGAGACGAGCTTCGACACGCTGCAGAGGGAGGCCGAGGGCCGACTACTGCCGATCAACGGCGAGGTCTTCTACGAGCGCGCCCAGCCGCACCTGCAGATCGGGGGCGTGGTCGCGCAGGAGTACGACAAGCACGTCACCGAGGACACGGTGCAGAGCCTGGCCCAGGAGATCCTGGTGCGTACTGGGTGCGCGCGCGAGGATGAGGGGGCGGCCGACATCATCAAGCTCGCGACCTTCGACGATCCCATCGCCCAGATGCAGTTGCGCACCAGGCTTGTAGCCCGCGCACGTGACGTCTTCAACGCCGTCCGGCAGACCAACGTGTTGCAGCAGTTCTTCCGCGAGTACAAGCCGGGCTCGGCAGCGGTGGTCAACCGTATCACCAACCTGTACACGCTCAGCCTGCCCTTCCTGGTGCTCAACCGCGGGGCCAACGGCTATGCCGACAGCCCGGCCAAGTGGTCGCGCGGCCTGGCGTTGCGCGGCGGCATCCGCGAGGGTGGGGACAACAACACTCAGGTCTTCCTCGACTCGGTGCGCCGCACCGGCCTGATCCCGTGGGACCAGAGCGCGCGCTGGATCCACCACGTCGATGAGCCCTACCAGGTCTTCTTCTACCAGGAGTACGGCGCGTTCCCCATCCGCCTGTACGGGTCGCTGCGGGCCTTCGAGACCGCCTACACCCAGGAGCAGCAGCAGGGGAGCATCCCTCTGCACGCGATCTGCCGCGACGACCGGGCGCGCGCGCTGCTGCAGCCGGTCAGCAAGATCAACCTCGACGAGCAGATGGCGTGCTTCCTCGCCGGCGTCGCCACCGGGCGCATCCCCATGCAGCTCGTGCGCATGCGTGATGGCAGCCAGACGCGCCGCTGGGAGTTCTCGTACTGGACGGACCTGGGCCAGCTCGAGATCGAGCGCCTCGAGGGTTCCCTGCGCGAGATCGGCCAGGCCATCCACGCACGCGACCTCACCGACATCCTGGCCGAAGAGCTGCGCAGGCATCGTGAGAAGCTGGGCGACATGGAGTTCCTCACGCGCATCCGCCAGTACGGCAACATGCTCGAGCGTGGACACGTCGAGCAGCAGGTGGGCGGCTGGGAAGAGATCGAACAGCGGCAGGAGCTTATCGGGCTCTACGTCGAGTGGATCGGCCTGTCGCAGATCGCGGTCGATCCGCGCCGGACCGCTGAGCCCTGGCGCGCAGCGACCAGCTACGAGCCGGAGCCGCCGCACATCGAGATCACTGACGTGCCGGTCGACGAGGGGCTGCCAAGCGTCGCCCCGGTCGAGTCGGACTTCCCGACCGCCACACCGGCGGCGCCTCCCACCCCGCCCGCTCCGTCAGCCGAGCCCCCGGCGCCCGTGGAGGAGGTCGCCCCTGCCGAACCGCCGGAGCCGTTCGCCGGCCCGGTCGTGTCGCCCAGCGAGCCGTGGGAGGAAGAGGAGGCGGACGCGGCAACACCCGACGAAGCGGCACCGGAAGACGAGATTCCGCACCATCCGGCCACGGCCTTCGCCGACATCGAGCCGACCGAGTCCCGCGCGGTGTCGGAGCCGGGCGTCGACGAGGCGGATACGCGCCCGGAGCCTGAGGAGCCGCCCGCAGCCGACCCGGAGCCCGCTGCCGATGAGCGACCGCTGCCCGCCGAGGTGCCTGCGCCCGACGACCTGGAGGTACTGGAGAGTGATGATGCGGAAGACGACGAGCGCCCCGCGGGACCGCCCAGCGGCGGCGTCCTGCTTGGCCCGGAGGACTGACCTGCCGGAGACCGGGCGCTTCGCTCCACGGGCGCGGCGGCCGCAACAGGGCCCTGACGCCCACTGGCATTGGGCCGCAAGGGTCTTAGGCAAGGGAGCCTGCGGTGGCTCGCGCGTGGTGATGACCGTTGTGCTGGTTGCCATGGCCCTGGGCGGGTGCATGCGCGAGAGCGCCGCTCCCACTGCGCCAGTGATAGACCAGCCGGCCCGCCGTCCGCCGCCGCCTGAAGAGACCATCGTCGATCGCCTCGAGTGGCCCCAGGTAGTGGGGCAGGTATTCATGGTGGGGGTGCCCGGCGGCTGGTCGGCGCAGGCGCCGGCGCAGCTCGGAACGCTCCCCGCCGGCTGGGCCATCCTCTACGCGCGCAACATCAGTTCCCGCGCCCAGCTCGAGGGCCTGGTTGCAGACCTGGCCGACGTGACCGAGCGGGTCGCGGGTTGCCCCGCGCTGATCGCCATCGACCACGAGGGGGGGCGCGTCGATCGCCTGCCGAAGTCGGGCTTCACGCACTTCCCGGCGGCCTCGGAGATGACCGCCCGGCCGCTGGAGGAGGTCCGCGAGGAGGGCCGGGTGATGGCGGCTGAACTCCGGGAGGTCGGCATCCACATGAACCTCGCGCCGGTGGCCGACGTGCTGACCAACCCGCGCAACGCCGACATCTCGAACCGCAGCTTCGGCGGCGACACCGCGCACGTCGCCGAGCGCGTGGTGGCCTTCATCGAGGGGGCGCATGAAGCCGACGGGCTGGTCTGCGCCAAGCACTTCCCCGGCTACGGCCCGATCGCCGAGAACCCGCACGCCTCGCTGCCCACCGTTGACCTCGCCGTCGCGCAGTGGCAGCAGGTGCACGCGCCGCCCTTCCGCGCCGCCATCGACGCCGGCGTGGATGCGGTGATGACCGGCCATGTGGTCTGGTCGGCCCTGGACCCGCAGGCGCCGGCCAGCCTGTCGCGCCCGATCGTGACCGACGTATTGCGCAAGCAGTGGAGCTACGACGGGCTGGTCCTGACCGATGACCTCGAGATGGGGGCGGTCGGCGAGGCCATGCCGGTTGGACAGGCCGCCGAGCGCGCGATCCGGGCGGGCGCGGACGTGGCGCTGATCTGCCACACGGCCGCCGCCCAGCGTGCCGCCTACCATCGGCTGCTCGCTCTGTCGGAACGCGACCCTGAGCTGGCTGCGCGGATACGTGAGGCGGCGGTGCGCGTGCTGAGGACGAAGCTGCGCATGGGCCTCATCGAGCCGCCCACGGCCGCTGCTTCGGAGGCAGGCCCGGAGTCAGCGACCGGAGCCACGACCCAGCCGGACACGTAGGTGGGGAAAGCATGGACGTCTCCGTGGTCCGACGGCAGGCCGATGACACAGTCGAGCTGGGATGTCGCCCCTGCTCGGAGCGCCCGGAGGCCTGGCTGCTGGACGTCCTGAGCGGCCCGGCAGGCTCGGTTGCCGTCCTAAACGTTCGCATCGAGGACGGCGGCTCCCAGCTTGTGTGGCAGTCACTGGCTGAGTGCGCCGCAGTGGGTTCGGGTACGGGCGCGGCGGATGATCCGCTTGACGTGCTCGTGACCATCCCTGCGGTGGGCTCAGTAGCGTGGGAGGTACGTGGGCTGCCGGGTCCGGTGGCCATCGTGGGTGTTGCCCGCGCTGAGGCCACGGCCGCCGAGGAGCCTGCCCATGCGGCGGGGCGGCTACTGGAGCCGCAGGCACGCGCGGAGAGCGCACCGCAGGTTGCTGCCATCGCTGAGCGGCAGGACGCTTCCGACGGCACGCCCACGGACGTGTCGCCTGCACATGACCGGGCCTTGCGCCTGCTGTGGCAGGCGTCTTCCGGGGAGACGCCCGCGGCGCGCGTGGCCCTGCTCGCGGAGGCGCTGCGCTGCTGGCCCGAGAACCAGTCGATTCAACGTCGGCTCGCCGAAGCGCAACGCAACGCCACGATCGTGGCGCCGCCGCTGGCGCAGCGAGGCGCGGGGAACGCAGCACGGCATGCGGCCGGCGATGCTCGGGAGCATCTCCCCAATGTGCCGGTCGAGGACGCGGCCACAGCCCATGACCAGGCCCTGCGCCTGCTGTGGCGAGCGTCCCAGGCTGAGACGCCCGCGGCGCGCGTGGCGCTGCTGGCCCAGGCGCTGCGCTGGTGGCCGGAGAACGAGTCGATCAAGCGTCGTCTGGCCGTGGCGAAGCGCCGCGCCACGGTCGCTGCGCCGTCGCCTGCGCTGCCACGTGCGGCGTCGGCCCTGACCGGGGAGATCACGCCAGTGGCCGGTCGACCGGTCCGCCGGCGCACGTCCAGGGGCGGGCCGCGCACGTGGAACTCGGGGCGATGGTGGATCGTGTCCATCATCCTGCTGCTCATTGTCGCCGCGGCGTTCGCCGTCATCGCCTGGCGGGAGATGACAGGCGCGATAGCGCCTCAGGCCGCCCGGCCCGAACTGCCAGCCATGGCTGCAGTCGCGGATGAGTGGGCAGCGGCCCGGGACGGTGGTCGCGGCGCTCGGCCGTGGTGCGCGGCGGGCACGCGTGGGGGCCGCGGGCCCGGCCTGGTGAGCGTCGGCCGGGCGGCGAGCCCGATCGCTGAGCCTGCGGGAGTGCTCACTTGATGCAGTTGCGTGTTGCGAGACACACCGACGAGGGCGACGACGAGCTTATCTGCAGCGAGGTGCCCGAGCGGCCGGGGCTGTGGCTTGCTGGCCCGACACCGGGCCGGCCCGGCGAGAGCGTCATCGTGCGCGTCTCCCGGAGCGACGACCGGCCCTTCGAGGGCTGGCGTGCGGGCGTCGAGGACGCCGAGGTTGAGGCCGACGCCGGCGGCATGCTGCGGGTGCGCATGGTGGTGCCCTCAACCGTCGGCGAGGAGGCGGCCTGCGAGGTCCACCTCTTCCCGGGCCCCCTCACGTTGGTGGTCCGGTTGCTCGCGATCGCTCTCGATGAGCCCGACGAGGCCGACGAGGCCACTGATGACGGGGAGGACTCGGGCCGTCTCGCCGAGGTCGAGAGCGTTGCGGCGGCCCCGGACGACAGCGCGGCCGCGGCGCAGACGCCGGTCGGGACGCATGCTCTCGCCGAAGCCGACCGCGGGATCGTGCCCGCTCCCCGGCCGCCCTCGACACCCGCGCAAAGCGATGCGGCAACCGCAGCCGCGCCCTCGCCGGCGGGGTCGACACGCGGGGCGACCATCGCGTGTGTGTCCGTGATCGTTCTGCTGGCGTTGGTATTCGCCGGCGGCGCGCTCGTCCAGCACTCCAGACACTCCAGCGCGCCGGAGTATGAGATGGTGCAGGCGCCGCCGATGGCGGAGCGCGTGCCTGCGGCGAGCGGGATGACTGCCTCCGCAGGCACAAGCCGCCCGTCCGAGTTCGCGGGGAACGACACGATCCGGACCTACCATCGGTACATCACCGACCGAGACTTCGACGCCGCATGGCGGTGCTTCACGCCGCAACGCCGCGAGGCCATGTCCCGCTCTGCGTGGCGCGACGGCTTCAAGGACACGGTCGAATCGGTTGCCTCAGATTTCCGCACGCTCTCGGAGTCAGGCGACAGCGCGCGCGTCGAGTGCACGATCCGCTACCTCGACCGCATCGACGGGCGCAGGCTGTCGGGGAGAGTCACGCACATCTACTCGCTGCGGCGGATCGGGGGCGAGTGGCTCATCGCCGACAGCAAAGGAGTCGAGGGGAGCCATCAGCAGGAGTGGCTGGACTGACGCGTCAGGCGGGAGCGGATGGTCACACGATGAACCTGCATGCGGAGGCAGACCTGGGAGGGCGATCCGGTCGGCACGCTCTGGCCGCGCGCGAAGAGCCCGGCCGTCCGGGGACGTGGACCCTCGACGCTGTCGAGGGCCCACCGGGTCTTCGCGCCACCATCCTGCTGTGGCTTGACGACGCCAACGAGCTGGGTCGGCAATGGTACGTGCAGTCGGATTGCGGCGCCCTCACCAGCGGGGCCGCCCGCGAGAGTGACCCGCTGCGCCTGCAGCTGACCTTCCCGGCGCATACGGGCACGCCACTGCTGCTGATGCTCCAGGGGCTGCCCGGCCCGGTTACCGTGCTGTTGCCGCTGATCATGGTGGAGGAGGAGAGGCCTGACGAGGCTGCAGAGGAGGCGGACGCGGGGGAGCCCGAGGACGAGGTGGCTGAAGAGGCCCCGCCGGCGCCAGAGGAGGATGCCGGCGCGTTCTCGGGCGCATACAACGGCCTCGACGCCATCCCGGACAACATCCTGCTGCGCGCGCTCACCCGCGAGGACGCCCCGGAGGCCCCCACCGGTGTAGACTGGGTGCGGCCGATCCGGGATGCACAAGACGAGAAGGCCGAGTGCATGAGCGCAGAGCCGGTCGGGGCCAGCGCCGCAACCGATGCGATGCGCGCCGGAAGCCCCGTCGCGGCCGAAGTGGCGCCGACCGTCCCGCGACACCGCGCGGGGCCACCGTGGTCGCTGTGGCTGCTGGTAGGGGCAATCGGCGTGGCCGCGCTGCTGGTGGCGCTGAAGCCGGGCGGCCGCAGCGCGGTTCTGCCCGGTGGCGGGGCGGCCCCGCACCCCATGGCGCTCACGGAGAGTCGCGAGCAGGCCATCGAGGCGTTCTCAGCCGAGGAGTGGCTCGGGCGCCGCGAGGCATACCCCGAGTCGGGCAAGCCCGAGTGGGTGGCGCCCGAGGGCTACGGGACCGGCGCGGTCACGCTCGAGGGCCGGACGCCGTCGGACATGGCGTGGAACAAGGAGGACGGGATCATCACCCGGCCGATGCACCTGGATGGGCCGATGGCCGTGTCGGTCAGCACTGCCCTCCCGACGGGAGCCGACTCGTGCAGCGTGGGCATCGCGCTGCTCGGCGCCGTGGTGGATGAGACTGACCCCAAGCACCGTCCGGCGCGCTTCGCCTCGGAGCTGCAGCATGATGCCACCGGCAGGTTCGCCACGTCGGCTGTTGTCAAGCTATGGGACTTCAGCCGCTACCCGGACAGCAGTATTCGCGACAAGATTGAGGCCCAGGCCACCCGCGAGAACCAGGCGGAGAAGAACCACGCCGCGTACTGGCCGACGCCGGATACGGCGGTGGCGTGGTGGCTGGTCTCTGAGGCGTTCGGCGGCGAGAAGCTGTCCATCGGCAGCGGCTCCCATGACGTGCGGCTCGAGTACGATCCTGGCAGCCAGATGGTCGAGGGCTTCGTGGACGGGCTGGAACTCGGCGGGATCCTCGTGCAGTTGGGTCCCGAGGTGCGTGTGACGCTGTACATGTCAACCGGCGAGAGGGGCGTGCGCATGCGAGCGCGTTTCGAGCAACTGCGGATCGACCACGATGGTGCACGATGACCAGCAGGTGGCGTCCCATCCTGCGTGATCGGGCGCGGCGGGTCGCCGCGGCCGCCCGGCGGCGTCCGCTCCCATGGGTCATCGCCGGCGTCGTGGCGGCCGTCGCGGTCGCGTTTGCGGTGCAGCACTGCCGCGGTCAGATGGCACCGGCCATCGTGGTCGCGGCCGGGGTCGCGAGCGCCGGGCCGGTGCGCGTGGGGGCGGAGGTGCTGGCGGCGAACCCCGATTGCCTGCCGCTCGAGGGCGCTCGCGAGCGGCCCTGGGCGGTGCTCACCCACGCCGCCGCCGTGGGCCGCGATGGGAAGCCCGACCTGGAGCGTATCCTCGACGCCGGCTTCCGAGTCATCAGGGTCTTCGCTCCGGAGCACGGAGTGACCGGTCACGGCACAACTGAGGGCGAGGCGTACCTCGGCATCCCGGTCGCCGACCTCCATGGCGCCACGCGGCGCCCGACGGACGAGATGTTCGAGGGCGTCGCCGGCCTGATGGTCGATGTGCAGGATGTGGGCGTGCGCTTCTTCACCTACGCCTCGACCATGTGCATCTGCCTGGAGGAATGCGCGGAACGGGGCCTTCCGGTCGTGGTGCTCGACCGCCCCAACCCCATCGGCGGCATGGTCGAGGGCCCGATGATGGAGGACGACTGCCGCTCCTTCGTCGGCTATGTGCCCACGCCGGTGAGCCACGGCATGACCATGGGCGAGCTGGCCACGTTGTTCAACCGGGTCGAGCTGGACGGGCGGGCACACCTGTTCGTGGTGCCGGTCGCCAACTGGTCGCGGGCGATGTGGCTCGACCAGACCGGCCTGCCGTGGCAGCGGCCGTCGCCGGGCCTGCACGACATGTCCAGCGTCATCGCCTACCCGGCCACCTGCTTCCTGGAGGGCACTAACGTCAGCGAGGGCCGCGGCACCATGCGACCCTTCGAGCTGGTGGGCGCGCCCTGGATAGACGGGGAGGAGCTGGCCGGTGTGCTCAACGCCAGCGGGCTGCTGGGCTGCTGGTTCACGGCGCGCAGCTTCACGCCGGAGGGGGAGACGGTTAAGTACTCCGGCGAGGAGTGCGGCGGCGTGATGCTCCACGT
>JALGUJ010000135.1 GCA_029820945.1 Candidatus Zipacnadia bacterium | reverse complement strand
AGTCAGCCTCTTCCGCCGGTGGATGGCGTGGACACCGCGATCGTCGTCAGCCTGCTGTGCAGCGCCATCGACGCGGGCCTGGCGCCCGACGAGGAGGATCTGAGACGCCTGCGCATGGGCGCGGAGTGGATCGCGCGCAGCGAGCTGCGGCCGGGCGTGTTCGCCCATCACGAGGGGGCAACCCACGACTGCCAGAACTCGAACGCCCTCGCGGCCATGGCACTGGGCCGGGCGCACCGCACGCTGGCCCGGCTGGGCGCAGAGCCGCCGGACGACTGGATGACGGCCGCGCGGAGGGGCTTCGAGCACTACCTGGAGGGCCAGGAGGCCATCGGCGTCTGGCCCTATCGCTTCGCCGAGATCGGTCGCGGCCAGCGCTTCTGCGAGCAGAACGTGCCCGACCAGGGAATGGGCCTCTACCACTTCCTCGTCGCCGCGGATGAGCTTGGACTCACACAGCGCGCCGACGTGCAGGATGCCCTCAAGCGCGCGGCCCGCTGGTATCTGTGCACCTGCCGCATCGACGACGGCCCGCCCGGGCCGACCATCGACCTGGAGTACCGGCGTGACGGCGGCGGACTGCTCTTCTCCAGCTTCACCTGGTGCCGGTTCATGGCCGCGGCGGCGCTGATGAGGATCTCGACGGTGACGGACGAGCGCGAGCCGTGGCGGTCGCTGGCCCTGCGGCTGATGGAGCACGTGCACCTCAAGCTCTGGAACGAGGACGATGCGGGCCGCGCCCCGGTGGTGTCCTCATGCCGGCCCGACATCGAGCTGCACTCGTGGATCGCCGCCGCGGAGTGGGAGGCCGTGCTGCTGCGGGAGATGGTGCAGCGGCTGCGCGGCTAGGGACGCGGTGCTACCCCTCGCCTGACCTGCAAGAAGCCGTGGCGCCCATTGCGGGATCTGCCGGCCTCAGCCGACCGACGCCCTCACGGTCACCTTGGTTCCGCACTGCGAGAGTGTCACCGCACCGGCGGACTCATCCCACTCCTGCTCAGCGGCGCCCGTGACTGAGGCGAGGACAACCGGGGCGTCTGGTGACCGCGGGATGCGCAGACGCACCACGGCGGGGGTGCCGACGGGGAGTCCCAGCGAGGCCGTAACAGTGCGCCCGTCGCTGTCCAGCTCCAGATCCACCGGCCCCCAGCGTGTCGGCAGGCCGCGGGCGCTCAGGCCACCGCCGCACAGCCAGCGGTGCTCGACGGCGGGAGCCACGAGCAGGACGTCCTCGTCGCGGAGCTCGTAGAGCAGCGCCCAGCGCAGCATGAGCGGAACGGTCACCTGGCACGGCACCACCTGCCCGGCGTGGTAGCGCCGCACGCCGGACTCGCCCGGGACGATGTCCACCTGTTCGGGTGCCGCCAGCCAGCCAGCCGCCTGGTGATGCGCCAGGTGCGCGTAGAGCAGGAGCTGATAGCGCTCGATCTCCCCGGTCTCCAGCAGCGCCCGCGCGTAGTTGAGCACCGGCCAGTCGTCGAGGTGGCCCTCGAAGCGCGTCATTGCCAGCAGCTCACCGCCGTGTGTGGCGCGCCAGTCCAGCACCCGGCGTACCACTCGCTGCGGCAGCACGCCGGCGGAGATCATCTCCGCGAAGTAGCGGTAGTTGCAGTAGGAGGAATGGCGGTCCTGCGTCATGCGCTCGATGGGCACGCGCTGCGTGGGGCCGGGGGGGACGTAGAGGCCCTCGTCGGTCGCCACGCCCGCCGCATGCACCGAGGCCAGCAGGTCGGCGCGATACTGCGTGGCCCCCTCTTCGAGCGCCGCGGCCTCCTCGCTCCGCCCGGTCACCTGCAGGGCCCGCGCCACATCCGTGAGGCCCCGAACCGCCCATGCGTCACCGGAGTAGTAGTACTCCCGCCATTGCTCCTCGCTGCCGTGGTAGTCGGCCTCCGGCAGGCCGGGGATCAGCCCTCGGGCGTGCTCGGGAGCGCTGTCGTCGGCGAGCGACTCGCGCCGCAGCACGCGCAGTCGCGTCCAGATGCGCCGCAGCACGCTCTCCCGTCCCCGCCACCAGCGTAGGTCGCCGCTCAGCTCAAGGTAGCGAGCGCACAGCGACAGGAGCTGGCCGTACTCGGACACGGCGGGCCCGTAGTAGACGAAGCTGCCGTCATCCGCGACGTATGCGTTCAGGTAGCAGTCAATTACATCACGCGCTCGCTCGAAGTGCCCCCATTCAACCAGGCAAGAGCCGAGGTGGATGACGGTGGGCGGGAAGCCGTGGTCCTTGAACCGATCGTAGGTCCCGATGCCGTAGCGCGGATGGCAGCCCCGCAGCGTCAGGTCCGCCAGCCACAGGGAGCTCGCCGCAAGGTCGCCCAGCAGCTCATCTCCGCCGGTCAGCCGCATGCCTCGCTCGTGGAACTCACTCACCAGCCGCCACTGCGTGAGCACCGCGTCGCAGAACGCGTCCTCCGCCTCGTCGCACCCGCCGGCGGGCGCCAGGTAGTCCACACGGTCGCCGTCTCGCCTGCGCACCAGCAGTCGCGCCTCACCCGCCGCATCGATGTCCGCCACGGCGATCTGCTCCACCATCTGCCGGTCGGGAAGCCCGATGCGCAGGATGGGCAGTGGCAGCCGCCGGTGGACCAGACCCCAGCGCGCGTGCAGCGCCAGCTCGCGTGCAGTGATGTCCGCGAGCGGCCCCAGAAGGCCCTCCACGCTCCCGTCGGGCTGGATGATGAAGCGCTCGTCCCGCCGCGAGTCGCCGACGAATGTCTCGCCGATCGCGCGCGGGAGCATCCCCGAGATCCGCGCATGCGATGGCTCGCCATCCTCAAGCACGCGCTCGGCGAGCACATCCGCCCGGCTCCCGAGAATCTCGCCGAAGAAGTCACCGGGGAAGCCCTCGGCGTTGGCGTGCTCCAGCCACGGGCGCAGCCCCAACTCAGCGCCGTCCCGGTCACGGATGACTACCCCACCGTCTTCGTTGTTCACACAGCGTTCATGACCGGTCTCGTCCACCATCGCTGCCTCCATCTGCGGCATTACTCCTGACGTGGCGGGTAGATCTCACAACCACGGTGCGGGCATCGGCCCCGCCTGCCCGGTTCCTCGAGCTGCTCGGCGCAGTAGGGGCAGGCCCCGGACCGCATCGCGGCCGGATCTACCGCGTGATAGCGTTCCGTCCCGGCCTCGCGGTAGCCCATGAGCTGCCGCGAGCCGACCAGCTCGCGCAGCGCCGCCCGCACGTGCTGCACGCGGCAGCCGAGCTTCTCCGCGATCTCCTCGACCGCCACGCCGTCGCGCTCGATCATCGCGGTGTGGACACCATCGATGAACTGCTGACTCCGCTGAGGGGCCTGCTCCGCCCACTCCCTGAGACGCAGGATCACGCCGATCGTCATGGGGATCGCGGCCGCCAGCAGACCGAAGAGCGGGACAACGCCGACGTCGGTGAGCGTGGTGCTGCCTGACAGGGGCCTGCCCACCAGCACAAGAATGATTACGTTCACGAGCCACAGCCCGCCGCATCCCAGACACCCGCAACTCCACGCCGTGCGCGAGCCCACCGACGTCCCCCTCCGCCCGTCACAGCTCCGCGTAGAAGTCCGCCACGGCCGCCATAACGTCCTCGAGCAGGTACGTCCCGTCGGCCACCAGGCCGTCGATGAACGCGGTCGCCCGGTCGAGGCCCGGTACGCGCTCGGCGTGGCACGCGAAGCTGTCGGTCCCCGGCTCCCAGGTGACGATCCGACGGAGGTCCGCCCGCTCCCCGCCAGCGCGTTCGTAGATGGCCGAGACGCGTCGCCTGGAGCCGCGCCGCACCATGAACAACAGCAGGCGCACGGCGGCGAGATCGCGCTCGTCGGCACCGATGCTTGGCCCCAGGAGCTGGTCGCGCAACTCCTCGACCGTCTCCGCGTGCAGCGAGGCCGCGATCCGTCCCTGCTGGCGAAGCGCCAGGAAGTCCGCCGCCTCGTCGCCCCAGAGGTAGCCGTACCAGTGTCCGGCGCCGATCTCGTGGCAGAGGTAGCAGGTCGGGCCTTCGGGCTCGGGCAGGCGCTGCGGGTCCGTAACGGTGTGTATGCGCTCGCCGGGGGCCAGGAAGCTGAGCAGGCAGGCCATGAGCGTGGTCTTCCCCACGCCTCCAGGGCCTGCGGCGGTCAGGAACGATGCGCCGCCCGCGACCGATGTCAGCAGGTAGCCGGCGACCTCAGAGGTGAGCGTCCCGTCCTCGATCAGGTCCACGACACTCAGCATCCGCCCTCCCCGCTGGTTGAGGGAGTTGATCTCGCGCAGGTTGTCCCGAAGCGCATCCATGCGTTCTGCCTCTCAGTCCTCGGCAGGTCGCCGCCGGCGAAGACCTGCCTCGGTACACGCGGGAGGCGGCTGGGTCGCACCCACCTCGCCCGGCTCATGCCCGAGGGCCCGTCTACTCGGCCGGCTTGCCGCCCTCGATGTCCTCCCAGGTGACGAGCTGGTCCTCGGCAATGTCGCGGGCCGCCGTGCGACCGAGCATTCGCTCCAACTCGGTGGGCGGCACGCCAGTTCCCGGGCGCTTCATGATCAGGTGCTTGCGCTCGATGACGGTGCCGACCGGGATGTCGGTGGCCGCCACGATGCTGCGCCGCGCGTACTTCCGGGCCGGCTCCTCGCAGGGCAGGATGTCGAACTGCTCCGAGCCCAGCGCCGACTCGGCGATACGGATGTTGTGCACCATCTGGCGGAGCAGGGGGGGGTCCACCGAGAGGTAGTGGTCGTCGCCGGGCAGCGAGATGTCGAGCGTGAAGTGCTTCTCGACGACCTTCGCGCCCAGCACCACCGCGGCGGTCGGCACAGTCACACACCTATCTGAGATGTTGTGGCAGGACAGGCCGATCACGAGGTCCGGGAACTCCCGGATCAGGCGCGGGATCCGCCGCAGGTTCATGTCCTCGTCGGCCGTCGGGTAGGAAAGGATGCAGTGCAGCAGGATGATCTGGTCATTCCCGGTGGCCTGGATCTGATCAACGGTCGCACGGATCTCCTCCAGCGTGGCGCCACCGGTGGAGATGATCATCGGCTTCCCGACCTCAGCGGCCGCCCGCACCAGCGGCCAGTTGGTCAGGTCCGCTGAAGCGATCTTCCAGGCGGCCATGCCCATCTCCGCCAGCCACCCGACGGCTTCCAGGTCGAACGGGGTGGTCAGCCACTCGATCCCGACCTGGTGGGCGTGTTCGGCCAGGCGCTCGTAGTCCTCGCGCCGGAAGCCGTCGGAGTGCCGGTAGATGGCGTACTGGGTGCCCGACTCCTCGGGATGCTCCCAGTAGCGCGGCGCCCACCGCGTGGTCAGGGTCTCCGCGCGGTAGGTCTGGAACTTGATCGCGTCGGCCCCGTTCTCGGCGGCCTCGTCGACCATGCGCAGCGCGACCTCCAGGTCGCACCCGTGGTTGACGCCCGCCTCCGCGATGATGTACGCCGGAGCATCGCCGCCGACCGGCCTGTCGCCGATCCTCACGCTACTCATCGCCCGCTTCCCGCCTGCCGTTCTGAATGATGAGCTCCGCCACACGCAGGTCGATCTCCGTGTCGATGTCGATTGCCTCCTCCTCGGAGCCAATCACGTGGCCGATGTTGGTGCCCAGCCGGTCCTCGGGCGTGATGATCGACCGCCTGCTGGCGAAGACGGCCCCGGTTTCGGAGTAGAGCGGTTCCAGCTCCTGGCGGTTCACGCGCTTCTCGAAGAGCGGCTGGAAGTTTCCGTTGACCCGACGCCAGTACAGGTGCCGGATCTCCTTGACCATGATGACCGAATCGTATTCGCCTTCCAGCAACGTCCGAACGCACTTATCGATAGTCTCGGGCTTCAGCAGGGGACAGGTCGGCTGAACCGTGAGGACAACGTCGATGGGCGCGCCCTCCTGCGCCTCGAGGGTCGTCACCGCGTGGTGAATGACCGGGTCGAGTGTCACCAGGTCGCCCGCAAACTCGGCGGGCCGCATGAAGGGCACGTCCGCCCCGCACTCGCGCGCTACCTCGGCTATCCTCTCGTGATCGGTTGAGACGACCGTCCGGTCAACGCTGTCGGCTCTCAAGCAGGCGTTGATGACGTAGTGGATCAGCGGCCTTCCGGCCACTTCCTGGATGTTCTTGAGCGGGATGGTCTTGCTTCCGCCTCGTGCGGGTATGACGGCTACTGTGCGCATGCTTCCCTCCCAGGTGCGCTACCGTGAAGAGCCTCAGCACCAGGATGTCTCGGTGGTCAGTTCTGGTGTCGGCCTGATTCGACCGCTGCTCCAGGCGCCCGCCCCGAGCCGGCTTCGGAGCACCGGGTCAGGATGTCCGTGGGCCGTGCGATGCCGCCCTCGCGACCCGCTCCCGGAGCCCGGCCCAATCCCGGAGCAGTATACTCACTCGCCCGCGCCCGGTCAAAAGACGTGAGTGCTTCATCATGCTTCCGAGCCTGCACAGGGCACCGGCACTGAGGGTCGCTGCGGCGATGTGATACGCGTCTGGATGCCGGCCCCGGGTCCCGGCGTGCCATAGGCGAAGGCTCGAGCTGCACATCAGCACACCGGAGCCGGCATTCTCCGGCCCGCCCTGCGGTGCCTGCCATGTTAACGCCGGTCTTGCCGGAGCATCACTGAGATGCACGGCAAGGACCGCCGACCGCTGTTGACGAACAGAGAGGCAGCACACTCGTCCGCCACAGAAAACTGCAGGGGATGACGTGCGTCAGCCCCTGCCCGTCGGGGAGGAGACGAGGACATGCTTTCAAGGTCTCGCCGAGCTCTTCTGGCCATCCTGGCGCAGTCGGCCGCGCTGCTTCCGACCCTGGCCTGGGCGCAGGAGGAGCAGGCCGAAGAGGTGCCGCCCGCGGCGCCCGACCTGGCCGACACGATGGGCCTGTGGTGGGCGAAGCTGCATCGGCCGGAGTTTCTGGTGCGCATCGCAGACGCGCTCCTGAGCACCCTGACCGTCGTGATCATCACCGCGATTATCTACTTCGTGGTGATGATGCTGTTCCGCAGGGCGATTGTGCAGGTCGAGCGGCAGACGGAAGAGGCCGTCCCACCCGACCGGCGCCGCAAGCAACGCATCGTCACGGTGCTGGAACTGGTGCGCAGCGTCACCCGATGGGTGATTCTGATTACGGCCGTCGTCTGGGTGCTGGCCGCTGCGGGGATGGATATCCGGCCGGTCCTGGCAGGCGCTGGCGTGCTGGGCCTGGCCGTCGGCTTCGGCGCGCAGAACCTGGTTCGCGACATCGTCAGCGGCTTCTTCATGCTGCTCGAGGGGCAGTACGCGGTCGGCGACTACGTCCAGATCGCTGCCAACTTCGGCATGGTGGAAAGCATAGGCATGCGCGTGACGGTCCTGAAGGATCTGGACAACCAGCGCCACTACCTTCCCAACGGGACCATCGCGGCGGTCACCGTCTACGAGGAGCCCTTCGTCAACTATCTGGTCGAGGTCCCGCTCGCCACGCGTGAACACTGCGACCGCGCGGTTGAGGTCATCGGTGACATGGCCGACATCCTCGGGAGGCAGTACGAGCGTTACCTCGTCTACCACGAGGCGCCGGTCACCGTCACCGCCGACGGCGAGGCTGTCGTGCGCCTGCCCATCGCGGTGTTCCCCACCCAGGACTGGCTGGCGAACGAGGTAATCCCCGCGAGCATCAGGGACGCCCTGGCGGGAGCCGAGGTGCCGCTGCGCGAGGGGCGAAACGTCCGCGTCTTCATGGACCTGTCGCGCATGCCCGAGTACCACTACAGCGACGAGAGCGGAGAGGACGAGGGCATGTGAGCGTCAGCTCGCGCACGCGCCGCGCGGTGGGCAGCATGATCCCCGTGTGGTTTCCGGAGGAGATGTCACAGGAGCGGATGCTCGCCTTCCTCAATGACACGCTCGGCGACATTGAGCTGTTCGTCGATCCCCGCCGCCTCGTGCTTGTCGTGGACGGCTGCCCGCAGGCGGAGGAGCCGGCGCGGCGCGCCGCCGCCGAGTTGGCCGACCGCGCCGGAGCCGGGCCTCGGGTGGTCATCCGCGAGGTCAACGGCGGCAAGGGCGAGGCCGTCTGCACCGGGCTCAAGCGCCTGCTCGACGACGAGGCGGTCGAGGCCCTGAACGTGCGCGACGCCGACGGCGACCACGATGTCTACGACCTGCCGCAGCTCTACCGCCTCTTCGAACGCGTTCGGGAGCACGTCAAGACACCGGACGTCTTCGTGATTGGCTGTCGCGGGTCGCTGTCGCGCCCGATGGGCTTCGCGCGGGGCGAGCTTGAGCGCCTCCTCAATCGCCTGACCGTTGACGCCGTGAACGCGCGACTGGGCGAGCGCGGCGAGTGCGTGGACGAGCGCTTCACCGCCCGCTACGGCCGCGCGCCAGACTTCCAGAGCGGTTACAAGCTCTACTCCCGCTCCGCCGCGCGCGTGGTGATCGACGCCCTGCGCGGCGCCGACACGGCGCGACCGGAGTTGAGGATCATGCGCTGGGGCGTGGAGTTCATCCCGACCGTCGAACTGCTGCTGCGCGGCTTCACACCGGCGTCTCTGTACCGCCTCACCTGGGACGGTCAGCCTCAGACCACCTTCGACGAGAGCGACCTCGCTCACGCTTACTCCAGGCAGATCGCCTGGCTCTTCGAGCGTACTGAGCTTCCCGCCGGGATCGGGATGCGACTGCTCGACAACGCGCTGGCCGACTGCGGGTACATCACCGCGCCCGAAGGCCCGCAGCACCTGACCGAGCTGCGCGCGCACGTCGTCGAGCGCTGCTACCCGGGCTGGCAGGACGAGCCGCCCGGCCGCGGCGAACTGTTCCTGTAGTGGTGCTGGGTGCGACCTTCGCGTGCGGTGTGGCGGTTTCACAGTGGCTGCTGTGAGGATGCTGGCCTTTTCTTCGCGAAATCATGAGGAAAGCTTGAGGCTTCGCACAAGGAACGCCCGATACGGTCGGAGAAGTGCACGGCAGTCTCGCACGATGCGAAGTTGCTGTGGCGGGGGGTACACTCGCGCATGAGAAACCGGCGAGCGATGTGCCTGTGCATCGCGACGGCGCTGACCGGCGTGACCATGCTGGTAAGCGTCCCCGCCTACTCGTACGAGTGGGTCACCTGGGACCGCACGGGCCACGAGTACGCTCTGATCGCCGACAGCGCAGCCTGGCACGACCAGCAGGACACGGCCGCCTCCTTGGGAGCTTCCCTCGTCAGCGTCGAGTCCGCCGAAGAGAACCAGTGGGTGCTGGACAACTTCGGCTGGACTAAGACCAACGCACAGCGCGCTCTGTGGATAGGCCTCTATCAGCCTGAGGGCGCGTTGGAGCCGTCTGGAGGCTGGCGGTGGGTGACGGGCCAGACGCTGGCCGAGACGGGTTACGCGAACTGGCATCCGGGCGAGCCGAACAACCAGGGAGACGAGGACTACGGCCTGATGAACTGGGTCTGCGGCTCCCCGGGGACGTGGATAGACGCGCATGGGTCCGCGCCGTACGCGGCCGTCATGGAGCGCGATTCGGACGATTCTCCGGAGCCGGCCACGTGGCTTCTCGTCGGACTCTCGGCGATCGTGGGAGGCCTGAGCCGGCGGCGCCGGGCCTGAGTTCACGCGCCCAATTGTGCACGTCGGGGAGCTGCCCGCCGGCCCCTGTGTATGTGCTCCGCTGCCCGCTGCGCATCCTCGCGCTCATTCCTCCAGGCGCTCCCCAACGAAGCGGAGCAGCGCGAAGTAGAGATCCCCGGGCGCCGCGACCTCGTGCATGCGCATCCAGCAGTAGAGCAGCCGCCCGCCCCGTGGCTCGCTCTGATGGTGCTCGATCCACGCGATGCCCTCGCCGAAATCCCGTCCCTCAGCGTCGCTGAGGCTCGCGAGCGGCACATAGACGTCGCCGTCGGCGAGCAGCGTCTCGGTGGCGGGACGCCAGCGCAGGTCGCCCGTGTCCGGGAATGCGGCGCGTTCCGGCAGGCCCGGCAGGGCTTCAGTGTCCAGTTCGAAGTGCAGGTCCTCGACCTGCGGCGGCCGCTCCCAGCCCATCGGCGTGGGCGAGCGCAGTAGATCGCGGTCGCCGGTGCTGCCCAACACCGGCAGGCCCAGGCGTTGCGCGGCGTTGACGACCGTCCCATCCGAGTCGTAGTAGAACGGCAGCGGCCGGTGCGCGGCGACGAGGAGCACCCCGCCCTCGCGCAGGTAGCGCAGCAGGGCCCGGTCCACGTCGCCGTCCTCGCGGACCGTCCGGGCGTAGCGCTCCCCGGCGCCGTAGACCAGCACCGGCACGTGTTCGGGCGTGAGTGCCCGCGGGTCCACCACGTCATCAAGGGACAGCTCCTGGACCTCGAGGCCCGAGTCGGCGAGCGCCAGGAGCACCTCGGACGCACAGCCGGGCAGTAGCCCGATGCTCGTGTCGGTGTACAGCGCGGACAGCACCTCTTGCTGCTGCTGGGTCGGACCCAGCAGCGCATAGGAGGCGGGCTCCGGGGGCGGTGCGGCCCCGAACTGCGCGGTGGCGCGCCGGGTCGCCTCCAGGTACATCTCGCCGTACTCCACGCTCGGCTCGATCTCCGAGCCCTCGTGCCATTCGTTCCACGAGGTGATGAGGACCCAGTCGGGCGCCGCGGCGATCGCCTGCTCCCACAGCGCGGCGTAGGTGCGCCCGTCGTGGCGCTCGGCGTTGACCCCCGGCTCGCGGATCTTCGTATCGTCATAGCCGGGGATGACCGTCAGGCACGAGATGCGCCGCTGGCGGCGAGCCATCTCGACCGCTGCGGCGTATCGGTCCTGCGCCTCCTCGGCGATCTCCTCCGGCGTCCTCCCGGCGACCCAGCCGCAGATGTTGTAGGTGTGGACGCCATCGAAGATGCGCGCGTAATCGGCGCGATAGCCGTCGGCGATAAGCAGCGGCGGCGTCTCGACCCGCTGGCGCACTCCGGCCAGGATCGCCGGCCACGCGTCCGCCGGCACCTGGCGCAGCACCCGCCCGTAGACGAAGATGGCCGGCCTGCCATCGACCTTCAGGAATGCAGGGCTCGATGCCCGGTTCTCGACCAGGTACTGCAGGTCGGAGACCGCCCGCCGGATCTGCTCCTCGCCCTCGCTGCCCACCGACTCCCAGTAGACGGTCACCTGCAGACCCGTGCCCTCAGCCCGCTCGAGCAGCAGCGCGAGCGCAGCGTCGGTGAACTCGCCCTGGCCCCACCACGAGCAGATGAAGCCGTCGATGCCCGCCGCCTGCGCCTGCTCGATGTGCCGGTCGATCACAGTGGGATCGTGGGAGTCGTAGGGACCGCCCACCGGGAAGTGCGTGGATGAAGCGATGTCGCGCCTCTCCAGGTCCACGCCATTCCAGTGCGCCCACCGGCCGGTCACTTCAGGCGTGCCGTACCAGGGGTAGTAGAACGCGAGGACCTTCCGCGGCACGTCGGTGTGGCGCACCGCTGCGCGCTGCCTCAGAAGCTGCAGGAGCGCGGGCGCTTCATCCGCCCGGCTCGCCCCCGCCATCATTGCGAGTGCCAGCATGGCCGGTCCGACGGCGCGCATCGCAATCTCCTCTGACTGCGTTGGTTCGTGCCCGCTGCAGTATACCCCATGTCCCCTGCAGTCGTCGATGCCGTCTGCTGATAGCCGGCGGCCGGCGGCTCACACCTGCAGGACTGCCCCCTGTGGCGTGGAATTGGACTCTGACACGCACACACACGACGCTTCGAGGGGAAGACACCATGGTCATCGACATCCACCACCACCTGTCGCGAGATTGGCGCGAGCAGATGCCCAGGCTGCGCGACAAGTGCGCTGAACTGGGCATCGACCGCGTCGCGCTGTGCACCGTCGGCCCGCCCGCAGCGGGGAATCTGCAGCTCTATGAGGCCCTGCAGGAGAACGAGGACTTTATGCTGGCGCTGGGCTACGTGCGCCTGGGCGAGGAGGGCCCGGCGGCCGTGGACCGCCTGCACGCCATGGGCTTCCACGGCCTGAAGGTCATCCGCCCCACGGTGGACTACGACGACGACGTCTGCATGCCGGTCTATGAGCGGGCGGCGCTGCTTGACATGCCGATCCTCTTCCACCTGGGGATCGTGGCGGCCAGCCGCACGGCCGATCCGCTGCGCGATGTCTCCATTGATCGCATGCGGCCGGCGCACCTTGACCGCATCGCGCGCAAGTTCCCGACGCTCTCGCTCATCGGCGCCCATCTGGGCAACCCGTGGTATGACGAGGCCGGGGAGCTGGCGCGCATGCACCCGAACGTCTACTTCGACCTCACGGGCTCGACGATGAAGAAGAAGCCGCCGCAGTTCCTCGCGGAGCTGCTCTGGTGGGCGGACAACCCTCAGTACGGGCTGATGGGCGACAAGCACCCCTACGAGAAGATCGTGTTCGGCACGGATGTCTCGATCGACCTGATGGAGGACGTGATGAACGACTACCAGGCCTTCTTCGACCACGTCTCGATGTCACCCGAGCATCAGGCGATGATCATGGGCGACACCGCCGCACAGATCTTCGGGCTGGAGGAGT
>JALGUJ010000030.1 GCA_029820945.1 Candidatus Zipacnadia bacterium | reverse complement strand
GGAGGGGCGGCGTGCCTGCGCCGCCCGCAGGGGTCGTTTGCCGTACGGACGGTCGGCCTTGCCTGGGCCACCCGGCGGTAGCGTCGTTGAGATGGACGGTCGCACGAAGCGAATCTGGAGGCTCCAAGCATGTCAGTTGAGGATCAGGTCACAGACGCAGCGAGGGCAGCGCGACAGGCGAGTCGCACGCTCGGCAGCATCGGCGCCGAGCAACGCGCCGGGGCGCTGCTCGCCATGGCACAGGCCATCCGCGACAACGCCCGGCGCATCCAGAACGCGAACGCGGAGGATATGGCCGCCGGAGAGGACAGCGGCCTGAGCGCTGCCATGCTCGACCGCCTGCTGCTGACCGACGAGCGTATCGAGGATATCGCCGCGGCGCTGGAGGAGATCGCCGAGCTGCCGGACCCGGTGGGCGAGGTGCTTGCGGAGTGGACCATCGACAGCGGCCTTCACATCCAGCGCGTCGCGGTGCCCATCGGCGTCATCGGCATCATCTACGAGTCGCGCCCGAACGTGACCGCCGACGCCGCAGGCCTGTGCGTGAAGTCCGGCAATGCCTGCGTGCTGCGCGGCGGCTCGGAGGCCATCAACTCGAACCTGGCGCTCGCCGGGGTGCTGCAGGAGGCGGCCGAGGCCGCAGGCCTGCCGCCGGGCACGGTGTCCATGATCCCGGTCACGGACCGCGAGGCCGTCGGGGCCATGTGCCGGCTGCCCGAATACATCGACCTGATCGTCCCGCGTGGCGGCGAGGGCCTCATCCGCGCTGTCACCGAGAACGCGCAGGTGCCGGTGCTCAAGCACTATCGCGGCATGACACAGATCTACGTCGATGAGCATGCGGACCCGGAGCTGGCCGTGAAGCTGGTGCACAACTCGAAGGTGCAGCGGCCGGGCGTCTGCAACGCCGTGGAGAACCTCTACGTTCACAGGAACGCGGCCGAGGTGCTGCGCGCCATCGTCGCGGACCTGCAGGAGGCCGGGGTCGAGATCCGCGGCTGCCCCCGCACCATGGAGATGGTGGAGGGCATCGAACCCGCGACCGACGAGGACTTCGACACCGAGTACCTGGACCTGGTCCTGTCGGTCATGATTGTGGACTCGCTCGATGAAGCGCTGGAGGAGATCGCCGAGCACACATCGGGGCTGACCGAGGCTGTCATCACGGAGGACGAGGAGGTCGCCGAACGCTTCCTGCGTGAGGTGGATTCCGCGGCGGTCTACCACAACGCCTCCACCCGGTTGACCGACGGCGGCGTCTTCGGGCTGGGCGCAGAGATCGGCGTCTCCACCGACAAGATCCACGCGCGCGGCCCGGTCGGCGCGGCGCAGCTCACGATCTTCAAGTACGTCTGCCGCGGTGACGGACAGATCCGCACCTGAGGGGACGAACCGTGGGCTTCGATAGTGGGCGCGAAATGCCCGATCGCGTGGTGGTTAAGGTCGGGACGCGGCTGGTTGTTGACGATGAGGGCCGGCCGCGTCGCCGCTTCCTGGACCACATCTGCGCGCAGATCCGCGAGTTGATCGACGCGGGCACCGAGGTGCTCCTGGTCAGCTCCGGCGCGGTAACCGTGGGGTGGCGCATGCTCCCGGGCCCGCGCAAGACCCTGCGCGTGGCCGAGCGGGCGTCCGCGGCGGCCATCGGCCAGCCCGTGATGCTCCGGTATTGGGCCGACTCCCTGGCGAAGGTGCACCTGGCACCGGCGCAGGTGCTGCTGACGCAGGACGACGTCGTCAACCGCGACCGCTGCATGCGCCTGCGCCAGACGCTGGAGGGCCTGCTGGCCTGGGGCGTACTGCCCGTCATCAACGAGAACGACAGCGTGACCGTGGAGCAGGTGACGTTCGGCGAGAACGACCTGCTGGCGGCTATGGTCGCAGTCGCGATCACACCCGCCGAGCTGCTGGTTATCCTCTCCGATCAGGAGGGGCTCTACACCGCCGACCCGCGCCAGAGCCCCCGGGCCGAGCTGATCCGGACGGTCCAGCCTGACGAGGATGTGAGCCGCTTCGCTGCCGGTGCGGGTGGCCCCGAATCGTTGGGCGGGATGGCGAAGAAGATCCAGGCGGCGCGCCGCGCCACCGACTGCGGCATTCGCGTGGTGATTGCCGACGGCAACGTCCCGGAGGTGCTGACGCGGATCGTTCGCGGCGAGGAGATCGGCACCTGTATGCTGCCCGGCCCGCGAATGCCCAGCCGCAGGGCCTGGCTGGCGGCGCACCTGAAGCCGCGCGGAACGCTAATCGTGGATGGCGGCGCCCGGCGGGCTCTGCTGCAGTCCGACGGCTGCAGCCTCCTGCCCAGCGGCATTACGGACGTGCAGGGCGACTTCCACGCCGGCGACGTCGTGACCGTCAACGACGCCGAGGGGCGGGAGATCGCGCGCGGGCTCGTCAACTACTCGGCGGAGGAGACCAGAGCCATCAGGGGCCAGCACTCCTCCCGCATTCGCGAGATCATCCGCCGCGACGGCCCGCCCGAGGTCGTCCACCGCGACGACATGGTGGTTCAGGTCTCAGAGTAACGCGCGGTCCACGGCGGCCGACATACGTGACCGGAGGCCCTTCTCCCTGTCATCCCGGCCTGCGGCCTGCCGACCTCGATGGCCGGAGAACGCCGCGGCAGAGCTGACAGGGCCCCAGATGCCGCCGGAACGGCTGGCGTTGCGCCACTACGAGAGCGTGCTGCACCCGCGTGGAGAGACCGCACCACTGTGCAGCCTGCCGCTGCTCACGTCTCCGTCTCATCCCCCCGCGTCATCTTCCGGACGGCGTAGATCGCCTTGTTCTGGGCCTCGTAGTAGGTGCGGGCCTGCAGCTCGGCCAGCAGGCCCATGGTCACGAACTGCAGCCCCACGAGGATGAGCAGGATGGCCAGCAGCAGCGCCGGCCGGTTGCCGATGTCCTCGTCGAAGCAGAACTTGCGGAAGCTCAGCCAGAGGGCCATCAGGAAGCCGATCGCCCCCATGAGCAGGCCCCACCGGCCGAAGACCTGGATGGGCCGGGTGGCGTAGCTGAGCAGGAACTTGACGGTGAGCAGATCGAGGAAGACGCGGGCGGTGCGTCCCAGGCCGTACTTACTGGAGCCGAACTCGCGGGGGTGGTGAGTCACCTCAACCTCGGCGATGCGCGCGCCGGCCCAGTGCGCGAGCGCGGGGATGAAGCGGTGCATCTCGCCGTAGAGCTGCACGTCGTCGAGGATCTCGCGGCGGTAGGCCTTCAGGGAGCAGCCGTAGTCGTGCAGGCGCACGCCGGTGACGGTGGAGATCAGCCAGTTGGCGACGCGTGAGGGCAGGATACGGGTGACGAACGGGTCCTTGCGCTCCTTACGCCAGCCGCTGACCACGTCGTAGCCCTCGTCCATCCTGGTCAGGAGCCTGGGGATGTCGGCCGGGTCGTTCTGCAGGTCGGCGTCCATGGCCACGATGACCTCGCCCCGCGCGTGGTCAAAGCCCGCGGACATGGCGGCGGTCTGGCCGAAGTTGCGGCGCAGGTGGATGGCGGCGAAGCGGCCGTCGCCGCGCGCGATCTCGTCCATGATCTCCGCGCTGCGGTCACCGCTGCCGTCGTTGACCAGCAGCACTTCCCAGCTCCGGTCCATGCCGTCCAGGGCCTCGACCAGCGCATCGCGCAGGTGCGGAAGCGTCTCCTCCTCGTTGTAGACGGGGATGACGATCGAGACGTCCGGCCTGCCGGCCTGCTGTGCCTGCTCCATCGCGTGGCTCCTCAGTGTCCATGTGGCGGAGGCGACGTGGAGTAATTCGCCGTGCACTCGGTGGAGCCTTCGCGCTGCGCCGCGTCGCGCACTTGCGTCCGGCGTGCGATGCGTGTAATCTGGTGCTTCGGAGCGAGAGGTCGAAGGATGGAGGTCGCGATGCCGCAGACGACCGAGGCCGGCGAGCGCGCCGAGGTGCCTGACGGCCGGTGGCTCGCCTGGGCCGACTGGCGGGCGACCCTGGCACTCGTGCTGGGACTGCTGGCCCTGCGTGTCATCTACCTGGTGTGGCTGTCTCCGTGGGAGCTGATCCACGATGAGGCGCACTACTGGGAGTGGTCGCGGCGGCTGAGCCTGTCCTACTACAGCAAGGGCCCGGGCGTGGCATGGCTGATCGCCGCGAGCACGTCGCTGTTCGGCCATACCGAGTGGGCGGTGCGCCTGCCGGCCGCGGTCATGTCGGCCCTGGGAGCGCTGGCCCTGGCCCGGCTCACCACCGACGTGAGCGACGGCGACCGGCGAGCCGGCTTCCTGGCCGCGGCGGCCTTCGTCCTGATCCCGATCTTCCAGGTCGAGGCACAGGTCATGACCATCGATCCCCCCTTCATGACCCTGTGGATCGTCTCCTGTTGGATCGCCTGGCATGCCTTCAGCGCGCACCGGAGCGGCGAGCGGCCGTGGCTGCTGTGGGCGCTGCTCGGCCTTACGCTAGGCATTGGCTTCCTGGTGAAGTACATCATGGTGCTCCTGCCGCCCGGCATACTGCTCTACGCCATCATCCGGCGACGGGAGCTTCCGTGGGACCGGCGCATGACGGCCGCGGTGGGCATCGCCGCGCTGGCTTTCACGGTCGCGATAAGCCCGTTCCTGATCTGGAACGCGCAGCACGGCTGGCCTGCGCTGGCCCACGAGCTGGGGCACCTCGGCGCGCCCGGCGGCGATGTGCCCACGCAGTGGGACCGGCCATTCGCGGCCTTCTCACTGCTGGAGCTGATCGCCAGCGAGATCGGCGTGATCGGCCCGCCCGCATTTCTGCTGGTCGTACTGGCGGTGGTCTGGAGCGTACGCACTCGCAGCGCTTATCCGGAGCGGTGGCCCGCTCACCTGCTGATGCTCTGCTGCGGGCTGCCGGTGATCGGCTTCTTCCTGCTGGTGTCGCTGGTCTCGCATGTCGAGCCGAACTGGCCTGCGAGTGGTTTCCTGACGCTGCTGGTGCTGGTGGCGCAGGGCACGGTCGTCCACTGGCCCGCGTGGCGTCGGCGCAGGCGGCGTTGGGAGCAGCGGGCAGATGCGGCGCTGCAGGCCGGCACCGCGCCGCCTGGTGCCCCGCGCAGCGCCTGGATGGTCTCTTGGAAGTGGATGGTCGGCTTCGGGCTGGTGACGGCCGGTATCGTGGCCTTCCCGAACCTATGGGCGCGCCTGCCCGTGGTGGGCAGGGCGGTGCCCATGTTCCGGCTGTCGGGGGCGCGGGAGATGGCGGCCAGGGCGGACGCGGCCAGGGCGATGCTGCGGGACCGCACGGGCGAGGAGCCGTTCGTGGTGGCGGCGTCGTACGGCGTGGCCAGCGAGCTGGCCTTCTACATGGACGGCCGGCCCACGGTCTACGGCGCGGGGAGCTACGTGGGCCGGCGCGCATCGCAGTACGACTACTGGGAGGACACGGACCTGGGTGACCGGTCGCTGCTGGGCCGGCCGGCGGTGCTGGTCATGAGGAGCGCGGACGAGTGGATGGCGGCCTTCGATTTCGAGCAGATCGAGACCCTCGGCGGTGATCCGCCACTACACGTCGGCGACGGGTACGGCGGGCCGGTGCGGTAGAGCCTCAGAGGTCCACGCCGTAGCGGATGACGTGTGTGGCGGCCCGGAGTCGGCGCAATGGATGCAATGCGGGGCGATGGAACTTCGTGCGGTCGAAGAAGACGTCCGCGACAAACCTGGCATCGAGTAGCACTGCCGAAGGTATACGTCGCATCGAGTCCCGCACGTGGTCAGGCTCGTGTCATCGTCAGCCCCGGCCGTACTTGTCGAAGTACTCCTGGACATCCACGGTGAAGCCCAGCTTCACGCGCCCCACGAACTGCTCGATCTACTCCTCGCACTGGTGGATGTGCTCCTGAGACCACGGCTCTGGCCCGCTGTCGTCGCCGGGATCAGGTGTGCGGTCGTCCGCGCATGCAGTTGTCTCGTCTCGCACGTCGGCCATCCCTCCCACCCCTCCCGGGCGGCCTGTCGCCGCCGTCCGCCCAGGAGCATACCCGGCCCCCGCCTGCTCCGCAAGCCCTCCGTCTCGACAATCCCTCGCGCGCAGTGTATCATATGTGCGGCGGCATCTCTTTGCCGTCGCTCTCGTTGCCTGCGTTGCTTTCTCTGCCGCCGTGACAGGTGATGCATATGGCTCTGGAGCCCATGATCGGGCTGGAAGTGCACGCACAACTGAGCACCGATGCGAAGATGTTCTGCTCGTGCTCGACGCAGTTCGGCGCCGAGCCCAACTCGAACGTCTGCCCCACGTGCCTGGGCCTGCCCGGCTCGCTGCCGGTGCCGAACCGCACGGCCATCGAGTACGTGATCCGCACGGGCGCGGCGCTCAACTGCACCACCGCCAGGCGCTGCCGCTTCGCGCGCAAGAACTACTTCTACCCCGACCTGCCCAAGAACTTCCAGATCTCCCAGTACGATGAGCCGCTCACGCACGACGGCTACATCGACCTGAGGGTGAATGGTGAGGAGGTGCGGATCAGGATCCGCCGCGCCCACCTGGAGGAGGACACGGGCAAGAACCTGCACCTGGCGTCCGGCTCATCGCTGGTGGAGTACAACCGCTGTGGCATCCCGCTGATGGAGGTCGTCACCGAGCCGGACTTCACCGCTGCCGAGCAGTGCCGGGAGTACCTGGTCCAGCTCCGGCTCATCCTGCGCACCATCGGGGTCTCCAGCGCGAACATGGAGGAGGGGGCGATGCGCGCTGAGCCCACGGTGAACCTGGTGGACCGGGAGACCGGCCGGGCGACGCCTAAGGTGGAGATCAAGAACCTCAACTCGATCCGCGCCGTCTACGAGGCGGTCAGCTACGAGATCGAGCGGCAGCGCCGCGCGGTGGCCGAGGGCCGCGAGGACGAGCTGTTCCAGCAGACCCGCCGCTGGGACGAGAACAACGGCGTCACGGCGCTGATGCGGCGCAAGGAGACCTCCGACGACTACATGTACTTCCCCGAGCCCGATCTGGTGCCGCTGGAGCCGGACCCGGAGTGGGTGCGGGAGATCTACGAGAGCTGCCCCGAGCTGCCCGCCGAGCGCTGCGAGCGCCTCCGCGCGGAGTACGACCTGCCCGAGTACGACGCCCGGGTGCTGACGGAGAGTCGCGAGCTGGCGGACCTCTTCGAGGCGACCTGCGAGCGCTTCGAGGGCGCCGCCAAGACCGTGAGCAACTGGCTGATGGGCGACGTGATGAGCCTGCTCAACGAGGCCCAGATGGCCGTCAGCGAGAGCCCGATAGGCTGCGAGGACCTGGCCGAGCTGCTGACGCTGGTCGAGGATGAGGTCATCAGCGGGAGAATCGCCAAGGACGTGCTGGCGACGATGTTCGAGACCGGAAGGGGCCCGCGTCAGATCGTCGAGGAGGAGGGCCTGGAGCAGATCTCCGACAGCGCGGAGCTGGAGTCGCTCATCGAGCAGGTCATTGCGGACAACCCGGGCCCGGCCGAGGACTTCCGCGGCGGGAAGGAGAAGGCAATCGGGTTTCTGATCGGCCAGGTGATGAAGGCCACTCAGGGCCAGGCGAATCCGCAGATGGTCAACCAGATCATGCGGGAGAAGCTGGGCGGGACTCAACAGGCACCTTCATGACCACCGCACTTGATCGAGGGAAGCTGATGGAGGTCATTGCCCGCTTCATGCGGGAAGTGGGCGTCACGGAGGCGATTCTGTACGGCTCGCGCGCGCGGGGGGACCACCTGAAGACCAGTGACGTGGACCTGATGGTGATCTCGCCGCACTTCCACGGTACACGCTTCGTGGACCGCCTGCCGCCGCTGCACCGCGCCTGGGACCCGGACCTGCCGCCGCTCGAAGTGCTCGCGTACACGCCCGAGGAGTTTGAGCGGGCCCGTCAGGGCCTGGGGATCGAGCGCGTGGCCGACCGGACCGGTGTGCGCATCACATTGAGCGATGGCCCGGATGGGGCGGCCTTCACCCAGCTTCCGGCGTCGGCGTCGGGAGGCGAGGCGATGCTGCATCGGACACGCGATTGGCTGACGGAGGCAGAGACGCAAGAGCGATGCGCGCAGGTCACGGCTGAGGCTCAGCTCTACAGCCAGGCGATCTACCACGCTCGGCAGGCCGTCGAACTGGCGCTCAAGGCCGCGATCCTCCAGCTGCGGCGTACGCAGCCGCCGGGGACGCACTCCCTCGTCGAACTGGCGGCCGAGGTGTGCGATGAGCCGCCCGAGGAGGTCCGCGCGGGCCTGAGGCAACTCGACCCGTACTACATCCTGACGCGCTACCCGACTGAGGTGGTGCCCTCGCCCTCGAAGTACTATGAGGAGCAGGACGCCTCGGTGGCCCTCGCAACGATGCGCGCCCTTCTCGACTGGGTGCGCGAGCGTCTGCCGGAGACGCCGGCACCGGACGGAAGCGAAGAGCCCTCCGGCGCCAACGAGCCCGAGCGGGAGTAGGCCGAGTGATGAGTGATCTGCACGCGCTCGCGCACGAGGACGGCCTCAACAGCAGCGGTGTGGATCTGATGGTCAAACCGCCAGGCTTCGAGGGCATCCGCATCACGCTCGACGATGGGCCGGACGATGACGAGGACGCGTGAGGCATGCTGTCTGAGCGCGAGCAGTCCTGGATCGCCGACGCGCGCATCGAGCTGGAGGCGGCACGGCTGCTCTCCGGGCACGACATTCCGAACCTCGCTGTGTTCCACGCGCGGCAGGCGATCGAGAAGCTCCTCAAGTGCGGCTATCCCATCCTGAAGGACCGGCCCATCCCTCGCGAGCACTCCCTCCAGGCCATGGTTCATGACCTCTTCGGCAGGATACCGGAGGAGATCTGGGAAACCATCAAGAGGCTGAACCCTTTCTACATGTCAACGCGTTACCTCGACGCCGCCGGCGGGCCGCCGTCCGAGCGGTTCGAGCCCGAGGACGCGCGGGAGGCCGTGGCACTGGCCGAGGAGGCCTTTGAGTGGATCGAGGCGCAGTTGACCGCGAAGAGCTGATCGAGCAGATCCGGCGCTTCATGCGGCGAATCGCCGTCGCCGACGCCATCTTCTACGGCTCGCGCGAGCGCGGCGACGCCCGCCCGCACTCGGACCTGAACCTGATCCTGCTGGCCGAGCGGTTCGAGGGCCGCGCTCTGAGCAGGCTGCTGCCCGAGCTGCAGGAGGGGTGGAAGTCTGATCTGCACCTGGAGCTGCTGGCCTGCTCGCCTGCGGAGTTCGAGGAGATGCGGCAGTGGAACTCCCTGGCGCGGGAGGCCGCCGAGCAGGGGCTGCGCATCCACGTTGATCTCGATGATCAGGAGCCCGAGGGATGAGCGAGGCCGTGGACTTCGACGCGCTTGAGGTCGCAGCGGAGGCTGAGGTCGTGGTGGTGGGAGGAGGCCCCGGCGGCCTCTGCGCCGCCGTGGCCGCGGCAGAGGAGGGCGCCGACACGCTGCTGATCGAGCGCTACGGCTTCCTGGGCGGGATGGCCACCGCGGGGCTGATCAACCCGTTCATGACCTGGCACGCCGGGGGCAAGCCCATCATCCGCGGGCTGTTCGAGCGCATCCTCGACCGGCTCGACGGCTACGGCGGCTGGGGCGGGCCGCGCCAGGGCTCGGCCTTCGACGCCGAGCTGCTCAAGCTCGTGGCCGATGACCTGTGCCAGGAAGCGGGAGTGCGCCTGCGTCTGCACACCATGCTCGCCGGTGTGGACGCCGCCGGCGGCCGGATCGAGCGCATCGCGGCGCTGAGCAAGTCGGGCCTTCAGGCCGTGCGAGGCGAGGTCTTCGTCGATGGCACCGGTGACGGCGACCTGGCGGCGTGGGCCGGCGCGGAGGTGGAGATGGGCCGCGAGGAGGACGGCCTCTGCCAGCCCATGACGCTGTGCTTCCGCATGATGAACGTGGACTGCGACCGCATTCCCCCTCGCGCGGACATCAATGAGATGTACGACGCCGCCAGGGAGCGGGGCGACATCGACAACCCCCGCGAGAATGTGCTCCTCTTCTTCACCACTCACGAGCGCGAGGTGCACTTCAACACCACGCGCATCGTCAGGCACGATGCCACCGACGCTGAGAGCATGACCGATGCAGAGCTGGTCGCGCGCCGGCAGTTGCGGCAGATGGTGCGCTTCCTGCGCGAGCAGGTGCCGGGCTTCGAGGACGCCTGGCTGGCCGAGATCGCGCCGCAGATCGGGGTGCGGGAGAGCCGCCGCGTGATGGGCGACTACGTGCTGACCACGGAGGACGTGCTGGAGGCACGCAAGTTCGAGGACGGGATCGCGCGGGGGTCGTACGCGGTGGACATCCACAACCCGGCGGGCACCGGGACGGTCATCAAGCGCCTGCCACCCGGCGAGGCCTACGACATCCCGTACCGCTGCCTGACGCCACGGGGGATCGGCAACCTGTTGATCGCCGGGCGCTGCATCTCCAGCGACCATGGGGCGCACAGCTCGCTGCGCGTGATGCCCATCGTGATGGCCATCGGCGAGGCGGCCGGATGCGCGGCGGCGATGGCGCCGCCCGCCGCCGACGTTCGAGCGGTCGAGGCCGGCGCGCTGCGCGAACGCCTGGTCGGCCGGGGCGCGAGCATTTACGGGCTCGCCGACTGATCACGCGCTCGGCCCGACGGAGTCAGTGACGGGGTGAGCGGCCTTGATCGGTATCTTCGGCAGCGTCATCATTGGCGTCTGTATCCTGACGGCCCTGCTGCTCCTGCTCGGATGGGCGGTCTACCGGGTCATCGGGATGTGGATCCAGGACAAGCTGATCAGCGGGCTGGAGCTGATCATCATCCTCGGGGTGATCCTGGGCCTGATGGACATGTCTCTGGTGCTCCCCGTGCCGCTGGCCGCGCTGGCGCTCGTGCTGCTGGCGCTTCTGCTCTTCTTCATTCCATTCGTCCCGCGCGTGTCGCAGGCGGTAAGGCTGCGCCAGATGATCGCGCGCGACATCGCGCAGTACCAGGCGGCGCTCGAGCGCCGGCCGGAGGTACCCTACCCGCACAGGAAGCTGGGCGAGATCTGCGAGCGGCACGAGGACTGGGAGGGCGCCATCGAGCACTACCAGGCCTACGTGGAGATGCATGAGGCCGCACCGGACGTCCGGCACAGGCTGGAGCGGTGCCTGGCGGCGCGGCGGCGGCGCGATATGGGCCTGCGCCTCTGCCCGGCCTGCGGCACCGAGAACCCGCGGGAGTACCTGCGGTGCCAGGAGTGCGGGTTCTACCTGAAGGGTCTGCGGGAGATTGCGGACGTGCTGATTGAGCCGGACATGCTCCGCGTGTGGAAGTGGCTCATCGCGGTCTTCCTCGTGCCGGCGGTGCTGATCGGCCTGCTCGGCCAGGTGATCCCCCCGGTGGTGAGCCTCATCATGCTGGCCGGCAGCGTGATCGCGACTATCGTCTTCCTGTACGGTCGGGCTCGCCGCGAGCGGGAGCGACGCGGTGCCGCCTTCACGGATGCGTCGTGGTATGAGCGGCTGATCGCCTCATTACCCGATCAAGGCACGGAAGTTGACGAGACGAAGGCACACCCGTAGCCATGCTCGACTGGGGGAAACCAGATGGGAATCGTGGGGGCATTCGGCAGTGCCGTCATCGCCGCGGTATCGCTGCTCGCGGTGCTGCTCCTCTGCGGCTGGGCGGTGTTCAGGCTCGTCGGCATGTGGATTGGCGACAGGCTGATCAGCGGCGGCGAGTTCGCACTCATCGTCTCGGTCTTCCTGGTGCTCATGGTACTGGCGCTCTCAGTCGGCGGCTGGATGGCCCTGCTGCTGCTGTTTCTGCTGGCGTTGGTGGCGCTGCTCACGCCGCTGATGCCGGCCATGTCGCAGTCGGTGCGGAGCAGGCAGATGGTGCGCACCGACATCGCCAGGTACCAGGAGGCGCTCAAGCGCCAGCCCGACGTGCCCTACCCGCACCGCAAGCTGGGCGAGATCTACGAGGCCCAGGAGCAGTGGGACCTGGCCATCGAGCACTACCAGGCCTACCTGGAGCAGCACGAGATCAGCGCGGAGGTGCAGCGTCGGCTCGAGCGGTGCCTGGTGCGGAAGCGGCGCCGCGACATGGGCCTGCGCACCTGCCCGGTCTGCGGCGCGGAGAACCCGGCGGACGCCGTGCGCTGCGAGTGCGGCTTCTACCTCAGGGGTGGGCGGGAGATCATGGACGTGCTGACCACGCCGGACATGATGCGCTGGTGGAAGTGGCTGATCGTGATCTTCCTCGTCCCCGCACTGCTGATCGGGTTCGTGGCGAATATGATGCCGCCGACAGTCAGCATAATCATGCTGGCGTGCAGTGTGACCGCAACGCTGTTCTTCATCCACGGGCGACTGCGCAGCCATGGAGGTGCTTGATGCCGGCCGAGATGTCACCGCGCGAACGGGTGATGACCGCCATGCGCCGGGAGCAGCCCGACCGCGTGCCCAAGGAGGCCGGCTTCACGCCCGCCATCCGTGAGATGTTCGAGCGGGAGACCGGCGCCACCAACGAGCGAGACTACTTCGGAATGGAGCGCCGCAGCGTCGGCTTCAGGCGCCCCGAGAAGCTGCCCGACTTCTCCCCCTGGTACCCTGAGGGCATCCCGGAAGGCACGACGCTGAACGAGTACGGAACCGGTCGCGTGCCCGGAGACTTCTACCACTTCACGAAGAGAATCTATCCTCTCACACGCGCCCAGACCATCGAGGAACTGGAGGAGTTCCCCTGGCCCGACTACACGCCGGCGTGGCGCCACGAGCACCTCGAGGAGAGCGTGGCGGCACTGCATGCCGGGGAGTGGTTCGTCTCCGGCACCGTCGGCCACATCTGGGAGACCTCGTGGCAGCTCACGCGGATGGAGAAGCTTATGCAGGACATGGCGTTCAACCCGCGCTTCGCGGGGTATATATTCGATAGGGTCACTGCAGACCGGGCCTTCATGGCGCGGCGCCACGCCGAGGCCGGTGCGGATATGATTCACTGCGGCGATGACGTCGGCATGCAGGACCGGCTGATGATGAGCCCGAAGATGTGGCGCGAGTGGCTCAAGCCATGCTGGCGTCGGGTCATCGCTGCCGCCAGGGACGTCAACCCGGAGATCCTCGCCTGGTACCATAGCGACGGCGATGTCCGCGAGATCATCGAGGACCTGATCGAGATCGGCTTCGACATCCTGAACCCGGTGCAGCCCGAGTGCATGGACCCGGCGGCGCTCAAGCGCCGGTACGGGGACCGGCTGGCCTTCTGGGGCTGTGTCGGCACGCAGACGACTATGCCCTTCGGCACTCCCGAAGATGTGCACGCGGTCGTGAGAGAGCTGGTCGCGACCGTCGGTGAGGGCGGAGGGCTGCTGATCGCACCCACGCACGTGCTCGAGCCCGACGTGCCGTGGGAGAACGTGATAGCGCTCTTTGAGGCGGTGGACCAGTATGGGCTCTACTAGCGGAGTCCGGGTCGTGGTGTTGGGCATGGCGCTGGCCGCGCTTGTCGCGGCCGGCGGCTGCATGTTCGTGGACGCTCAGTTCACCATGGCGCCGGACGGCAGCACCACGGCGCGGCTGGAGGCCGGTGTGCTGAAGTCGATGGCGGAGCAGGGCGAGGGCGACCTCACCACCGACCTCGGCCAGGCGCTTGCAGCGGGCAAGTGGCGTGAGGAGGCCGCGTTCGAGCGCGGCCCGTGGCAGGTCCAGGCCTGGGTGGGCGAGGCGGGCCCCGGTGAGAGCCTGTTCGCCGAGGGTGCCGAGCCGCAGCCGGCGTTCGCCATGACCCGGCATCTGCTCAGCACCGTCTGCCAGTTCAGCATGCCCGTCCCGGAGCAGGCGATGGAGACGAAGGCCACCGTCGAGGGGACGGCGGCCGCCGAGGGCGAGGCGCGTGCCGAGGGTGAGGAATGGGCCGAAGGCGGCGAGGTGCAGGTCGAGGGCCTGGAGGGCATGGGCGAGGCCGTGGGCGAGATGATGGCGATGATGATGAGCAGCGGCGAGAGCGGTCTCAGCTTCTCCGTGGAGCTGCCCGGCGAGATCGTGCGGACCAACGGGGAGGAGATCGCCCCGTCGCGAGTCGCCTGGAAGATCGACCTGACGACGGAGCAGATGCCGTATGAGGAGCTGAGCGCGCAGTCGCGGCTGGTCAACTGGCCCGGCGTCGGTCGGCTGGGCGGAGCGCTGACGGAGATCGGCCGCTGGCAGATGGTGCCGGCGCTGATCGCGGGCGTGCGGCGCGGCGTGGTGCCGGACCCGGTCGTCGAGGGCTCCGAGGAGGGCGAGCTCGATGCGGCGCTTTACGCGCAGATCCTAGACATCATGGTTGCGCTGGACGGGGCCGTCGGAACGCAACTCGCCGACGAGATCATGCTGGAGCTGGGGCTGAACGCCGACGCGCCTGACCCCGCACGCGTCGCGCAGATCGCCGAGCGAGTGCTGGCCGATGACTTCGCGGCCGGAATCGACTCCGGGGTCAGGCAGCGCCTGCTCGATCAGCTCGGCGGGTAGGCGCCGGACGGGGCGGAAAGCCGGGCACGATCCGCCTCTCCGGGGAACTTGGCCGCGCGGGAAGCGACTAAAGAACAGGGGATGCGCGTGAGCCCACGGGGCTCTGGCAGGGGAGTATGATGCGTCGGCCACCAGGCATCGGGTTCAGTCCCGGTCAGATGTGCACGCTGAGGATACTCGCCCATCTTCCGAACTTCCTCAAGCTCTACACGCGGCTGTTTGCCGACAAGCGCGTGAGCTGGCTGCCGAAGGCGGTTCTGGTCGTGGGGCTGCTCTACGTACTAATGCCCGTCGATGCCCTGGCGGACCTGCTGGTGCCGCTGGGGCTCGTGGACGACACGGTCATCATGATAGGCGCCCTGTGGGCCTTCATCAAGCTGTGCCCGCGGCGCGTGGTCGAGGAACACGTGGAGATCATCGATCAGGGGGGGTAGGCCGGGAGTACCCGGTGGAAAGCTATGGCCGCAACCAGGGCGGAACGTGCCGAGGTGCATCCGGAGCCCACGGTGCGGCGCTTCAATGCGCGCCGCGACCTCGAGGCTGTGCTGGAGTTCCAGTACGAGGTGTACGAGGGGAACTTCCCGGGCTTCCGGATGGACCGGTACTTCAGGGAGGACTACTCCCGCGATCTGCGCCGGGCCGCCCGCGACCCGGGCGAGACGATGTATGTGCTGGAGCAGGACGGGCGGCTCTGCGGGTTTGTCTGGGCCGCCGTAATGTCCACGCTGGTGGACCAGGAAGTTGGGTATATCAAGAACCTCTACGTCGCGCCGCACCTGCGGGGCAGGGGGCAGGCGCAGCGGCTCATGCGGGCGGTTGAGGACTGGCTCTTCCACCAGGGCGTGGACAAGATCATGCTGGACGTGAGTGTCGTGAACGAGCGGGCCGTGGCCTTCTACCGCAAGATGGGCTATGCCGTCGAGCGGCTGCGAATGGTCAAGCGAGTGCTCGGCCCAGGCGAGGCGTGAGCGAGCAAACCAACGCGGGGCACCACAGTCGCCAGTAATGAGGTGCAGCCAGGTGCTTCAGGAACTGCGCGAGATCGATCGGCTGATCAACGAGGAGAACCTGGTCGCCGCTCAGGCGACCTGTAAGAAGCTCCTCAAGGAGCACCCCACCAGCGCCGCCGCCCATGAGAAGATGGGCGACATCCTGTTTGAGCGGGAGCTGTGGGAGGATGCCGCGGAGTGGTACGATCTGGCGATCCGGTTGGCGGAGACGCCCGAGCTGCGCGCCAAGCGGTCGGAGGCGAACCAGCGCGCGCGCGAGGCGCGCACCGGCGGCCCCGTCCCCGCTCCCGTGGAGGACGACGGCCGGCGGCGTCTGGCGTGGCTGGGCGTCGCGGCGGCCGTCATGCTGGTTGTGGTCGTCCTCGTGGTCATCGGGATCGTGCGCAGCCGGTCGGGGGAGACGCCCGAAGACGTCGCGGTCAACCGCCCGCAGGGCGAGGTCGCGGAGGTGACGAGCCCCGGGCTGACGGGGCCCAGCACCGTGCGCGGCACCCGCAACGCGCCCACGCCCTCGCCGGGTCGGGCGGCCGAGGTCCCGCGCGCGCGGGAGAACCCCGAGCGCCACTGGGCGGCCGTGCAGATGCCGCGCAGGGCGCCGCGCCGCACCATCTCTCGCGCGCGCAGCACGGTCGAGCTGTCGGGGCCCTTCACCGACCACGACCGCGCCGTGATCAACGCGGTCAGCTCGCTGACCTGGGGCGACGATCGCGCCATGACCGGCGATGTCCACGCAATGGTGGACCCGTTCACCGGGTACGCGGTGGTGCGCGTCCTCGTGCCTGAATCGCTGCCGACCGACGGCCTGATCGAGCAGGTGGTACGGCAGGCCTACCGGATCGCCCAGACCGCCGTGAATGCCGATGAGGTCATCTCCGCCGTCACCATCCAGATGGTCGCGACGGCGCCCAGCGGGGAGCGCATCGTGGCCTTCCGCGGCAACACCAGCCGGAAGGCGCTGGCGCAGGTAGACGAGGAGCGGCCGAGCTTCACGATGCTCTGGACCCAGATCTTCAGGGATGTCCGCTGGAACCCGCTGATGGCCGGGGAGATGCCGGTCGCCGCCGATCAGGAGGCTACCGGCGGGAACGCGGCATCCTGAGCGGCCGTGGCTGCCGGCTCCACGCCGCATGGGCCCGGCGCTCAGTCGGCTCGTACCTCGAAGGTGACCTGCAGCTCGGCGACGGCGCCGCCCACCGCGTGCGCGACGGCACGCAGCGTGTGCTCGCCCGGCTCCAGCTTCGAGGTGTCGTACCCGTGCCGGCGGCCGTCGGTGTCGCCGCCGAGACACCATGGATGGCGGCGCTCGACGTTGATGCGCTCCCCGTCGATGAAGAACTCGACGCGGTCGATGCCCCAGCGGTCATCGATTGCCAGCGAGACGTCGATGCGGCCTGACACCGGGCCGTCGGGCAGGCCCTCGAAGCCGCGGAGATGCGGAGGGGAGACCGGCCGGTCGGGCTCCTCGCCCCGCGTGATGGCCTGCAGCAGCTCGAAGAACCTGCGCTTCTTCTCTGTGTTGATGCCCCACTGCACGGGCGGCGTCTGGTAGCCGTCGCGGTAGTTGTTCGTCCCCTGGTCGAAGTAGCCCCAGGAGGCGCCGGACTCGGCGCACGCGACGAGACAGCTCACGTCGGTGTGTGCCTCGTTGAAGACGATCGGCCTGGGGCTCTGCGCGAAGGCGGGGTTCGTGCGGATCTCGGCGATCATGCGGCGGTGGTCGTCCGCGCTCTGACCGTTGCCGTGTACGAGCACGAAGTCCATGGCGCGCAGGTACTCGTCGCCGTGCAGGCGGCCGCCGCCCAGGCTCGTCGCGCACAGCAGCGTGAAGCCGTCCGCGTACGCATCGCGGCTGCGCTCGCGGATGCGCTCCATCAACTCCAGGGCCGGGACGCCGCCCGAGCGAGTGCGGATCTGCGTCTGCTCGTTGGCGATCTCGATCAGCACGTGCCTGTAGTCACGCTCGGCGAGCCAGTCCACCACGGCGTCGGCCATGCTGCGCACGGCATCGGGGCTCTCGATGTAGCGGTGGTCCACGCCGAAGTAGGCCAGCCCGAGGATGACCGCCATCTCAAGCTCCGCCGCGCGGTTGAGAACGCGCTCGAGGCGGGCCATGGAGGCCGGCTTGAGCCGCCCCTGCGGGTCGTACGCCGAGTTGACGTACCGGTCGTAGGGGAAGGGCTTGTGGTAGATGGGGCCGCCGCCCTGGAGGTTGACGGTGACCGCCAGCAGCCCGTGCTCGCGCCAGGACGGCATGGCGGCGACGAACTCGTTCGTGTTACGCTCCGCGTCGAACTCGCCGGTGTCGGGGTAGGCCCACAGGCCACGGGTCTCCGGGTTCTCATCGTCGAAGATGGCCTGCACCATGCGGCTGTTGAAGAGCAGCCCTTCAAGGCTGTAGCCGCGCCAGGTCACGCCCTGGTAGGTCGGTCGCCCGTCGATCAGGAACTGCTCGCCCCGGATGCTCACCACCGGTCTTGCCACCTCCTCCGCCGCGCAGGCGACGGACAACGCGGTTGCCGCGACGCTCCAGGCCGCGAGCACGCGCATCGCGGTCACTGCTCCTTGAGTCCGGCGAGGGTGAGGCGCGCCAGGACCTGGTCGCGGGAGGAGAGCAGGAAGCGCCCGTCGGGCGAGAAGCTGGGCTCGGTGTAGCTGCCCCCCCCGTGATCGATGGGAACGGGATCGCACGAGCCGTCGGGCGGGACGGCCCATATTGTCAGCCGACCCGACACGCCGCCGGGCAGCGTGAAGACGATGGCGCCGCCGTCCGGCGTGAAGACGGGGGAGCCGGGCAGGTCCGCGGACTCGAAGACGACCTGGGCCGCGCCGAGGTCATCGCCGGGTCCGACCAGCAGCTCGTGAGCGTAGCTGCCATCCGGCAGCGCCTCCGTGCGCCGGCAGGCGGCCATCATGGAGCCGTCGCGCGTCCAGACGGGGTGGTAGTAGAGCTGGCTCCTGTCCACCCCCGGGATGTGGCTGCACTTGCCCGTCTCGGGATCGATGTCGAGCAACACCCAGCCCCGCTGGCGGACGTGGCTGCGCCCGGCCACGTGCCCGTTAGTGGGAATCCAGGCCACCTCTCCTAGGTAGCGATCCTCCAGCAGCGTCCTCGGCTCGGACTGGCCGTCCGTCGGCACCAGGATCAGCTCGTGTGTCCAGCTCTGCCTGTCCGTGCCGGGCGTCTTCTTCTTGAGGTAGATGACCGCCGCGATGTAGCGTCCGTCCGGGCTCCAGGCGAAGGATTGGATGCGCTGCTCGGTGCTCCACAGGCAGGTCTCCGTCATCTCGCCCTCGGCCGGCACCACGTAGATGCCCCACCCGCCGCCACCACGCCCGCGGTAGGCGATGTGGGTCCCGTCCGGCGAGTATCGCGCGCCGTAGGCACGGTCGATCAGCTTCTCGACCCGCGTCACCGCGAGGTTGCGGCGCAGCAGCCAGGTCTGCGGCGCGAACGGAGCCATCTCGGCGTACAGCTCCCACGCGCGGCGGGCGGCCTGCTCGTCGCCCATCAAGGCGTGCGTCAGCCCGAGTTCGTAGACGGTCGGCGCGTGGTCGTAGTCAAGCTCGCGGGCGGCGGTGAGGGTCTGCAGAGCGGCCTCAAGGTGACCCAGCTCTCGCTGTGCCGCGCCCAGGACAGTGTGGGACGCGGCCGAGTCCGGGGCGATGCTGACGGCCACCTCCGCCGCGCCCAGGATATCACCCTCGCTCTCGCCATCGTACATGGCGGCCCGGGCCAGGCCGACGTAGGCCTCTGGCAGGTGGTCGTGCAGATAGATGGCGGCGCCGAACAGCTCGCGCGCCTCCTGGTAGCGCCCTTGCTGCAGCAGGACATCGCCGAGCCGGACCATCACACGCGGGTCGTTGGGGGTGTGGAACAGCAGCGAGCGCAGCGCCTGCTCGGCAGACTTGTAGCGGCCCACCTGCCGCCCGAGCTCGCCGCAGGCTTCGAGGGCCTCTAGGTCGCCGGGCCGGCTGTCGGCCCACGCGCACGCCGCCGCCGCGGCCTCGCGGAGCCTGCCGGCCTCGACCAGCTCCGCGACGCGGTCGGCGGGGGGCGGCTCGCACCAGGCCGTGGTCCACGACAGCATCAAGGCGGCCGCAAGGCCGGCCGCCTTGATCCGGCAGGGACGGTCAATGCGGGGTCTGCACATGGCGCATGCTCTTGAGTTGGCTCGCGTCACGGCTCTTCGGCGCGGAAGACCTTGACCTGTGCCGGCTCAGACCGCTCGGCCGGCGTCACCCAGTGCGCCTTAATGATATAGTACAGCGGCTCCATGATGTTCTTGGGCAGCTCAGGCGCGGCGACCCAGACCTGCCACGTGCCATCATCGTTGATCTTGTGGCGCGAGCCGGGAACGTCGCGCAGCAGCTCGTCGTCATCCTGGGCGCGCACCTCGGTGCTGACCACGATCAGAGCGCCCGGCTTGCCGGTGCCCGCGACGGTCACCCGCCCGGCCACGTGGTCGCCGGGGCGCGGCGTGGTGATCGTCACGCCCTGCGCCGCCCCGCCCGTCACCGGCCGTGGCTGCGTTGTGCCGCCCACGGGCCCGGCGGGCTGGCCTCCCGTGGTCGTTGCGGTGCCCGTGGCGGCGCCGGCTACGGCGTCAACGGGCATGGGCACGAGCGCCATCATGGTACCGTCGCCCCCCATGAGCGGGGCGTCCGGCATCGTGGGTGAGAGCCGGCAGGTGAATGCCTGACCGGCATCGATCGGGATCTCGCGCTGCTCGGTCAGAGGGGCGGACGTCACCGTCGCCGGCATCGCTCGCATGAAGCCGAAGGTCCCCGGCGCCTCCCCGGTGATCTGGACCCGGTACTCGGCGAGAGGCAGCAGGGCCACCATGCCGTGGTCGGTGCCTTCCTCCGGGAACAGGTCCACGTCCGCGCCGGGTATCTCATAGACGAAGGTCTGCCGGTCCTGCCACCCGACGCGACGCCCAACGGCATCGGTGATCAGCATCTTCACCGGGGAGTGTACCGCCACCGCGGTGCTCTCGGTCACCGAGGGCGGCAGGCTCTGGATGAACTGGTCGCGCGCGGGCTGGCTGGTCAGCGCCAGGTACTGCTCGCGCTGGGCCTTGGGCACCCGGCGGAGGATCGCCATGTGGCCGGGCGGGATCTTCAGGCGCGGCTTCGGGTAGTCCGTCCCTCCGGTCAGCGGGTACTGGCCTTCGTAGACGGAGCTGGGGCCGACGCCGAACCAGAAGCGATCCCCCCACTGGGCCATGGTGAAGGTCTCGGGGCGCTGGTTGGGCCAGGGGTCGAGCACCGTCCCGGTCTTGCGCCAGTCGCTTCCCTTCGGGTAGATGACGACGGCCTGGTGGCCGCCGTAGTAGGCCTGAATCGGGCCGTAGTCGTAGTGGTCGAAGACCGCCTTCTCCGTGTCTGTGCCGTTGCGCATGGCGTCGAGCATCTCCAGGACCTTGCCCTGCCACCCGCCGCACACGTACTCGTCGTGCGTATCGGTGAACACGGAGTACATGTTGTTCCAGAAGCCCGCCGACCCCACGTAGGTGGGGGCGCTGCCCTCGACCGGGCCGGATCCGAGGTTCCTGAAGCGGGCGAGGATATGCTGCAGGGCCTCCGCCGCCGTCACCGTCTGTGGCTCCGCCGGGCCCATCACGGCGATGGTGAAGGTGCGGGAGACATCGCCACTGCTCTCGTCCTGCTCGCTCTGTCCGCCCGGCGCTTGGCGCACGAAATGGAAGTCGGCCCGCCCCGTGACGGTGATGGTGAAGGTGCCTGCCTGCGGCGGCGCGGTCCAGGCGACCCGCTCCTGCGTCGCGTCGAGGGGGCTGAGCGCGCCCTGCCCGCCGGTGTTCCAGGCGTAGCTCTCGTCCGTCACGGTCCACTCGCCGCGGCCGAAGAACGCCTCGGTCTGCACGGTGTAGATCATCTGGTCGAAGCCGTGGGTCTGGACCGTAGTGTTCGGACCGATGTTGGCGTAGGTGTTGGGCCACATCATGTAGGCGCGGCGTCCGCCGACCAGCTTGGCCCTCAGGTTCACCGTCTGGCCCGGCGCGAGGGTGGCCAGAGGCTGGTTCGTCTGGGCCGGCGGCCGGGCATCGGGGCCGGCGTCCAGCTCCGCCCCCCCAACAGAGACCGCGATCCAGAACGGGGGCGGTGCCTCTGCGGCCATGACTGCGGGCGCTGCAAGCGCGACCAGCATCGCTGCGGCCGCCGGCGCGATCAGCTTACGGTTCATGGGTACGCCCCAATCGGGATGCGAGTAATCCGCGGGTGTGTGGGGCAGCGATCGGCGACGCCGGTCCCTGCCCCCAATCTGCGCCGCTGCTCGACCGCGCGCCTCAGCGGAAGACCTTCACGCTCACAGCCTCCGAGACATGTCCGGCGGTCTCATAGTGCGCCTTGATGATGTAGTAGAGTGGCTCTGAGATGTTGGCCGGAAGGACCGGCGCAGCGATCGCGAAGTGCCAGTTGCCGCTGGCCGGCACATCGTGGCGGATGCCGGGGACAACCTTGATGAGCTCGTTGTCGTCCTGCGCCCGCACCTCCGTCTCAAGCACCAGCAGCGATCCGCCCGGCGCCGTGCCGTAGACCTCGATGCGCGGGCCGATCGTGGAGCCGGCGGTCGGCTGCGTGATGCTGAGCTGGCCCGTCGCCGTCGGGTACTCCTCGGTCGGGCCGGTCGCCTCTCCGCGGAAGAGCAGCGTCAGACCGACCGTCGGCATCTCTATCCGATCGCCCTGGTAATCGACCTTCCCACCCAGTTGCTCCGCCACGAAGCGGAAGGGCACGTGAGTGCGCCCGGCGACCATGCGCGGCGGCACGTCCATCTGTGTCGGGACGCCGTTGACGATCGCGCTGGGCGAGTTGATCCGCATTGCGATGTTCATGGCCGGCGCGGTCACCGTCACCGTCTGGGTGGAGTCTTCCCAGCCCACCTGGGCGCCGAGGGCCTCGAAGATGCCCCTCAGCGGCACCAGGAGCCGCCAGCTCTCCATGACCCGGTCGATCCACATGTACTGCTCTGCGCTGACGGCGCCCGCCATCAGCGCGATCAGCACGACCACCAGTGCTATCCTCCGCATTCCCATGCACCGCCCTGTCATCGTTTCGCGTGGCGTATCCTCATCACCAACCTTCGCCGCCCCCAGGCCGTTCTCCTCCAGCGCTCGGCCCGCGCCCACCGCCGGCAGGTCTCAGGCGGGGCCCGTCGAAGTGCCTCGCGTCGCATCAACCACTGAATGTCATGGTGGGGAGGCCCGCCCATGTCCGAGGCCCTGATCTGGGAGCACATGACCGTCAGAGAGGTGCGCGACGCGCTGCAGGCGGGGACGCGCACGATCCTGGTGCCGCTCGGCGTCACCGAGCAGCACGGCTACCATCTGCCGCTGCGTACGGACTGCTACAACTGCGAGGAGATCAGCCGGCGCGCCGCCGACCGGACCGGCTGCTTCGTGGCGCCGACCCTGGCCTACACCTACTCCGGTGGCGAGCTGCCGGGGACCATCAACGTCAGCCCGCATGTGGTCACCCAGTTGATCGTGGAGATCCTCAACTCGCTGTGCCTGCAGGGCCTGCAGAACATCGTGCTCGTGCTCGGACACGGTGGGAGCGAGAACGACCGCGCAACGCAGGAAGCGGCTGAGATGTTCCTGCGCAACAACCCGCAGTTCCATGACCGCACCATCGCGGTCTTCCGGTTCTGGATCAACTCGCCCACATGCCAACGCGCCTTCGAGGAGGGCGACTTCCACTCCGGGTGGCTGGAGACGTCGATGCTGCTCTACTGGCGGCCGGACCAGGTGCGGGACGAGTACGTGCTCGACGAGCCCGAGGTCGTGCAGATGATGCGCGAGGACCAGGACGCCTACCAGCTCCGCGAGCGCAACGTGGAGCACGAGCTGGTGGTGCCTGCGGTGCGCCAGAACCCGGCCATCAAGGTGGGGGTGATGGGTGAGCCGCAGAAGGCGTCGGCCGAGATCGGTCGTCAGGTGACCGAGGAGACCGTCTCGGCCCTCGTCGAGCTGATCGAGGCGATGGAGGCGGCGTCGGACTGACGCGCTGCACCGGATACGACCAGCGGCGCGACCCCGCCCACGGGGTCGCGCCGCTGTGGCTGTGTCGCCTGCGACTGCGCGCTACTCGATGCTGATCTTCTTGCCCGCTTCCTCGGGCTTCTCAGACTTCTTCGCGCGCACCTCGAGGACACCGTCGCTCAGCTTCGCGGAGACCTGCTCCTCATCCACATCGGCCGGCAGGGGGATCCTGCGCGCCCAGGTGCCGTAGCGCAACTCGCGCCGGAAGTAGCCGTCCTCGTCAACTTCCTCCTCGCGCGTGGTCTCGGCACGGATGGTCAGCGCGTTCTCCTGGATGCTGACGTCGATGTCGTCCTTCTTCACGCCGGGAAGGTGAGCCTTGAGCACAACCTCCTCGTCCGTCTCATAGACATCCACCGCCGGACCGTACTCGGCCTCCTCCGACCACTCGGTCGGCCAGCTCACAAGCCGCTCCAGCTCGTCGAAGATGTCCGTGGCGCGTCTCCACGGCGTGGTGAGGCGTGGCCTGCGTTGCCAGCGGATCAGAGACATCTGCGCTCCCTCCAATCGAGACGAGTCATGTCTACCTACACTCCGAATGATAGCACATTAGTCCGGGCATGTCAAGTCTCTTATACCATTATTATCAAGCAATATGATTCGCGAGCCTCATACTAGCTCGCCCCGCCCGTCTGCCCGCCCACGTAGCCCTGTCACACTGCACATTCGTGGCTCCGAAGCGTGGTGAGAGTGCCGGCGGCGATCGCCGCAGCGCCGGCCCGGTCACCTGCCGGGCCCCGCGCTCGAGCACGCGCCTTGCCTGGCGGGGGGTGCGCGGCTCCGTCGCGCCAGGATGCGGGCCGCCGTGAGCGCGCCCGGAGGACTCCGGAGGTGGAGATGGCCGGTCTTTGCCGCGCCGGGTTGGCGGCGTCGGGGTCCAGATTCGGGGTTGGATCGGATCTTGCATCGCGCTGAAGAGCCACGGACTGCGATACTCGGCTCCCACAGCCAAGGTGATACGGCCCCTAATGGGCGCATGAGGCGAGGAAGGATGAAACTTTTTCGGCCTCCCACGTGTCTACTAGAGGGCACACAGAGGAGATCCCGTCGAACCGCCGAACGCGCTCTTATCGACGGCTCTCACGGTGGCCATGACTAGGCTGACGACCGTCATAGCCGCAGCCACGGTTGCGGTCGTATTGTGCCCGCCTGCCGGATGGGCCCAGGGCAACGAGGGAGAGCACGCGTTCTTCCTGGAGAGCATTGCGCCCCATGGCTCCGAGGGCACGGCAAGCGGCCTCATGCCGGGCACCGGTGAGTATGAGGTCGATCTGCGCCTGCCGTCGGGCGTGCGCCTGTACCACTCCTCCGCCCGGGGCGAGGTCCAGCGCCCGAACCTGGTCTTCGACACTGGGCTCACGCAGGCCTGGCATTCGGGGGCGACGCTGACCCTCGGCTCCGGCACCAGCATGAGCTTCACCCGCGATGAGACGGTCCTCACCGACGTGTTCTCCGACCTGCTCGAGCGAAAGGCCACCACGGGCATGGAGTTGCGCCAGGGCTTTGGCGGCGGCAGCACGGAGGGTGTGCTCGCCCTGACCCGCGCAGTCGAGGTTGAGGACGTGGCCGGCGATGACGAGCTGCGCACGCTGGTACAGAGCATGACCCTCGACACCGGACTGGGCGGGGGCGCCCACCTGGCCGCAGCGCTGAGGCAGAGGGAGTCGCAGGAATCGGCCTGGCGCCTGCAGGAGAGCGGCTACGACGCGACGCTGACCATGGCGCTTTCGGGTGGGGAGGGCCTGGCGCACTACGACTACCTGCAGCGGCTCGTCGAGGGCCGCGGTCATGAGGAGCGGCGGCTCGACCTGGTCGCGCCCTTCGCGGTCACGGGCGGGACGCTCTCCGGTGAGCACCACCTGTACGAGAAGACCACCGACGCGCACGAGCAGATCGACCGGAAGACGACCTTCGTCGTTCCGCTGGACCTGGTGCACCGGGGGGCCCAGGCGAGCTTCGTGGAAGAGACCAAGATCCGGGACGAGCGCCGCGACCAGAAGAGCGTGCTGAGCTTCGTGGTGCCCATGCGGCTGTTGGGGCACGACGCCACCCTGGGGCACACATCCACAGAGACGATCCGGGGCGACCAGGTGGAGGAACAGCGTGTCCTGCGTCTCGCGGCGGACTTCGCCGGGAGTTCGGGCGTGCTCGAGCGCACCGAGATGGTCAAGCCCAGCGGCGAGGACTTCGAGCACTCCCGGCGCCTGCGCATCGAGAGCCCGCAGATCGACCTGGGGCGCCACATGAGCTTCCGCGCGACCCAGGTGCGGGATGAGGTAGAGGGGGAAGAGACCGGCCGGGTCTCGCACATCGCGCTGCAGCTCGACCCCGTGGAGCCGCTCGACGTCGCGGCCGGCTACACGCACCACTACACCCCCGGCGGGCCTTCCAGACTCGACCGTGACGTGGCGACGGTGCTGACGCTGTCCGAGACCGCCAGCCTCAGCGGCAGTATCGCGGAGCGCCAGCAGATCGAGGGACCGCCCGCGATCGTTCGGCATCTCGAGCTGCGCCGCGCGCGCGAGAGCGAGCGCGACGTAGACGTGCGCTTCGGCTATACCTCATACGGGGCGCAGGAGGTGGATGCCGAGAGCGCCATGATGGCCCAGGTCATCGTCGGCGAGGAGCACACGCTGGGCCTGAGCGCCACCTACAGCGAGTACGACGAGAAGAAGATGAAGCCACTGGCGGAGCCCAATACGAGTCTGGAGCTGCGCGCGGGCGACCCGTCGCACCTGGGCATACGCGCCGGCTACAGGGACCGCCCGGGCCGGCCGGATCCGGAGCGTGCGCTGGGCTTCGCCATGAGTGCCCTGGGCGGCTCGCTGAAGCTGGACTACATCCGCAATCCGCTGGACCCGCGCGGCAAGGAAGTCATGCTCTCGGACGTCTACGAGTTCGGCTTCCAACGCGAGATCTTCGGCAGCGTAAGCATGGACCTGGGCTACCGCTACTTCATGCCACGGATCGACGCCGAGGCCGACGTGGAGCACTTCTTCAAGCTGCGGCTCGATGGCGGGGAGGCCGAAGGCGGCGGCAAGGTCTGGCTGGAGTACCTGTCGGGGCACTTCGTCCCCTACCCCAAGCGCGGTGACCCGCCGGCCTCGCTGCTTGACCTGACCTACGAGAAGCGCTGGCCGGGAGACTCAGGGCGCCTGCTCCTGACGATCTCGCGCGAGGAGCCGCCCGTGATGAGCGTTGGCGTTGACGACAACCTCGAGGCCGAGGTCCAGTACGAGACGCTCTTCTAAGCCGTGAGACTCCTGACACGGAACGCAGGGGCCCGCCCCCCAGGGCGGGCCTGTCCGTTTGGGGTGAACCCACCGGCAAGGCGATGCACGTCCACGAACTCCACCGCGATCGCTGGCCGCCACGGCGTGGACCCGCTGCAGCCGCCCGCGGCTGGCACGACACCTCCCATGGTGAAGGTCGCCCGTGGTCGCGAGTTCCGGGGGAGGGCGTGCGCGCCTTCGCCAGGTGGCGCTGATCCGAGGCAGGATTCCTCGGACGCCGGAGCGCATACTGGATCAGCAGACCGCGGCGAGGAGGACGACGGTGGAGTTCGAGCTTCGTGACAGGATCGATGACCAGTACACCGTGCTCGAGAAGTACCGCGGGGGCATGAGCGTGGTGTACATCGTCCTGGATGACTTCTCGCAGAAGCGTTTCGCCGTCAAGACAGTGAAGGAGGAGATGCTCGAGGACCGCACCGCCGTTGACCGGTTCGCCCAGGAGGCGCGCACCTGGATGAACCTCGGGCGCCACGAGCACATTGTCGAGGCGATCATCTACCGCGAGATCCGTGGGCAGCCCTTCCTCTTCCTGGAGTACGTGGACGGCGTGAGCCTCGGCACGCTCATAGACCACGAGGACGAGCTTTTCCCGCCACAGGTTGTCTCCTACGCGCTGCAGGTCTGCCAGGGCATGGAGTACGTCCACAACGCCGAGGTCGGGCCCGGTGACAGCGGTGTCATCCACCGGGACCTGAAGCCCGGGAACATCATGATCGACCGCCGCGGCCACGTGAAGATCACGGACTTCGGCCTGGCGAAGGTCTACGGCGTCTCCACGCGGCTGACCGACACCGGCATCGGGCTGGGGACCTACGTTTACATGCCCCCTGAGCAGTTCCTGGACGCCGCGTCGGCCGACCGCACCTCCGACATCTACTCCTTCGGCGTCGTGCTCTACCGCGCGCTGACGGGCGAGTACCCGGTGCGGGGCGACAGCGTTGGCAAGCTGATCCGCAACATCCTCGAGGGCACGCCGGCGCCGCTGCGCGAGCACGACGAGCAACTGCCCGTCGCCCTCGACCAACTGGTGCTGCGCTGCCTCGCCAAGAAGCGAGCGGACCGTGTGGCCACATTCGCGCAGCTCGGGGACGAGTTGCGCGTCCTGCAGGACGGCGTGGAGCAGGCCTATCAGGAGGCGGACGTGCTGCTGTGCCGCGTGTGCGGCTACCGCACGACTCATCGCTACGTCTCATGCCCGGTCTGTGCGGCGAACATGACTGAGGCGGCTGGCGAGGAGGAGGCCGAGCCGGAGTCTGAAGAGCCGGCGGTGGCCCCGCCGCGCAGCAGTCCCGAGGAGATGGAACGGGCGGAGGCGCACTATGCCCGCGCCCTTGAGCTGCGCAAGCAGGGGCGGTTGCGCTCGGCGCTGGACCTCTTGCGCCAGGCCATGGAGCTGCGCGGGGACTTCGAGCAGGCACGCTCGATGCTCGACGAGGTGGCGCTCGAACTGGCGCGCACCCGCGCGGACAAGCGACAGCCCGCCTACAACTGGCCCATGTTCCGGGGGAGCATCACGCGTTCGGGGTACACGCCCGAGGTCGTCGTGCCGCCGCTCTTCCGGCGCTGGCAGGTCGAGATCGGCTCATGGGTGCTCAGCTCCCCGAGCGTGGCCAACGGCGTGGTATACGTGGGCACGCGGCGCGAGGAGCAGGGCAGCGTCGGCAGGCTGTGCGCGCTGAGCGCCCGCCGCGGCGAGCTGCTCTGGGAGTTCGCGACCAGCTACGAGGTCAACACGGGGCCGGCCGTGGTGCGGGGCGAGCGCGTCTACGTCGGCGCCCATCGCCAGCTCGTTTGCCTCAACGCGCGCACCGGCGAGCGCATCTGGGGTATGGTCGCCGATGACCTCGTCGAGACCAGCCCCGGCGTCATCGGCTCCAAGCTCTACTTCGCCGACTCCTCAGGCGCCATCTACGCCCTCGCGCTCGACCGGCAGCGCGTGCTGTGGAAGACCTCCACGGGCATGCCCATCTTCTCCTCGCCCGCCGTCTGGGGCGACGCACTCTACCTGGGCTCCAGCGACTACATGGTGCGATCGCTCGAAGCCAGTAGCGGGGAGATAAGATGGGAGTTCGCCACCGGGGGCGAGGTCCTCGCCACTCCCGCCTACGCCGACGGCGTGGTCTACGTCGGCTCGTGCGACCATCGCCTCTACGCGCTGGACGCGACCACCGGCGCGAAGCGCTGGGAGTTCCAGACCGGCGACGAGATCCACAGCTCCGCGGCCGTGCACGAGGATAAGGTCATCTTCGGCTCGCGCGACGGCCGCATCTACGCGGTGGACCTCCACACCGGCAGGCGGCGGTGGCACTTCGACACCGAGGACTGGGTCAACTCATCCCCGGCGGTCAGCGGCGGCACGGTGTTCTGCGGCTCGCACGACGGCAGGCTCTACGCGCTGGAGGTCGAGAGCGGGGTGTGCGTGTGGGAGTTCGAGACCGGCGGCGAGGTAGCCTCATCGCCGGCGCTCTCGCAGAACGCGGTCTACGTCGGCAGCAACGACGGCAGCGTCTACTGCTTCCGCTCGCGCGGCTGAACGCCTCGCCCTCTCCACAGGTCATCGCCGAGTCCGAGGGCGAGCGCGCCGCCCACCGGCTGTGCCCTCCACAGCCGGTGCCTCACAGCAGTGAGTCCTTGATCAGGAAGCTCGTGCGGCCCTCGGGCTCGAAGCCCAGGTCATTGGTGATGATGAACCGGTCGAACTCCACGTGGCCCTTCTGCGACGCGCGGCCGATGCGCAGCTGGTGCTCGCCGGCCGGGACGGCGTAGGCCATCGGAGCGTCCGGCGAGCCCTGCTTGGGCCGCAGGCAGTCCCACAGCCAGGTGCCGAGCACCGGCCCGCCGTGGCCCGTGCAGATGTAGTCCAGGTCCAGACCGCGCACGTCGATGCGCTCGCCGTCAAGCCGCAGCTCCACGCTCACATTGCTCTCTCCGTCGATGCTGCGCAGATGGCCCCAGACCACGACCTCCCCGTCCTCGGGCATCGTGAAGGGCAGCGTCACCTCGTCGGCCTGCTCCGTGCTCCAGGGCGTCTCCAACTCCGCGAACAGGCGCGGGTCGAGCGTCTCGGTCGTCGCCGAGGTGACCTCGGAGGGCTCGCCCTCGTTGCCGCGCCGGTCCACGGCGGTCACGCGGTAGAAGTACTCCCGCCCGCACTTCAGGCCCCAGTCCACGAAGCGTGTCGTCTTGGGCGAGCCGACCAGCCGCTGCTGGCCGACCTCGAAGTCGGCGGCGTCGCCGCAGTAGACGTTGTAATGGGACAGGTCGATGGCGTCCGAGCCGCCCCAGCTCAGCTCGATGGCATAGCGGCCCCGGGCCTGCGCCGAGGCGCCCTGCACCGCATCCGGGGCGGTGACATCGCAGCCGCCCCGGCCCTTCGGGAGCTCCTGGCCCGGCGTCAGCAGGCAGAGCCTGTCGATCTGCACCCCCCCGCCCTTCGCGCGCATGGCGACGTCGTGCCCGCCGACGTCCAGCGCGACGGCCAGCGGCTCCGCGCCCTCGCCGAGCACCCGCAGCCAGGCCCACTGTCCGCCCTCGGCCAGCGGCAGGCGGCCCGTGGTCTCGCCGTCGATCGACACCTCGACCTCGGTCTCCAGGCGCGTGCGGGCGCGCAGCAGCAGGGCGTACTCCCCGGCACGCGGCACCTCGACCTCCAGCACCGCCGGCTCCTCCGCCACCTGCGGGTCGCCCAGCGTGATGGCGTAGAGCCCTGACGCGTTCGCGTCGAAGACCTCGTTCGCGGGCTGCGTGTACTGCGCCCGCTCGGCCTCGACGTAGTGGCAGATCGCGCCCGGCCAGTCCGGGTCCGAGCAGACCTCGGCCGAGCGCACGCCCTCCAGCCCAGAGTGCTCGATGGCGCTGACCGTGAAGTACCAGGGGCCGCCCTCCGCCACGTTCGTCGTCATGGTGGTGCTGGCGACCGGCTCGGGCGTGATCTGCTCGCCGGGCCTCCCGGAGGCGCCGAAGCGGTAGACCAGATAGCCCGCGATCTCGGCGTGGTACTGCGGCGCCTGCCAGGAGAGCGTTAGCTCGTCGCCGTCCCGCGTCGCCTGCAGATCCCGCGGCGCGCCCGGCAGCATCATCACCAGGTTGTAGAACTCGATGTCGTGGAGCATGTTCGATGCGTAGGCCAGCTTCGTGCCGTCCGCGCTCATCTCCGGGTGCGCCTCGGTCCAGTAGGTGCTCATGCCCATGCCCGAGTTGTGCGCGCCGAGGCGCTGGACGAAGTCGCGGCCGTCCGCGGCGATGCGCAGGAGATACCTGCCTGAGCTGGCCGCCCACCAGTCGGGGCTGGTGCGCCAGGAGTTGTGCATCGTGCTGACGGTGCCGATTGGGCGGATCTCGGAGCCATCCCAGCGGATGATGCGGGCGGCGCCCGAGGCCGTCACCCACTCGCCGTCGGGGGAGTGGGCGCGGTGTGTCCAGTGCGGGTCGGCGACCTGCCGCTTCCGTCCGTCCGGCCACATCATCCACGCGCCCGAGATGCCGGTCTGCTTGCTGTAGTTGAACTCCACCGAGTGGTCGGGCCGCTTGCTGAACCAGAGCTGGTGGATCTGGTCGCCGGGGTCCAGGGAGATCGCGTCACTGCCGTCGGTCTCGACCAGCCAGATCGTCGAGCGCATCCCCATGGTGAAGTCGGGTGCCTTTAGCGTCTCCTTCACGAGCACGTACTTCCCGTCCTGACTCGTGGGCCACAGCGAGATGCTGCCCTCGAACTCGCGCAGCACCTCGGTCTCGCCGGTGGCGAGGTCGATGGCATTGAGGGTCTTCTTGCCGGCCTCGTTGGTGCCCGTGAAGTACAGCCGGTTGGGATCGACGCGGTCCCAGATGTAGCTGCCGAACTTCTCTTCGGTGAGGTAGTAGCGCGAGCCATCGGCGGGCATCAAGGCATTGCCCTTGCCGAGCTGCCCGGTGTAGAGACAGAGCTGGCTGTGGTCGGCGTTCCAGGGGCTGGCCTCCATGTAGAAGTGCCGCGTCCTCTTCCCGTTGGCAGAGCGCGTGAGCATCCAGATCTCCGCGCCGGTGCCAGAGTCGCGGAGGACCACGCGGTCACCGTCGAAGGAGCCGTCCTCACGCCGCAGGAGAGCGTAGGGCTTGAAGCGCGTGCGCGAGGCCAGCTCCTGCAGGTCGTGGTAGCGGTGTGGCCCGGGCAGCTCCGGGGGCCCGAGCTGGATGTCGTTGCGCCGCACCACGCGCACGTCATCCACCAGCAGCACCCCCTGCACCATCCTGAGCTGCGCCCCGACGGTCAGCGTGGACATGCCGCGCCTGACCGGCAGCTCGATGCTGCGGCGCTCCCAGCCGTCGGTGGCAGGGCAGAGCGTGGAGTGCTTATGCCGCCCCTCCTCGTCGTACTCCGCCCAGCGCATGATGAACTGCACCGGGCAGTTGAAGAGGCCCGAGTACTCATAGGTCGAGCCGCCCTGGATGGGCGTGTGCTCGCTGTGAAGCTGCGGGTACCAGTCCACATTGTCGAACTTCTCGTAGCGGATGCACTGCTCGCCCTGCTGGGCGCCCTCGGTCGAGACCGCAACCTCGCCGGTGCCGTGCTCGGGGTTGTACGAGTACACCCAGCCGGCCGGTTGGCCCGCCTCATTCACCGGGCCCTCGAAGCCACCGTTGGCGAGCACGTTGCGGTCGCCGAAGACGAGGTAGGCCTGACACGACTCGTTGTGGAAGCTGCCGGCGCTGTTGTGCGGCCACATGGAGTTCGGGAACTTCTTGCCGATGCGGCCGATGCGGATGCGCCAGACCCAGCCCTGGTGCGGTCGGCCCTCGGCGCCGAACAGCTCCCAGGGCAGCGCCATCTCCGCCGTCCAGCCGCCCTCATGTGACGCCGCGGCGCGCTGCCACTCCGGCGCCCAGCGCACGCGCTCCTCGCCCTGCAGCGCGGGATCCGAGATGGTGTCGGCGAAGGACCCCACAGCATTGACGCAGAGCCGGTACCAGCGGCCCTCAAGCGGATCGGGGTTGACGAAGACCTCCAGCGAGTCGTCCATGTGCGTCGCCCCGTCGCGCTCGCGCTCCTCGGCCACGGGCATCTCCCCGGGCGCGCCGGTCAGTTCGAAGCCGAGGTAGAGCGCCTCCGGGCCGGCGAGGATGCGGACGTCGCTGGTGTTGGCCGCCTCCCGCGTCGAGAGCCCCATCTCGGTGAAGGCGGGCGGCTCGGGCGCGGCGTCCCAGACCGACTCGCCGAGCATCGCGTCGATCTCGGGCGCGTCTTCAACGAAGGGCACGACGTACTCGCTTGGCTGTGCCGTCGCAGTCACGGTCACCACCGCCAGCGCCGGCAGCATGATGCTCACGCGCATCGCCACCATCCTCGAATGGGCATCTCGTCGGGGCGGGTCGGGCTGTATGTGCTCCGCCCGTGCCGCGGTGACCTCCCCGCGACGACGCTTTCAGGCCGGCGGTCGCGCGAAGCGCGACGGTCGTTGACGACAGCGGCTGTGGCCCTGCGGGCCACGTTTGGGCTGAGCAGCCCAGACCTCCTGACGGCGACGGCCCACGGCCGAGGTGCCCGTCGCGCGATGCCGGTGGGCCTCCATTGCAGGCCCCTGCCCCCGCTGCGGCGAACTACGTACCATGTGCAGCAACGACAGGGGCCGGGGTGGAACCTGTGAGGTCGCTCGCGGCGGCCCCTCCATGAGCGGGCGCTCAACACGAAGCAAGCACGCGCTGCCCCCGGCAACTGGCCAGCAGGGGCAGCCCCGCAGCCGTAGGACTCGAAGCTGAGAGCTGGGAACTCAGAACCATGAAGATCGCCACCTGGAACGTGAACTCCATCCGCTCGCGCCTGCCGCTGGTCGTGCAGTTCCTGCACGACGAGCAGCCGGACGTGCTGTGCATGCAGGAGACGAAGGTCGTCGATGAGGACTTCCCCGCGCAGGACTTCGAGGAGCTCGGATACCACGTGGCCTTCGCGGGCGAGAAGTCCTACAACGGGGTCGCGACGGCGAGCCGGCTGCCGATGACGGTGCTCCAGCGGGGGTTCGAGGAGGAGCCGACCGACGCGCCGCGGCTGATTATCGCCGGGATCCAGCCGACGCCCGAGGGCGGCCGCACGCCGGTGCCCGTGGTCAACACCTACGTGCCGCAGGGGAGGGACCCCGAGGACGACGCCTTCCGCTACAAGCTCGACTGGCTGCAGCGCCTGCGGGAGCTGTTCGACGGCACCTGGACGCCGCGCAAGCGCATCCTGTGGGTGGGGGACATGAACGTGGCGCCGACCGAGCGCGACGTCTACGCGCCCGAGCGCCTGGGTAACCACCCGGACTTCCATCCCGACGCGCGCGCGGCCTTCGCGCACGCCGCCGGCTGGGGCTTCGTGGACTGCTTCCGGCTGCACAACGACCAGGACGGGCAGTATACGTTCTACGACTACCGTGACCGCGATTCGGTCGAGAAGGGCCACGGCTGGCGCGTGGACCACGTCATGGCCACCGGGCCGCTGGCGAAGCTGTGCAGCGGCTGCTGGATCGACATCGAGCCGCGCCTCGCCGACAGGCCCTCCGACCACTGCCCTCTGATCGCCGAGTTCGAGCTGTAGCGGGCGCGTCGGCGTGCTTGACACCGGGGCCGCCGGGGCGGTAGACTGAGGCTGCAACGGGCGGGTAGCTCAGTCGGGAGAGCGCCTCCCTCGCACGGAGGAAGTCGGGGGTTCGAGTCCCCTCCCGTCCACCAGCAGATACCGAGCGCCGGGAGACCTTGCTTCCGGCGCTTTCGCTTTGGTGTGCCGGACGCGAGTCCGGCGCCATTTCGCGGCGCTGCGACGGAGACATGCGGAGCGCGCCGTGGACCTCAGTGCCGCCGTGCGGAGGTGCTCAGAATGAAGTGCCGCCTGGCCGCCGGTCTGGCCATGCTGCTCGCGGTGGTCGCGAGCGTCGCGCACTGCGCCGACGTCGCCGACCTCGACTTCAACTTCCCGCCCCCGCCCGTGGAGGGTGAGGCCGACTACTTCACCATCGCCGAGGACGGGGAGCCGCGCGCGGCTATCGTCATGCCCATGGGGCCGCCGCTGGAGATCTCCCGCGCAGCCCGCGGTCTGCAGATCTACCTCGAGCTGGTCACCGGAGCGACGCTGCCCATGATCACCGAGGACCGGGCGCCGCTGGCGGGGAGAGCCGGCATCCACGTCGGCGATACGGAGCTCGCCATGCAGGTCCCGCTCGAACTGCCCCCCGTTCGCTACGGCCAGCACGAGCTGCCCAACGTCAACGGCTACCTGGTGCAAACGCTCGATCCGGACACGCTCATCATCCGGGGGACCACGGCGAAGGCCACGTTGCTGGGCGTCTACGGTCTGCTGCGCCGCTACGTCGGCGTCAGGCGCTACTGGCCGGGCGATCCGGGCTCGCCGGGTGACGTCATCCCCGAGCGGCCGACGCTGCGACTGCCCGAGCTGCAGTGGCGGGACTGGCCCTACTTCATCAGCCGCATCATGAGCGGCCTGGATAACCGCGGCCCGCGCACCGACGCGAGCCGCTGGACCAGCTTCGCCGAGTTCTGGCGCATGAACTACACGATCCCGTCCAACGAGAGCTACTACAAGCTGCTGGATGCCGTGAACCGGCGCGACGAGCCGGCCATCTTCCCGCTGATCGGGGGCGAGCGCTACATCCCGCCGGTGGACGACCGCGGACGCATCGCCCACGGCTGGCAGCCGTGCGTCTCCAACCCGCGCGTGGCCGAGATCATGGCGCAGACGCTCATCGACACCTTCACCCAGGAGCCGGAGCGCATCGCCATGAACCTGGCGGTCAACGACGGCCTGGGCGATTGCACCTGCGAGGCCTGCCGGGCCATGGACCCGCCGGGCGCCGACATCGCCAACCGCATCGGCCTGTGCGACCGCTACGTGAAGTTCGACAACCGCGTGGCCGAGATCGTCGCCGATCACTTCCCCGACCGCATCCTGGCCTTCCTGGCCTACGGCTCCATGCGCGAGCCGCCGACCACAGTCGGGCTGCACCCGATGCTCATGCCGGTGCTCTGCTCGGGGCGGAACGCCTTCGAGATGTGGGACCGGTGGATGGCGACCGGAGCCGAGCACATGGGCATCTACCTCTACCATGATGACGTGCGCTTCATCATGCCGAAGGTGGACATCCATCAGTCGGCCAGGCGCATCCGGTATATCGTCGCCAGCGGCCGCGCGCGGCACTTCTACCAGGAGTTCTACGGCATCTACCCCATCGATGGGATGGTCGGCTACGTCGAGAACGAGCTGCTGTGGGACCCGCGGCTCGACGAGGACGAGATCCTGGGCGAGCATTACCGGCTGTTCTTCCGCGATGCGGCCGAGTCGATGCGGCGCTTCTACGACGCGCTGGAGGACGGCTACGAGGAGTGGCTGGCGGAGAAGGGTTATCCGCATCCCCATGGGATGGACGCGTCCTCGATCGCCGACAGCCGGTCACTGGAGCAGTTCCGGGTGCTTCCCGTCGCGAACGCCGAGGCGGCGCTGTCGGCGCTGGACGACGCCCTCGCCGCGGCGCAGGGCGACGAGCTGGTGACCGAGCGCATCGGCCTGGTGAAGCTGCTGTTCGACTTCGCGGTGCCGGGCGCGAGGATGTACTGGGCCATCGACCGCCTGCGCGAGGCCGCGATCGACTCCGCCGACGACGCGGAGCAAGCAGTCGCCGACGCCCGGAGCGCGATCGCCAATGGCCTCGATCTCGCGGCCTACAGGTATGCGGTGATGGAACACTCGCCCGCCGTGGACTACGCCCGGCACAGCGACACAGCGACGATCTACAATGACCTGCAGGAGGGCGCCGTGCCGTCGCAGGTGCTTACGGCCATCGGCCGAGCGATGCGCGAGGCGGGCGATGCCCTACGCGAGGAGCTGGGCGCGGAGGCCGCGGACGCCTGGTGGCGGACCCGTGGGCAGGACGATGACCACCCGATCCTGCGGAAGCTCCTGGCCGTGGGCCGTTTCCAGTCGGCGGGGGAAGCTCTCGAGAACCTTGTGGCCGATCCGAGCTTCGAGGAGCGCGGCGCCAGCCAGCAGCCGCAGGCTGAGGGAGAGCTGGCGCCCGAGCACGAGATGCGCCAGGGCGTGAGCTTCTGGCACAGCGCCGGCACGGCCACGCATGCGACGCTTACGCAGGAAGACGCGCACACGGGCGAGTTCTCGTTCACGATGACCGACACCCAGCGTGCGGGGGTCAGCCACTCGACCGCGGTTGAGGGCGGCGAGGTGCTGCTGATGTCGCTGTGGGTCAAGCACAACGAGGCTGAGGCGAACTACCACGTGGACGTGATACCCCGCAGCGATCGCATGCTCTCGCGGGCCTCGGTGGAGGTGCCCGAGGAGCCCGGAGTATGGCATGAGATCGAGCTGGTGACCATCGTGCCGCCCGAGTCGCGGACCGTGGGCCTCTACCTGTTCGCCGAGGGGCAGACGCCCGGGGCGCAGGTGTTCGTCGATGACTTCTTCATCGGTCGCTATCCGGCGGGCGAGTAGCGACCGCGGTCAGGTGCCCGGGGTGTTGCCCTCCAGGTCGCCGAAGCCGTCGAGAAAGACGCCGTCACTGTCGCCCGCGCGGTCCGCCACGGTCGCGTACCTGCAGGTGTAGACGCGGCTGGTGCAGCCGCCATCCACGCAGCTATACTCCACGCGGATCGTCTCGCCGTCCTCGACATCGAAGCCGGCGCTCCAGGTCACCATGCCGAACTGGTCCGTGGTCCGCTCGGCATTGAAGACAGTACTGCTGCCCGTGCCACCGTAGGCGTCAACGGTGCGGGCGTTGAAGTGCACCGTCCTCCCCTCGTCGAGCTCCCCCTGGGCGTCTCGGACGGTCACATGCATCATGAAGTTGGAGGTGATCTTCCTGGATGGACCACCACCGCCGCCGCCGCCCGCCGCGATAAGCACGGCGGCCAGCAGCGCCGCGCCGATCCCGAACAGCCATCGGTACCGGCCTCCACCTACCCCGCACGATGTTCGCTGAGCTATCGGGTCACCTCCATATCCGTCACAAAGTCCACGTAGTTGAAGATTCCCCGCGGCAGCTCGCATCCCTGCCGGCGAGGGCATGTGTCCGCGCATGTGGAGCGCTCAAGCGTGCAGGTGGCGGGCCAGGGAGGTGAGGCAGACGACGAGGAAGATCGCGCCCTCGTCTGCGAGCAGCTCCGGGCGGGCGGCATCGAGGTAGCCGATGATGGCCTGTGCGGCGGCGTGAGAGGTGGGCGGCACCCCGCCCGTCTGGAGCATCGCCGTGGCGAGGGCGCGCGCATGCTCCGCGGCCGAGGCGTAGTCGTCCTCCGCCAGCGCGGTGCGGAACAGCCGGGCCAGGCGCGTCACGGGCAGGCGTGTCTGCTCCGGCAGGCTGGACCTCCACAGCAGCCGCACGATGCGCCCGGTCATGCTCTCGCACATCCCGGCGCGTGTCAGCCGGTCGGCCATGAGCAGCCGGTAGAAGTGCCGCGGCTCGCCCAGCACGCGGCAGACCGCGTTGATGATCTGCATGCGCAGCACCGGGGACCGGAAGCGCGGCAGGTGCTCGAGCGCCGGATGGATGATCCGCAGGTCGTCCAGCCGGCTGGCGGCATCGACCAGCGCGGCGAAGGTAGACTTGTCGAAGTGGCCCACAAGCCTCTCGTAGAGCGCGCGCTGTGCCTCGTCGCCGCCGATCTCACCCAGAGCCAGCGCGGCGGAGGTGCGCACCCTGGGGTCCTCATCGCGCAGCGCCTCCACCAGCGGGCCGACCGACCCCGGCGTGCCGATCTTCCCCAGCGCCTCCGCCGCCTCCGGCCGGATGTCCGACTCGTCGTCGTGCAGCGCCTCGACGAGCGGCTCGACGGCCTCCTCCATGCGCATCTCCCCCAGCCCCCGCGCCGCCTCGCTGCGCACCTGTGGACTGACGTCGTCGAGCGCGTCCACCAGCTTTTCGACCGCCAGGGGTGTGTGCGACCTGCCGAGCCCCCGCGCCGCCTCGGCGCGCCGCTCCTCGTTCAGCCCGACGTGGTAGAGCGCGTAGTTGAGCGCGTAGCCGAGCAGGTTTCCGCGGAACTGGCCCAGCAGGTAGCGCGGGGAGGCGGCCTCGGTCTCCACGAGCCGCCGGGCGAGCAGGGCCGGGATGAGGCAGAGGCAGGCAGAGATGGCGAAGATCACCTGCAGCGGCGCGAGCTGCATGCCCATGACAGTGATCCCTGACTCGGGGAGCAGGCCACGGATCAGGCCGCCGATGAAGGGGCCGCCCGCCGAGCCCACCGCCACGAAGGTCATCCAGTTGGCGAAGTACGAGCTGTTCTCCTTGCCCGCCGGCACGAGTTTGTACAGCAGTGTTGAATTGGCGATCTGCGTTCCGGCCCAGCAGAGGCCACCGAAAGCGCGCTGGATCGGCACAAGCCACAGGTACGTCGCGGGGTTCACGAACACCCAGGCGCCCAGAGCCCCGATGTAGGGCCAGATGGTGACCTGGCTCACGGGCCTCGATCCGTAGCGCTGGACGAAGGCGCCCCAGAGCGGGTACGAGACCATCATCATCAGCAGCGTAATGTTGGTGTAGATGGCCACCTGCGCGTACGACAGCCTCAGGTCCTCGAGCATGTAGACGGCATAGAAGGCACCCGACATCGTCCCCGATGCCAGCCAGGTGGACATGAACAGGATTAGCGCGCGGTACTGCGGATCGCGCAGCGGGGTGGTCAGCGCCCCACCCAGCCCCTGGCTCTCCTCCTCGGTGACCCGGGGATAGGCCGTCAGCCCCATCATGACGTAGCCCAGGACCCCGGCGACCCAGCCGACGATGAAGACCGTGGCGAAGCCCGCCGGCTCGGGGCGCCAGTCGAGCCAGCGGCTGGCAAGATAGAGGTAGACGATGCTGGTGATCGAGATGAACATCATGCGGCGGCCGATGTAGCTGCCCCGCACATCGGCGGGCAGCACGTTCGATAGCCACGAGTTGAAGATGGGGTTCACGGTGTGCCCCAGCAGGTAGGCGATCGACAGCAGCCCGGCCATGGCGTAGAAGCGCGCGCCTTCGGGCAGCAGCGCGGTGGAGACCACCAGGCTCCCGGCGGTGATCTCGACCATCCCGAGCGCGACGCACAGCCGCCGCTTCCGCCGCACGCCTCGGGTGAGGTGCGAGCTGACGAGCTGCCAGAGCCCGAACATGCTCACGAAGCTGGCGAGGAAGCCGATCTGCGCCTGGCTGAGGCCGATCTCGAGGGCGAAGCCGGAGAGCACCGGGCCGGAGACCACGGCGTTGGGGCCGTACACCGCCCAGAGCATGCCCATGATGACGAAGTGCCTCAGGGCATGCGCCACCTGCTGCTGGCTCAGCGAGCCGTCTCTCCGGGGTTCTTGCTCGTCGTCAGTCACGAGAGGATGCCCCACCGCCGCCGTCCGCGCCTGATCGTCGCCGCGATACTACAGCGTTTGGCGGCCCGAATCAACGCCTGGGGATAGGTCGTGTTGTGCCGAGGCGTGCCGACTACTTCGGCCGGCGGCGCGGCGGGCGGTAGTAGTGGCTCAGACCGAACGACCAGTACGAGCGGGCGTAGTCGGAGCTATTGTCGTTGAAGTAGCGCGCGTAGAGGCTCCAGCCCTTGGTGAGCTGGTAGCTGATGGTACCGTCAAGCAGGTAGATCGCATCCGGATCGATCTCCGGCTCCTTGCCCTCCTCCTCCACGATTGCGTCCCGCCCTGTGGTCCACATGACGTCGGCCCTGGTGCGGAGCGTCCAATGCGAATCCAGGCGCTTCGTGTGGATCCAGCCCAGATCGACCAGCGGCGCCCACGAATCAGTGTACCCGATGTTGCGACTGAAACCGATCAATGTCTTTAGGGTCCCCTCGGGGTAGTTGAAGTTAGCGCCACAGCCCAGCCCCACGTCCATGTCCTCGAACATAGCGTCACTGAACAGGGTGAGCCCCGCCGCGTAGTGTGCCCCATGCTCGTACTTGTCCACGCCTCCGAAGACATAGGTGAGATCGGCGTCGAATATGCTCCTGATGTCACCGCTCTCATAGCGCGGGTCATCGTAGGAGCGCTCCAGCTTGTTCACGAACAGCGCCAGATCGAGGTAGTCATCGCCGCGGAATGCGTAGTGGGCGTTCCCGCTGAGGTAGATGCGGAGGTCATCGTAGTCGTAGCGCTTGGTGCTACCGCTGGTGAAGCTCACCGACACGCGCGTGCTGTCCTGCACCAGGCCCCTCTCGTCGTAGGGCTCCTCCTCCTGCTCCTCGGCGTTCTCCTCCGCGGCTATTGCGGCGAGCGGCACGACGACGGCCAGCAGGACAAGCAGGGCGGCAAGCGTCCGGTCTATTCGCATCACTGGGTCATCCTTCAGCTACCGATAGAGTAAGACGGTTCGTCGGGGCCCCCAGGGCGGCAGCGCGCTCTCGGAGCATCTCCCCATTGAGCCCTGGCGTCTGCCACTGCGCCGCCTACCACGGTCGAATCCGCGCCATTTCCCGGACGCGGATCGGTGCCATGACTCCGTCGGCCAATTGAACGCTCAGCATTACCCTGAGTTCCATGTCCGGCATGACAGACCTTCCCCGCAGGGCCAGACGGTATGCGCCGAGGCTGCGCGCGTTCACCTGCGGCCCGGCGCACTCGCTGCGGGCAGCGTACGCCGCGAAACGCGCTCAGTTCAGCTCAGCCGTGCGGCGAACAACACCCACAGCAGCCACGGCATGTAGAGCGATCCGCCCAGCACCAGGGCAATGCGGGGCTGCTTGCGGAAGTACTCCAGGAACTGCAGCTCCAGCCACTTGGCCGAATCCAGCAGTCTCTCACCGGTTGCGAGGTATTGCACCAGGGTGAAGGGGAGCAGCACGAAGACCAGCCCCCACTCCCAGAAGACCAGATAGACGAGGGGGAGGCCGGCGATCGCCTGCACGAAGTCCAGGGTCAGCGACTCGGCGCGCCCGCCGCCCATCATGGCCGCGACGAAGATGGCCCACGGCGGCGCCATCCACAGGGCCGAGCGCGAGACCTCCCGATAGTGCGGGAGCCTGCGCATGGGCCAGACGAGTAGGAGCACGCACAGCAGATACCAGAGCCCCAGCGCCGCGCCCGGCGCCATCAGCTACCTCCAAGCCAGTTGCTGAGACTGTCCGTCGTCATCCGTGACACTACCGCCGCCGCCGGCGACGGCGCCGGCTACACACGGCGCAGGTCCCCGCCCCAGCCCGGTCACGTGCAATGCCGGGCTGTCGGTCTGGCTATCTCCTGCTCCGTCTCATGTGCTTCCCGGCGTACACGTACCCCTGGCCCTTCTGCGGCGTGGGCGGAAGCGGCCTGCCTTTCAGTCCGCGTCGGTAGATCCCAGTGTGCCGTCCGTTACGCGCAATCACCTCGTAGTCACCGGCCTCAGGCGCCGGCTGCCCTGCATGCAGCCTCTCTGCCACGACTGTGCCTCCCACACAGCAGTGCCGCTCCCACCGGCGGCATGCGGCGACAGGCTGCGTGCCTGCCGCAGGCGCGGGCCCCACACACCCACGCCATTCAGCCGCGGGGCTCCCGGCGCCTGCGACGATCCAGGCCACGGATGCTGACGCGGGGCGCTCCCCAATGGCGACCGTATGACGGCGGCAATGACGGCTCCCG
>JALGUJ010000134.1 GCA_029820945.1 Candidatus Zipacnadia bacterium | reverse complement strand
TCCCAGTAGGGCAGGAACTCGACGTCGCCCTCGCCGATGCCGAACTCGTCCTGCGCCCGCCATAGCGCGCCGAACGGGTCGGGATCGGTCCAGATCGGCCAGACGTTGATGTCGTGCAGCCGCGTGAAGGCCATCAGGTGCCACGAGTTGCGCTCCGTCCGGTGCCCGCCGCCCGGGAACTCCGGCAGGAAGACCGGCACGCAGCCGAGGTTCCGCCCGGTCAGCTCCGTGCGCGCGTAGTCCAGCGACAGCACCTTCGTGTAGTCGTCCTCCACCTGCCACTGGGGCAGCGGCCAGCGGAACTGCTCGCCCTGCAGCATCGCGTCCGAGAAGCTCAGCGCCGGCGCAATGTAGTGGGAGGACATGTGGGTGATGATCGCGCCCTGGGGCCTGCGGCTCTTGACCGCAACGTAGGCCCGCTTGCAGAGCTCGCGGTAATCGAAGACGGGATGGACAGCCTCCTGCATCGGGTAGGGCTGCGCGCAGTCGAAGTACCAGCCGTCAACGCCGTACTGCTCGATAGCCCTGGCCTCCCAGCCGATGATGAAGTCGGCCCAGTCGGGGTGCTTCTGATCGACGCGCAGCCAGCGCTCGGGCGGCGCCTCCTCCCCAGCACCGCGCAACGCCACGGGCGTGGGCCCGGCGAACCACTCCCCGGAGTACTGAATGGCCTCGGGCGTGTTCGGGGAGGCGCTGGTCAGGTTGTTGTAGACGAGCACCTTGATCCCGCGTGAGTGGTAGTCATCCACAAGCCGGCGGAACGCGTCCGGGTCCGTCGGCTGCGGGAAGCCGAACCAACGGGGCGTATCCGGGCGTCCCGACCACCAGATGACCGCGTACTTCGACCCGTAGTCCTCGGCCATCTCCGGGTCGGGCTCGACGCCCACGCGTGGGGCGACGCGCCAGTCGGCCCGCCAGCCCTCGGGCATCGGCCGCACCGGCGTGGCCTGGAGGCCGAAGCTGAGTCTGAGCGGCTCGTCGAGTGTGGTCGGCTCGCGTGCGATGTGGGCGATCCACAGCGCCTCGCCCTTGGCCTCCGTCAGCTCGAGCTGGGTCTCATCCCCCTCCGTGGGCCAGCCCACGCATCCCTCGAGGATGACGCTCAGGCCGAAGTCCTCAGTGCCGATCCAGAAGTCGTAACACTCCGCGGCGGGCCACTGCCCCGGCACGAAGGCGCCCGAGTCGTAGTACTTCTCGCGCTGGGTGCTGGTGCGGCGGTACCCGGCGAACTGCTCGCGGATCGGCACCTCGAAGCGCAGCGAGTCCATCGACGTGCCGGCCGGGACAGTGGCGTCGAGCCGCATGAAGCCGTCGAACTCGATGGTGAGGCGCTGGAGAATGCGCGCATCGCCGAGGGCCAGCTCCGACTCGTAGACAGCCTGCAGCGGCGACTCCTCGACCAGCGTCCAGTCCTTCGCGTGACGCAGCGTGGTGTCGCCGGAGGTGGCATAGAGGCCGACCGGACGAGACAGGAGCTGCTCTCCGGCGGTGGTGGTGCTCTGGATCATGCCGCGCCCGAAGCGATAGACGCGGTTCCACGTCTTCACCGTCAGCCCGCCGACGTCCACCGGCGTCCATGGCTCGGGGACCTCGGTCGGAATGCCCTGCGGCTCACGCTTCCAGAAGTGGTCGCGGATCGACAGGCGCTTTGTCTGCTCCAGCAGCGTCCCGCCATCAGCATCGCGCACGGTCACGATCATGTCGTACTCCGCCGGCTCCAGGCCCGAGGTGTCGATCTCGCAGCCGGCCGGCGTCCCCGCGGGCCCGACGCTGAGCTCCCGCTCGACGGGCGTGCGACCGGTCTCGGGATCGGTCACCGTCAGCGATGCCGTCCCGCCCTCCGGGACCGTCTCGGTGGCCACGAAGCTCAGCTCAGCGCGGTGCTCGCTCGGGAAGCCGGTGTAGTAGATCGAGAGGTCGCTGTAGGGCTGCTGGGTCACCTGTGGGTCGTCGGCGCGCTGGTAGGCGCGGCGGACCTCCTCGGGGAAGAGCGGCCGCGGGTAGATGCGCAGCTCGTCAATGGCCGTCTCGCCGGCGGCGAACTGCGGCGTCGCCAGCTCCTTGCCGACGAAGATCGTGTCCCCCAGGTCGTCGATGGGCGAGGGGATCGACGCCTCGGCCGCCATCTCGCCGTCCAGGTAGATGCGCAGGTAGGCCGGGTCCCACGTGACCACCGCGTGATGCCACTCGCCCGCCTCCCACCGGTAGATGCCCGCCTTCATCGACTCGTAGTGGTCGGCGTCGTCCGTCCGCACATGGAACGTGAAGTGCCGCCAGCGGGCGAACTTGTAGATGAAGATGCGGTCGTTGCCGAAGGCGCCGACGAAGAAGTGGCTGCCCTGATCGTCGCTGCCATCCCAGTCGATGGGCTGGAGCCAGAACTCGACCGCGCCCTGCGACGGGTTCAGGTTGCCCTCAGCCGGGTAGCTCAGCCAGCTCTCATTGCTCACGACGACGGCCTGGCCGACGCGCCCTTCGACGAAGCGCGGCTCGCCCTGCACCGTCGCGGCGGCCCCGCCGACCGCGATCGTGGCGTCGAACTCGCCGTCGAAGGGCGCGTAGAGCGTCGCGGCGTCATCCTGGGCGAAGACGGCGGTGGTCGCGAGGAGTATGGCGAGAGATGCCGGCGTGCGCATGGCGGGCTCCTCCTTATGCGCGGCAATGCCAACGGCGCCCCTTTCCACCCGGCTTCGCTTCGCTCAGCCACCCCCCTCGCGCTGCCGCCGCAGACGACGCGGCCGAGGCGGCAGAGGGCGAACGGCAGGCACGCGAGGGGAGCGATGCCGTCCCTACGCCAACCGGCACATGCACTCATACAGGCGCGCGTAGATCGCGATCACCCGCTCCGCGTCCCCGCTGGGGCTGGCCTCCAGCGAGACGTAGCCGTGGTAGCCCATGTTGCGCAGGATGCGGAACAGATCCTGGTAGGGGTACTCCGGCGACTCGATGTCGTGCAGGTGCACGTGCCGCAGGTACTCTGCCACGGGCTCGATGAAGGTGCTGATCGGCCCCCAGCCGGGCTCGCGCCGGTCGCAGTTGTACACAATCCCGATCCGGTCGTGATCGGCGATCTCCACGGCGCGCAGGGCGTACTTCCAGTAGTAGAAGTCGCCGTGCATCTCCAGGTTGCAGTCCACCCCGGTGCCCTCGGCGTATTCGCCGATCTCCCGCAGCGCGTGGCCGACGTTCTCGACCACCTCATCCCTGTCGGCGCCCGGAGGGAAGGCATTGCCGAACACGCGGATGCGCGGGGCGCCGACCTCGGCCGCGAGGTCGATGAACTGCTTCGCGATGTCGATGTTCTCCTGGCGTTCTGCGGGATCGAGGGACTCGAACTTGCAGCTTGTGGAGATCCCGGCGAGGTTGACGAGATGCGCGTCGAACTTGCTCTTGATCTGCGCGCGCTGATCGGGCGTTGTGTCCAGCTCGATGCCGTGCCCATGATCCGCCTGGGCGCGGCACTCGACGCCCTCGTAGCCGTAGCGATCACAGACTGCGAGCAGCTCGTCGAGCTCGAAATCCCGGCCCAGGTTGAAGGTCAGAAGACAGAGCTTCATGGTATGTCCTCCTATTGGCATGTGATCTGTCCGACGGTTTGCGTCTCGCAGGCACGCCGGGACGCTACTGCGTGGCTCAGCCGTCACGTTCCCCGCCGCCGGCACCGTCCCTCTGCCTCGTGCGCGCCGTCTCGCCGATGGCGATCATCGCCGCGAAGCGACGGACCCGGCTCTCAGGTAGGCCGGTCCATCCTGGTCACACTCACCGCGTCCAGCCAGACGGTCCCGGTCGCGTAGTTGTCCAGCCACAGGACCATCTGCCCCGACGTGGGCGTCAGGCCGGTGAAGCGCAGGTGCTGCCACCGACCCGCGGTGTTGGTGTTCCATGTGCGCACGCTGCAGCCCTCGCCGCCGGCCACGCCGAAGCGCAGCGTCCAGAACGCATCCTGCGAGGTGCGGTACCACACATTGACCTCGTAGATGCCATCGGGGTCCACGTCGAAGTAGGAGTGCACCCAGCGCGACTTCCCGCGCTCGGTGCAGCGCATGAAGGCCGAGTACCGCCCGTGCAGCGCCGTCTCGTCGGTCACGCCCAGCTCATACTCGCCGCGGTTGATGGCCGGGTGCCACTCGCCGAAGTCGTCAGGGCCCAGCTCGAACGAGCCGTTCGGCAGCAGATTTCGCTCGGTCAGCAGGCGCTCGCCGTAGGCGCTGAGCCGGCCCTCCTCCTCGACCGGAGGCTGCCCGAGCAGCCTTCGGTCGCCGAGGGCACGCGCGACGTTCCGAAGCTCCTGCAGGTCGCGCCTGGTCTGCTCGATGCGGGCCAGGACCTGCTCATCGCCCGCGACCAGCTCCTCGGCGCTCTCGAACAGCCGCAGGATCTCGACCCATCGATCGGTCGGCACCAGGTAGGGCGCGGCCAGCCGGGACTTCCCCGCGAAGGGCGTCGGCGCATCGAGCAGCGCGCGCTCGAGCAGGTCGTAGATGGCGCGCATGGGCTCGCGCGCGGGGCCGTAGGCGGCGCGGAAGAAGTCGTCGAGCAGCGCATCGACGTCGGCGTCGGGGTCCCAGAGCAGATGCGCCAGCACCCACATCCGCTCGCGCGGCAGCCACCGGTGGGGGTGAATCTCGGTGAACCACCCATCGGCCCCCAGGTCGCGATACCAGCGGATGTCCTCCGCCAGCACGCGCACGTCCGGCAGGTTCACGCCACCCACGTACTCCCTGACCAGCAGGTGATCGCACTTCTCGGCCCATCCGAGCGTCTGCTCTCGCGCCAGCGCATCGGCCTCGTTGTGCGGATCGCTGACGGGGGTGTTGAAGCCGGCCCGCCACAGGCAGTACTCCACCATGAGGTTGGGCTCGATGTCGATCGAGGCGGGCCCGTCGTAGAAGTTGGTGTACGCCAGTTGCAGGAGCACTCTGTCCGGATGCTCCCGCGCGACGCGCCGTGCGACGGCGTTGGAGAAGCCGAAGACCAGGTCCGAGAGCCACTGGGGCTGCGGGCGGTCCCGCCGGTAGCGCGCCAGGCAGGCGGGGCAGGTGCAGAAGCCCCAGCCGTCGTTCATGGCGATGCCGATGATGTCCATGACGGCGTTCTCGGCGGCGTACTCGTTGACCCTATGGGCGAAGACCGCGGGCGATTCCTCACTCGACAGGCAGATCTGCGAGCCCCCGCCGCCGATCTGCCGCCGCACTCCGGCGTCCATTCCGTAGTACTCGGGGTGCTCGGCGAAGTGCTCATCATTCGGCAGCCAGTAGCCCATGGTGTGGCCGCCCCCGAGCGGCCGGATTCCCAGCGGCTCGAGCTTCGGCCCGGTGTGCCACAGCCGGTCCACATGCATGGCCTTGCGGTTGAAGCGCAGCCTCGACATCCACTCCGAGGCATCCTGATCCCAGTGGTAGGCGACCCCCACGGTGTGCAGCGCGCGCACCGCCAGTCGAGCCTCGTCGCGATAGACGCCCTCCGCCACACTGAGCGAGTCCCGCTCGGGCACCTCGGTCCACAGCTCTCCCGGCGCCAGCCAGCGCACGCCGACGAAGCGGCGCAGGAAGTCGTCGGCGGCGAAGAGCACGCAGCCGGGGTCCGGTCCCTCGATGACGACGCGCTCGGCCGTCACGCGGATCTCGTAGGCGTCGGTGGCCCGGCGGAGCGGCGTTGTGGGGTAGCCCTCCCAGTCCGCCACCCGCAGCTCGATCACCGCCCCCTCAGCCTCGTCCGCACTCACCACCGGCAGCTCCGCGCCGGTTGAGAGCGCGATGTGCGCCCGAAGCTCGTCGGCGGCGCGCTGGACCGCCGGGTGCGGCTCCGCCGGCAGCGCGATGGAGCAGGCGGGCCGGCCGTCAGTCACGACGGCGAAGTCCGCGGCCGCCAATCCGCCCGCGGCGAGCGCCGTCAGCACAACCATGGTTACGCGCATTCGCCTCTCCTCCCGAACAGGCGCGATGAGAGAGTGCCACTACCTGCGAATACGCCGCGGCCGGCCCGCAGGCCTCCCTGCGGCAGGAATGAAACGCCCGGCGGCTGAATACCCCGGTGTCCAGGGACTCGTCCCGAGGGGAGTGCCTACCCATGCTCGCGATGATCGCGCTCATGGCCGCGCTGGCCGCACCCGCCGGCGCACATGAGGCGGAGCTGCTCCTCCACGCGGACTTCGACGAGGGCCTTGACGCCCAGGTCGCCGCCGGCGATGCGACCGGGACGGTCACGCAGGTGATCCCCGGGGAGACGGAGCGCCCGGTTCTCGAGGAGATCGAGACCACGGAGGGCGTTGTCGGCGACGCCATCGTGACCGAGATGCAGTACTTGGAGTACCCCGGTGACGCGAACATCAACGATGAGGCGGGGACGGTGGAGACCTGGGTCAAGCCGCTCGACCGGCGCGGCGATGACGACCTGTTCCACATCTTCTTCACCACGTCCAATGAGCCGGGCTGGCCGATCCTGTACAAGTGCATGCGCACCGAGCAGGACAAGGGCATCTCGCGGTCGCTGGCCTTCTACTGCCAGGGCGACCCGGGCGAGGAGCGCCTGAGCAAGATCGCGGTTCCCTACACGCACGTGGGGTGGGAGCCGGGCGTCCGGCACCACGTGGCGGGGGTGTGGGAGAAGGGCCGCGCGGCGCTCTTCATCGACGGCGCGAATGATGCGGGAGCGAACCGGCGGCGGAGCAGGAGCCGCCCCCATTCGACGATGCGCGCGAGCTGTTCACCTTCATCGATACCGACGGGATGGCGCCCGGCGACTACGAGCTGCGCGTGACCGTCGGCGCGCCGGGTGCCGAGCCCCTGGTCGCGAGCACGATACATAGCGTCCCGGAGCAGCCGCCCTGGTGGGAGAACGCGCCGGGCGTGACCGACGAGGTTCTGCCGCCCTACGAGCCGATCGAGACCGCCGGGCTGATCGTCAGCCCGTGGGGTCGCAGCTACGTCTTCTCCGACGCGCTGATCCTGCGCCAGCTCACGACCTACCCGGATCCGAATGCGCAGATCTCCGAGCTGGCCGAGCGCTTCCACGAGACGGTCGGGCTGCCGGCGGCACCGATCGCAGTGGCCGGACGGATCAACCGGGAGCCGGCACGCGTGGAGGTGGCGCAGGCCAGCATCGTGGAGAGCGCCGACGACCACGTGCTCGCGACCTCGCGGGCCGAGGCGGCGGGCGTGCACCTCCACGCCAGCTCCAGGCTCGACTACGACGGCATCATGCAGGTCGAGCTGACGATCGACCCGGACGGAGCGGCAGACCTCGAGGAGATGCGGCTGGAGATCCCGCTGCACAGCGAGCGCGTGACGCTGATGAACTTCAACTCAGTGGACGGGTCGAAGATGACCAGCTTCGCCGGCGCGGCGCCCGCCGGCGAGGGCGTGGTCTGGGAGGACACCCGGCTGCCGCTGATCTGGCTCGGCGACGAGTACCGCGGGCTCTGCCGGTTCAACGACCGCGACGACGGCTGGTTCGGCGACATCATGCAGGAAGGCCGCATCCAGCTCGTGCGCGAGGGCCCGATTGCCACGCTGCGGCTCAACTTCGCGCCGGAGCTGCATGACCGCGCGAACCCGATCGTGCTGCGCTTCTGCCTGTGCGGCACACCGATGCGCCCCTTCCCGGAGGGCTGGCGGGGGATGGTACGCGACGGCGCGGTCACGAACCCCGGGCATCGCGAGGCGCTCGACGCGGGGACCGAGGAGCCGGTGCGCTTCCGCGTCTGGTGGTCGCACGCGCCGGGGATGCCCCACGACCACGGCTACCCCGTGCCGAAGCACTCCGAGGATGTCCTGCGTGATAGCTGGGACACGACCGAGGGCGTCGCGGACATCCAGCACCACTACCCGAACATCGTGACCGCCGGCATGCCGATATCCGAGACCTACTACGGAGACTGGGCGAGCGTCTCGACCGCGGCCCTGCTCGACCAGCTCACCCTCGAGCCCCCCGACGGCGGCCGGGTAGACCGGGAGACCAACGTGGTTGACTGGTGGATCTGGGAGATCAACGAGATGATGAAGCTGGGGCTGGACGGGATGTACATCGACGATCCCTACATCTACCCCAGTTACAACGACCGCACGGGAGGCGCCATTCACGGCGAGGACGGAGCGCTGCATCCCAGCTACGGCATGCTCGGCCTGCGCGAGTACTTCCGCCGCATGCGCGCCATCGCCTGCGAGCACTCCGACTGGCCCTGGATCGACATCCACATGTCCGGCCAGCTCATGCTGCCCTTCTACGTCTTCTGCGACAGCTTCGTCAACGGCGAGCACCTGAACATGAAGCTGAGCAAGGAGGACCCGGACTACTTCGCCGTCCTGCCCGTGGAGGAGCTGAAGGCCCAGTACATGGGCTATCAGTGGGGCGTGGCGCCCTACCTGTTGCCCGAGCTGCCCTCAGATCACCGCAAGTCGGTCCCGTACACGCGCGAGATTCTCGCGTACTTCCTGCCTCATGACGTCTACTTCTGGCGCGGATGGTGCAACAAGGGCGAGATGGACCGCGCGCTCAAGGTCCTCCAGCACGACTTCCGCATCGGCGACCCGGGCAACCGCTTTCTGCCTTACTGGGAGGCCGCGGGCATCATCGGCGGCCAGTCCGACACGCTGGTGTGCTCCGCGCACATCAAGCCCGGGCGGGTGATGCTGGTCATCGCGAACTGGGCGGAGGAAGCGACCGACCTCGGCCTCCAGCTCGACCTGGAGAAGCTGGAGCTGGCAGAGGTGCCGGACCTGACCGCGAGCGACCCGCTGGATGCAACTGAGGTCGCGCTCGACGGCAGTCGCCTGACGGGGCAGGTCGGCGCGAGGGACTTCCGGCTCGTGCTCCTGAGCGGCGAGTAGGGCGGTGGCCGCTATCGCGCCGCCGCCTCCAGCGCCCGCTCGAGCGCCTCGCGATACATCGCATTGTGCTCGGGGTCGTAGGGCATCGTCTTCGCCGCGGACGAGGCGTAGATCCAGTTCCAGTCGTAGGCGGTGAACAGGGCCTCGAACATGGGCGCGAAGTCGTCCAGCGTCCGTATCTCCGGGTTCTCGCCGGGCCGGTCCTTCATGAAGCCGGTGTTGATCGAGAAGTCATGGTAGGGCGAGATGGTGCCGGCCAGGAAGAAGTGCCGCGGGAACTGCTCGAGGATCGGCGCCAGGTCGCGGTCGCGCGTAACGATCTTCTCCTCCAGCGCCGCCACGTTCGGGTTGTAGTAACCCGGGGTGAGCTCCCCGCCGCACAAGTACTTGCAGGGCAGGTCATGGGCCTTCGCGTAGCGGAGGAAGCCCAGGCTGATGTGGCCCGGCACCGGGTAGACGTCGCCGTCGTAGTCAGGCAGCCTGTGGGCGCTGTCCAGGCGGCTGAAGAGCGTCCAGATGATGCACTCGGGGTAGATCTCCTCGACGATCTTCGCGAGGTCCTCGCCCACCAGTTCGCACCTGCGGATGACCTCGGCCGGACTCTCGCCGCGGCGGTCGGCGGTGTATCGCACCCGGTAGCTCGGGTAGTTGTTGTAGGCCTCGAGGTCGAGCACGATCCCCGGCGAGCCCCAGTAGAGGGCGGCGCGCACGGCCAGCCGCCACATTTTCATCATGTCCGCCCGCGCCCCGGTCTCGTTGTCCAGGTCCAGGATGGGGATGCGCCGGAAGTACTCCAGGTTGCCGGCTCGCCCGCTCGCGTGCCCGCGCGCGTCCTCGGGGCTGCCGATGAAGCGGTTCGAGAAGACCCACGGCCAGGGATCGATGTCCAGAATGTCCCGTGCCTCGTCGAGCCTGGGCAGCAGCTCCTCCCAGTCCTCGACCGGGTCGGTGTCATAGGCGCCCCAGAAGGGGAGCGCGACCGCGGCGTAGGCAGAGTCGTTGAGCACGGCAAGGCCGGACAGATCGTCACTGTTCCACTGCCCCGACGAGTAGAAGCTGATGAGCTGCAGGTAGGTGCGCCTGCCGGGCTCGAGGCTCCGGAAGTACTGCCTCCGGCTGTCGAGCACGGCTCCCTCCCCATCCATCAGCTCAACCAGGGCGTAGTGACTGCCCGGCGGGACGCCGTGCAGGTCCATCTCGAAGCGCTGGGCGCGCTCCTCCAGCCGCCAGCGCATCTGCCCGCGCTCGCCGCCGTCGAGGTCCGTGACCGTGCAGCGAACGCTGTGCCGGGCGGGGTCCGGACGGCCCTCGAGCGCGACCTCCACCACCAGCGAGCCGCGGTCTCCCGTGCGCGAGGCCACGGCGGCGCTCTGCAGCGCCGGCGAGATGCGGCGGGCGAGCTGCATGTCATCGATGTAGAAGTTGACCCGGTCTCCGTCCTGGTACCAGCCCTCCGCCACGTAGAAGCTGATGCGGTTCACGCGCGTCCAGTCGCGCTCGGCGTCCAGCGGGACGGAGACGAGCTTCCACTCGTTCGGCACGATGTCGGGGATGGTGTACCACGGCCCGCCCCTGGCCCCCTCGCCCTCCCCGAAGAACCCCACGCGCAGCACACGGTCCTGAGGCAGAGGGTCCTCCGTCTGCGTGTACAGCCAGAAGAAGACGCGGTCCCAGGCGCTCCAGTCCAGCGGCGGGTCAAGCTCGCGGTTGAGCATCGGCCAGCCCTTCGCATACTGCTGCCCCGGCTTGGGCGTCCAGTCCACGCGGATCATGAAGGCCAGCGATTGCTCGCCCTCATGCACGAACTCGCTGCTGGGGGCGACGCCGACCTCCCGCTGCGTCATGTCGGTGTTGGGGTCGCCCTTGATCCAGGCGCTGCAGTCCTCGAAGTCCTCGAAGGGGCTGTACTCGAAGTCGTCGGCCGCCGCCACGGTTGCGGCCAGCAGCGCGGCCGCGATGAGCCCGGTGGCGTACATAGCGCGGGCCTCCCTCATCCTGAGATAAGCCTCGGTGGTAGGTTGGCCCCCCGGCCGGGGGAATCCTCGTGCCGGCGCCTACAGGACCCTCACACCGACGCCCAGGACCCGCCCGAGGGCCCGCATGCGCTCGCGCACATCTCCGTAGACCATGGTGTAGTGGTGCCCGACCCGCGCGTGCCGGATGGCCGAGGCGTCCTCGATATCGATGAAGACGCGGGTGCGGCAATGGACCATGTTCTCGCTGCGTGCCACGGAGCCGCCGATGACCAGCATCTCACCCAGGTCCCGCGATAGGCCGCAGACGGTGGCCGGCTCGCCGGTGCGGAGGTCCGCGTAGCCCGTCACGCCCTCGCCCCGCCGGTGGAACCCGAACAGGTCCAGAGGAGCGGTCGCGAGGCTCGGTGCCAACACGTCGTGGTGAATGGAGACCTGATTCTCCTCCGGCCACACGGTGAAGTTGCCCATCAGCGCGGGCCCGCCGGAGAACTGCATCAGGGACGTCATCACCAGCAGGCTGTTGGTGTCGCCGCAGGCGGACGGGATGCCCTCATCGATCAGCATGCTCATGGCGAGGCAGGGGGGGAGGAACTTGACCTCCGTCAGCCGCCCGCAGCTCACCGCCAGCCCCGTGGCCTCCTCCCGCGCCAGCAGCCGGCGCATCGCCACGTAGAGCTTCGCCACCTCCAGCACGTCCTCCCGGCTTGGCTCCACCAGGCGGCCGATGTGCTCCTCCCAGCCGGACAGCACCGCATCCGCCTCGGAGTCGGGCACGGTCTCCTGGATGGCCAGCAGCTCGCGCACCTCCACCTGGATGAAGTGCACGCCGAACACCGCGCGGATGGCCTCCAGGTCCCAGCAGTTGGCCGCGATGGCGATGGAGGGCAGCGGGCCGATGTAGAGTGCGTTCATGTCCCGCAGGCTCTTGCGCAAGGCCAGAGCGGCCACGAGTGCCTCGAACCCCACCTCCTCGTCCGGCATGTGGTGCTCCCAGCCGCCATCCTCCATGAAGGTGCGCCAGAGGCCGCTGTGCGCCATGAACAGGATGGGAATGCCCAGATCGCACACCCGTGCCCACAGCGCCTGATCGACGGAACCGGTGAGCACCATCGCGTCCACGTCCGGCTCCAGGCTCTCGCGCAGGGCCACGACGTCGGACTGCCGGCCCACCCTGGCCTGCGGCAGCACCTCCGCGGGGACGTCGGGCGGCAGCATGTCACGGATGTGATCGGCCAGGGCCGAAGGCCTATCGGCCGGGCGCTCCGGGGCGTCGCTGACCATCACGGTTCCGCGGCCCGGTCGGTCCCGGTAGTAGTCAATCTCAAACCTGATGGGCTTGATGCGCAGCGGCACAGGCGGCACCTCGCATTCAGCGCGACCTGTTCATCGGCGCTCTCTCGGGCGCATTGTGACGCGGCAGGAGCGGATCTGTCAACAGCGGTCACTTGCAGGCGGCAGGCAGCTTTGTGTGTGCGTCCCTTCGGGTGCCGTCATGCGCACAGTCGCCGTCGGGAGAGGCAAGGCGAGCAGCGCGAGGCCGTTCTCGTCGCTGTTGTGGAGGGACGGGGCTTCAGCCGCGCCCGGCCGCCGGCTCGATGGTCGGGGCCGCGGGCTCCTGGTCGCCACGGCCGGCCAGAGGTCGTCGGGCATCTCCGGGATCGTCGCCATGTGCGCCATCAGCGGGCTCAGTTGGTCGCCCTCGGGAAGCTCACTGCGCGTTGCGGGCCGCACCAGCCACCAGGTCAGCCCGTAGCAGGGGTTGGCGTCCGACGGCTGCAGACACTGATCGAGCAGCTCGCGGGGGATGACCTGCTCGCCGTCGCACTCGCCGCCCAGTCGCATCAGCTCGCCCAGCTTCGCCCAATCCCGCGCGGTCAGCGCCGCGCCCGAGGGCATGCGCGGGTTGCCGTCCCGGTCGGGCAGCCACCGCCCGTGCTCCAGGCCGATCGGGTCGAAGATGCGCTGCTGCATGTACGCCAGCGGCGAGCCGTCAAGCTTGCGCCGCATGACCTCACCGAACACCTGGAAGGGCACCGCGCCGTACATGAAGCGCTCGCCGGGCTGCGCGACCTGCGAGACCTTCAGCGCGGCCGCGTAGGTGGGGACGCGGCCCTTCTCGCCCCCGGTCTCCTGCCCGCCGGTCAGGGAGATGAGCTGGCGGATCGTGATCTGCGACTTGCCGGGCTGGTCGCGCCACTCGGTGATCGTGTCGCTGATCAGCTCATCGAGGTCCAGCAGCCCGTCGG